>DATEZA010000212.1:0-10700 GCA_035255945.1 Thermoanaerobaculia bacterium
TGAAGATCGCCGGGTTGTCCATCGCATCGCGAGTCTGACCCTGGATGCTGGCGATGTGTCGGGTGTTCTGGCATTGCCACAACATCACCGCGATCCATTCGATCGAATGCTTATGTGTCAAGCATTGCGTCATGACCTTACTATTGTCACAAACGACGACATGTTTAGGCGCTATCCGGTTTCTGTCCTGTCGGCCGCCTAACTCGAGGTAGCACCTGTCGCGGCCCGGCGGCCGAGCCGCCTCATGAAGTCAAAAGCCGGACGGCGGCGCGCAGCCTGCATCGCGCGACTCACATGCAGGCAGGCCGTGCGCCGCTGCGGCTTCGGCACGCAGGCCTTGGCCGCGCAGGTGAACCTCTGATCCGTTAGCACAACGGCTTTCGCAGACCTACGTTTCCCTCGCCCGGCCCTGCGCGTCATGGGCCAGTCGTTCCGGCAGGGGAAGCGTATACCGCCGGTGGCCTCGTGGCCGAAGCCTTTGTTAATAGGCCGAGCGGCAAAGGAGCCGCCTCACGGCGGCGACGATCGAAGCGGCAGGGAACCCCTGCCCTCATCAATGCCTGATGATCGCGAAATGTCGGCTGGGGGATTAGACTTCCCAAGTGCCCGTCCCTGATTTCCAATCGCTGATGCTTCCGATGCTTCGCCTCGCCAGTGACGGGAAAGAGCACTCTCTCGCTGAATCCCGAAATTGGCTCGCGGAGCACTTCAGCCTTCCCGCGACGGATGTCTCTCAGTTGCTACCGAGCGGGCGTCAGACCGTCCTCGCAAACCGGGCCGCATGGGCTAAGGTCTATCTTACGCGAGCCGGTGTATTGGAATCGCCTCGAAGAGGTCACTTTCGTATCGCAGAGCGGGGCCGGGAAGTGCTGCGACACCCTCCAGAACGTATCGACATTAAGTTTCTAGAGCAATTTCCAGAATTTAATGCGTTTCGCGAGCGGAAAAGAGATCTCGCTGTCGTCGAACCCGCGGCCGGAGAATCAGATCTCGAGACGCCAGAAGAGCAACTAGAGGACGCACATTCGAAGATGCGCGATGAGCTCGCGGGCGAAATCCTCACGCGGGTGAAGGCGGCGCCGCCTGACTCTTTCGAACGGCTAGTAGTCGAATTACTCTTGAAGATGGGTTATGGCGGTTCTAGGCGGGAGGCCGGAAGGGCAATCGGCCGCGCCGGCGACGAAGGAATCGACGGCACCATCAGTGAGGATCGGCTTGGTTTGGAAATGATCTATCTACAAGCCAAACGCTGGGAAGGAACGGTCGGTCGTCCAGAGATCCAGCGTTTTGTCGGTGCATTGCATGGCAGGCGTGCGCGCAAGGGCGTCTTTCTCACGACTGGCGCATTTTCAGCCGAAGCCCGCGAATACGTTGCGCACATCGATCCGAAAGTTGTTCTCATCGACGGCAAGCAACTTTCAGAACTGATGATGGACTTTGAGGTCGGCGTGACGACCGTAGCTACTTATCACGTCAAGAAAATCGATTCTGACTACTTCTCGGAAGAATAGCGGGCTAACTCAAGGTAGCACCGGGCTTCGGTCCGGGGGCCGAGCCGCCTTATTCAGCGCAAGCGTGACGGCGGCGCGCGGCCTACATCGCGCGCCTCACATGCAGGCAGGCCGTGCGCCGCGTGCCGTAGCCACGTAGGCCCTGGCCGCGCGCGTTAACGTCTAACCCGATAGGCAGATAGCAGGGAAGGCCGGCACGTTTCGGCTCTGGTGGTGTCTGTATTTGTGGAGGTCGGCTATGGCGCTCTACACATGCCCGGCATATCTAAGTCAAAACTCGGATTCGGCATTCGACGCAACGCACTCGCCCGGACGAATAACGCGAGTATCGCCTGGCAGCTCTGCGTGTATGCGCAGCACACTTCGTAAGGAGAGCAAGCGATGGCTGGCCGTAGAACAGGAAAACGAGCGGCGAAGGCTGCGAGCAAAGTATTGCGCGACGGGCGTTACAGCAAAGCGGCGAAAACGGCGGCGGCAAGCGCGCTTTCGCAGCGCGCAAGCAGCCGCAAGCGGCGGAAGAGGAAGTGATCGCGGCGTCGCCTTGCCGATGCTATCTTCGCCTCATGGCACTCCTTCAGACGCTCTCCGCCGAGCTCGATCAGATGTCCGCGGCCGGCACCCTCAAGAAAGAACTCCCCCTCAAGTCGCCGCAGGGCGCCGTCGTCGATGTCGAAGGCTTCGGCGAGGTGATCATGCTCACCTCGAACAATTACCTCGGGCTGGCCGATCACCCGGCGATCATCGAAGCGGCGGAGAAGGCCGAACGCGATTACGGTTATGGGCTCGCCTCCGTGCGCTTCATCTGCGGCACGCAGACGATTCATCGCGAGCTTGAAGAGCGCATCGCGCAGTTCTTCGGCACCGAGGACACGATCCTGTACGGGTCGTGCTGGAATGCGAATGAAGGACTCTTCCAGACCATCGCGCAGGAGCAGGACGCGATCGTCTCGGATGAACTGAATCATGCCTCGATCATCGACGGCATCCGTCTGGCGAAAGCGCGCAAGGAGCGTTACAAAAATCGCGACATGGCTGACCTCCGCCGTGCGCTCGAAGCGACGCGCGACGCCCGCAACAAGCTCGTGATGACCGACGGCGTCTTCTCGATGGAAGGCTCGCTCGCGCCGCTGCCGGAGATGGTGGAGCTGACGCGCGAATTCGGCGCATTCCTCGTCGTCGATGAATCGCACGGCACCGGAGTCCTCGGCAAAACCGGCCGCGGCACCGCGGAAGAGCTGGGCGTCTTCGGAAAAATCGACGCCTACACCTCGACCCTCGGCAAAGCGCTCGGCGGCTCACACGGCGGCTTCACCACCGGACCGAAAGTGCTCGTCGATTACCTCCGCCAGAAGTCGCGCCCGTACCTGTTCTCGAACACGCTGCCGCCCGCCGTCGTGATGGGATCGCTCGCCGCAATCGATCTGCTGGAGAAAGACCCGAGCTACGTCACCCGTCTGCGCGAGAACACGCTGTACTTCCGCCAGCAGCTGACGTCGAAAGGCATCACGGTCCGCGAAGGAATCCATCCCATCGTGCCGATCATCATCGGCGACACCGCGAAAGCGATCGGCATGTCGCGCGAGCTGTTGCAGCGCGGCGTGTACGTGTCGGGCTTCGGTTTCCCGGTCGTGCCGCAGGGTCACGCGCGGCTGCGCTGCCAGATCAGCGCGGCGCACACGCGCGAGCAGCTCGATAAAGCGATCGCCGCGATCGTCGACGTCGCGAGCCAATGAAACGTCATCCCGAGCGTAGTCGAGGGACCTGTGCGGGCGGGTGGCGCGCCGCCCACGCCCCGGGTCCCTCGACTACGCTCGGGATGACGGCGGGCGCATGAAGCTGATCGCGATCGTCCTCGCGGTCATCACGCACGTCACGGTGATCGACACGACAGGCGGTCCGCCGTTGCGCGATGTCAGCGTCGTGATCCGCGACGGCCGCATCGCGGACATCGGCGCGAGTGTCGAGATCCCGAAAGACGCGCAGGTCATCGACGGCCGCGGCAAGTTCCTGATTCCCGGCCTCTGGGACATGCACGTGCATCTCAGCTGGACGACCGACAGCGCGCTCCCGCTGCTGCTCGCGAACGGCGTGACCGGCGTCCGCGATCTCGGCAGCGACCTGCGCGAGCTCGACGAATGGCGGACGAAGATCGATTGCGGCGTGCTTGCCGGACCGCGCATTTATCGCGCCGGTCCGATCCTCAACGGCAGGTCGTTCAACAAATATCAGCTGGTGCCGGGGTCACCCGAGGCGACGCGAGGCGTGGCGCGGGCGCTGAAGCAGGTCGGCGTCGATTTCATCAAAGTGCATCGGCGCATGGAGCGCGAGTCGTACTTCGCGCTGATCGATGAAGCGAAGAAGCTCGACATCCGCGTCGTCGGACACGTGCCGATGAGCGTGACGCCGGAAGAGGCGAGCGATGCGGGACAGGCGACGATCGAGCACGTCGAGACATTGTTCGAGGGAGTGTTCGCCGCGGCACTGCCGAAGGGCGCCGATTTTCCGGATGCGATGCGCGACTGGCGCGCGACGCACGGGAACGCGCTCTTTGCGAAATTTGTGAAGAACGGCACAGTCGTCGATCCGACGCTCATCGCGTATCGCTATTTCGAAGGGGGCGATCCGCGATTGAAGTACGTTGCGAAGTCGGTGCGGAAGCCGCCGGTGTTCACCGCCGATGAAGCGAAGCAGTTGACGCGGAAGCTGAACGAATACAAGGAAACTGTGCGGCAGATGAACGCGAGCGGCGTCACGCTGCTCGCGGGGAGCGACATCTCCGGACCGCGCGTGCCCGGCTTCACGCTGCAGGACGAGCTCGTGCTGCTGGTGGAGTCGGGGCTCACGCCGATGCAGGCGCTGCAGGCGGCGACGATCAATCCGTCGCGCGTCCTCGGCAGCGATACCGGCGCGATCGCAAAAGGGAAGCTCGCCGACCTCGTGCTGCTCGATGCGAATCCGCTCGACGACATCCGCAACGCGCAGAAGATCGACGCGGTCATCGCGCAGGGACGAGTTTATCGGCGCGCGGATCTCGATCGGCTGCTCGATGAGGGAGAGAAACTCGCCGCGCGGCGGTAGGCCACGGGCCGCACACGTTAAACTACGCCGCCCCCGATGATCCCCGATCGTTTCCGTTCCGCGTTCTCCTCCGCCACCCTCGCCGCCGTCCAGAATCAGGGCTCGAAGCTGCAGGTCCGGCAGCCGCTTTTCTTTCGCGGCGCGTACACCGCGTACGTCGTCGAGAACGAGCGGCGCAGTTTCTCGCCGGTGGTCGTGCTCGAGCCGTCGCGCGTGACGAGCGCGCGCTGCACGTGCGCGCCGGCGCTGAAGCCGAACGATCTCTGCCGGCACATCGCGATGCTCGTCGCGCGCACCGCGGGCGAGAGCGAGCGATTCGAGGCGAGCGTGTGGCGCAACGTCGGATTCGCGTGCTTCACCGACGGCCGGATGATGGATGCGCATGATTCGGATCCGCGCGAACAGCTGCTGCGCAAATACGTGCTGACCGAGGCGGAGCAGACGCTGTTGCAGCGCGGGTCAGGAAGCGCGCGGCTGCAATGGGAGACCTCGCCCTGGTATCGCTGGGCGAAATCGAAATTCATCGCGGATGATGCGCCGAAGATCGAGCTGCGCGACTCGCAGGTCTATTTCGACGACCTCGCGCTGCCGAATGCGGCGGTCGAGCACATCATCCCCATCGCGCGCGATTTCGAGACCGGCACCGCCGACTCATCGCTGCGCATCGACATCGCGGACGATCGCTCGCTCACCTTCACGCCGGTGGTGCTCGATCGCGGCGCGGTGCACGTTCGCGCGCAGCTGCCGCAGTTCGGCAAATACGTGCTCATCGGACGGCGCTTCGTCGCGGTGAATCCGCTGCCGGCGATGTTCGTCGATGACGACCGCCCGCTCTTCGGCGCGCGCGAGCGGATCGGCGAAGCGGATGTCTTCGCGTTCATCGAACGGCATCGCGGCGAGCTGGCGAAAATGCCGCCGGAGCTCGCGCCGGAATGCGTCCGCAACGCGCAGCCGGTGCGTCTCGACGGCGACGTGATCTTCGACTTCGCGCCGCCGCATCGCGATCTGCTCGACGTCACCATCACCTTCGAGCACGGCATCACCGCCGCCGAGATCGCAAAGGCGCGCAAGGACGGCGTGACGGCGCTGATTCGCGGCAATGTCTGGATCGACATCGGCGATCCGCAGTTCGCCTGCCTCGATCACACCGCGCCGTACACGAAGATGGAGCTGCTGCGCATCCGCGCGACTTTGCGCGGCAAAGCACTTTTCAAAGGCGATCCGTCGTGCGAGCCGGTCTTCCGCATGTACGACGAGCTGCAGACTTCGACCGACGCGCCGGCAACCGGCCTCGATCTTTACGGCTACCAGCAGACCGGCTACCACTGGCTCTGGCTCCTACAGCAGAACGGTTTCGGCGGACTGCTCTGCGACGACATGGGCCTGGGCAAAACGCATCAGGCGATGGCGCTGATCCAAGCGGTGACGTCGACCGATCCGAGCGCGAAGGTCCTCGTCGTTTGCCCGACCTCTGTGCTCGATCACTGGCGCGAGAAATTGAAGCGCTACGTCCCGAACGCGAACATCGAGCTCACCTCGTACGGCATCGTCCGCGCGCGGCTCGAGCAATACCGCGGCCGCCGCTTCGAGCTGCTCGTGCTCGACGAAATGCAGACGATCAAGAACGCCGGCACTTCGACGCATCAGGCGCTGCGCGCGATCGACAAACGGATCGCCGTCGGCCTCACCGGCACGCCGGTCGAGAATCACGAGCGCGAATTGCACGCGCTGCTCGACTTCGTCGTTCCCGGCTACCTGCCGCGCGACGCGGAAGACGATCGCAAGCTGCTGCAGCGCCTCGTGCGTCCGTTCGTGCTGCGCCGCACGAAGCAGCAGGTGCTGACGCAACTGCCGCCGAAGATCGTCGACAAGCGCTACTGCGAGCTGACGGATGATCAGCGCGCGATCTATCGCAAGGTGATGGAATCGCGCGCGAAGCCGCTGCGCATGCAGCTCCGCGGCGGCGTGACGATCTCCTACGTGCACGTCTTCGCCGCGCTGAATTTCCTCAAGCAGATCTGCAATCACCCGGCATCGGCCGGCGGCGGCTTCGCGGAGAACGCGACCTCGGGCAAGTGGGAGCTCTTCACGGAGCTGCTCGACGAGTGCATGTCGAGCGGACTGAAAGTCGTCGTGTTCAGCCAGTACCTGAAGATGCTCGAGCTGATCGAACAGCATGTCGCCTCGCGCGAGATCGGCTTCGCATCGATCAAAGGCTCGACACGCGAGCGCGGCGCCGAGATCGCGCGCTTCCGCGATGACGACGCATGCCGCGTCTTCACCGCATCGCTCCGCGCCGGCGGCCTCGGTATCGATCTGACCAGCGCCTCGGTGGTGATCCACTACGACCGCTGGTGGAATCAGGCGCGCGAAGATCAGGCGACGGACCGCGTCCACCGCCTCGGCCAGAACAAAGGCGTGCAGGTGATCAAACTGATCACGCGCCACACGGTGGAGGAGAAGATCGATGAGCTGATCGCCAGTAAGGCGCGGCTGGCGACGGAGATGATTCGCGAAGATGATCCGTCGCTGGTGAAGCAGTTCTCGCGCGACGAGCTGGAGGATTTGTTGGGTTAGGAGCGCGGGCATCCTGCCCGCAGCCGGCGAGCGTCTCGCTCGCCGGCCGGGACGGCCGACGAGTGCGGGCGGGACGCCCGCGCTCCACTACACTTGCCGCATGCGCGTCCTCGTTATCGGTGGCACGCGGTTCATCGGGCCGCATGTGGTGCGGCGTTTGCGCGAGCGCGGCGCGGAGGTCACGGTCCTCCATCGCACGAAATGCGGGGACGCTTCGCACGTCCACGCCGATCGTTCGCAGGCACGCGGCTCATTCGATGCGATTGTCGATATGTGTTCGATGACCGAGAGCGATGCGCGCGCGATCGCGAATGTCGAAGGGCGCATCGTGGTCGCGAGCAGCGCGGATGTTTATGCGCAATACGATCGTGTGCGCGGCGTCGAGAGCGGTGAGTCGGATGCGCCGATGACCGAGGAGTCGCCGCTGCGGTCGAAGTTGTATCCGTACGGCGGCGACTACGAAAAGATCCTCGTGGAGAACGTCGTACGCGAGCGCGGCGGGACGATTCTGCGATTGCCTGCGGTGTACGGCCCCGGCGATGCGCGCATGCGCGAGTGGATCGGCGCGATCGTATCGATGAGCGATCCGCAATCGCACTGGCGCTGGACGCGTGGTTACGTCGAGAACGTTGCCGATGCGATCGCGCTCGCGGCGATGGATGAGCGTGCGGCGGGCAAGACGTACAACGTCGGCGAATCTGATGCGCCGACGGAATTCGACTGGGTCGAGTGGCTCGGCGGCCGCGTGAACATCGTGAAAGAATCGCCGCTCCCGTTCGTCTGGCGCTACGACCTGGCGACGGACACGAGCGCGATCCGGCGCGATCTTGGCTACTTCGAGCGGGTGACGAGAGAGGAAGCGATCGCGCGAACGATCGCAAGCCCCTCCTCCCGAGGCTGAGTGTACGACAAGCTCTCAGCTTGTCGGTGTACGACAAGCCGGGACAAGCTGGAGAGCTTGTCCTACACTCAGGACCGACTACGCATGGTGCGCACAGTCTCCAGCGGCCAGCCCGCCATTCATCTCCGCGAAGGGATCGAGGCCTACCTCCGTTTCGCGAAAGGCCGCGCGTGGCGCGATGCGTCGCCGCACGAGCGATTTGCTGCACTCGCGAACGGCGTCCGCCGCCCGGCGCTCGACGCGATGCGCGAGACCGAGCGCCGTTACAACGAGCAGGACGCGAAGCGCCTTTCCTACCTCTCGATGGAGTTCCTGATGGGCCGCGCTCTCGGGAACAACCTCACCAACCTCGGCATCTACGACGAAGCGAAAACGGTCGTGACGGAGCTCGGCGCCGATCTCGAAGAGCTTGCCGCACTCGAGCCCGATGCCGCGCTCGGCAACGGCGGCCTCGGACGCCTCGCGGCGTGCTTCCTCGACTCGATGGCGACACTCGATCTGCCTGGATTCGGCTACGGCATCAACTACGAATTCGGACTCTTTCGCCAGGAGTTCAAAAACGGCCAGCAGGTCGAGCAGCCCGATCAATGGCTCGAGCAGCCGACGCCGTGGCTCATCGAGCGTCACGACGAAGCGGTGCTCGTGCCGGTCTACGGACAGATCGAGCACACGCATGACCGCACCGGCGCGTACTCGCCGTCGTGGGTCGGTTATCGGGTGATCGTCGGCGTGCCGCACGACATGCCGGTCGTCGGCTACGGCGGCCAGACCGTCAACGTGCTGCGCCTCTTTTCCGCGCGCGCGTCGCATCAATTCGACATCGGCATCTTCAACTCCGGCGATTACATCCGCGCGGTGCAGCAGAAGATCAACACCGAGGCGATCTCGAAGATCCTCTATCCGAGCGATGCAGTGCAGTCGGGACGCGAGCTGCGGCTGCTGCAGGAGTACTTCCTCGTCGCGTGCGCGGTGCGCGACATCATTCGCCGTTACCTCGAGCGGCACGAATCGCTCGATCAGTTCGCGGCGAAGAACGCGATTCAGATGAACGACACGCATCCCGCCCTCACCGTCGCGGAGCTGATGCGCACGTTCGTCGACGAGCATCAAATCCCGTGGGAGCAGGCGTGGCCGATGACCGTCGACACGCTCGGCTACACAAATCACACGCTGCTGCCCGAGGCGCTGGAGCGGTATCCGTTCGAGCTGATGCAGGCCGTGCTGCCGCGGCACACGCAGATCATTCTTGAGATCAATCGGCGGCTGGTCGCGGAAGTCGAGCGGAGATTCCCCGCAGATCCGCTGATGGCGTCGAGAGTTTCGATCGTCGAGAACGGCGAAGTGCGCATGGCGAATCTCGCGATGGCGGGATCGCATTCGGTGAACGGCGTTGCGGAGCTGCACTCGCAACTGGTGAAGACGACGCTGGCGCCCGACTTCGTCAAGCTCTATCCCGATCGCTTCAACAACAAGACGAATGGCGTGACGCCGCGCCGCTGGCTGCTGCACGCGAACCGTTCGCTCGCCAGTCTCATCACGAAGCAGATCGGCGACGGGTGGATCCGCAACCTCGACGAGTTGCGCCAGCTCGAGCTGTTCGTCGACGACACCTCGCTCCTCGACAAGCTGGAGACGGTGAAGCGCCGCAACAAAGTCGCGCTCGCGCGGCTGACGAAAGAGCTGACCGGCGTCCCGATCGATCCGCTCTCGATGTTCGACGTGCAGGTCAAGCGCATTCACGAATACAAGCGGCAGCTGCTCAACGCGCTGCAGATCATCGATCGCTACTGGCGCATCGTCGAAGACGGCGAGCAGCCGCTCGTGCCGCGCACGTTCCTCTTCGCGGGCAAAGCGGCGCCGGGCTACTTCATCGCGAAGCTGATCATTCGATTGATTCATTGCGTCGGCGAGATCGTGAACGCCGATCCGCGCACGCGCGACTGGATGCGCGTCGTCTTCCTGCCCGACTATCGCGTGACGCTGGCCGAGGCGATCATTCCGGCGGCGGAGCTGAGCGAGCAGATCTCGACGGCGGGGAAGGAAGCGTCGGGCACCGGCAACATGAAGCTCGCGCTCAACGGCGCGCTGACCATCGGCACGCTCGACGGCGCGAACATCGAGATCCGCGACGAAGTGGGCGAGGAGAACATCTTCATCTTCGGTCTGCGCGCGGACGAAGTCGCGTCGCTGACGACCGACGGCTACAGTCCCGAGCACTACCTCGGGCAGCACCCGTGGATGCGGCGCGTGATCGATTCGATCGCATCGGGACATTTCTCCCGCGGCGACAAGGATCTGTTCCGCCCGCTGCTGGCGAAAGTCCTCGGCACGCGCGACGAGTACGTGCATCTCGCCGATCTGCCGTCGTATGTCGAGACGCAGCAGCGCGTCGATGAGGCGTATCGCGATCGTCACGCGTGGCTGCGCAAGTCGCTGCTCAACATCGCGCGGATGGGGAAGTTCTCGAGCGATCGGACCATCAGCGAGTATGCGCGGGATATCTGGCACATCAAGCCGGCCGTGATCGGCAACTTTGCCCACGCCGCACTGATCGACGAGTGATGTAGGGCACCGTTGGGAGCGCGGACGTCTCGTCCGCAGCGGTCGGGCGTCTCGCCCGATCGCGGGGTTTG
>DATEZA010000213.1:0-2893 GCA_035255945.1 Thermoanaerobaculia bacterium
GCAAACGCGAGGAGTCGGAGTACGACGTGTTCAACGCCGGCCACGCATCGACCTCGATCTCGGCCGCGCTCGGCATCACCGTCGCGCGCGACTTCCGCAAAGAGGATTACCGCGTCGTGGCGATCATCGGCGACGGTGCGCTGTCGGGCGGACTCGCGCTCGAAGGGCTCAACCAGGCCGGTCATCTCAAGCGCAAGATGCTGATCGTCCTGAACGACAACGACATGTCGATCTCGACGAATGTCGGCGCGATGTCGGGCTACCTGAACTCGATCATCAAAGGCCAGCGCTACAACCAGTTGAAGGATGTGGCGAAGGGCGTGATGGATCGCATCCCGCTCGTCGGCGGCAAGCTGCACGAGGTCGCGCACGATGTCGAGCATCTGCTGAAGAACATGGTCGTGCCGGGCACGCTGTTCGAGGAGCTCGGCATCAAGTACCTCGGGCCGTACGACGGTCACGATCTCCCCGCGCTGCTCGAGATCTTCGAAAAGAACAAGGACTACAACGGCCCGCTGCTCATTCACGTCATCACCAAGAAGGGCAAGGGCTACGAGCCGGCGGAGAACAAGCCGATCTGGTCGCACGGGGTGACGCCGTTCGATGTGCCGTCGGGCGAGGCGAAGAAGCCGTCGTCACCGCAGCCGCCGTCGTACACCGGCGTGTTCGCGGACACGCTGATCGAGCTGGCGAAGAGCGATCCGAAAATCGTGGCGATCACCGGCGCGATGCCCGAGGGCACTGGGCTGGACAAGTTCGCGAAGGCTTTTCCCGATCGCATGTTCGATGTCGGCATCGCGGAAGAGCACGCAATCACGTTCTGCGGCGGCATGGCGACGCAGGGGATGAAGCCGATCGCCGCGATCTACTCGACATTCCTGCAGCGCGCGTTCGATCAGGTGTTCCACGACGTGGCGATCATGGATCTGCCGGTCGTGTTCGCGCTCGATCGCGCCGGTATCGCCGGCCAGGACGGCCCGACGCATCACGGCATCTACGACATGGCGTACCTGCGCGTCTTCCCGAACATGATCTGCATGGCGCCGAAGGACGAGAACGAGCTGCGCCACATGCTGAAGACGGCATTCGAGACGGGGCACCCGACGTCGCTGCGCTACCCGCGGGGCAACGGCCGCGGCGTGCAACTCGACGCGGAGCTGCAGTCGCTGCCGATCGGCAAAGGCGAAGTGCTGCGCGATCCGGGAAACCCGCAGGCGGCGATCTTCGCGATCGGCAACGAAGTGTGGCCCGCGGTCCAGGCTGCGGAGTTGCTGGCGAAGGAAGGGATCGAAGTCGCGGTCGTGAATGCGCGCTTCATCAAGCCACTCGACGATGAGCTGATCCGGCGTTTCTGCAAACGGGGCGCGAAGATCATCACCGTCGAAGAGGGCTCTCTGGCAGGCGGCTTCGGCTCCGCGGTCATGGAGCGCTGCGAGCAACTCGGCCTCACGAACGTGCAGTTCCACCGCATCGGTATTCCCGACGAGTACGTGCACCACGGCGCACAGGACGTGCTTCGCGCGCAGTACGACCTGCATACGGAGGGGATCGCGAAACGGGCGCGGGAGGCGTTCGATCTGAACACGCCGATGACGCTCGGCGAGCTTGGTGAGCTCATTCGTGAGGTTACGAAGGACATACCTGAGGAATCGATGCGAAAGCTGCCCGATTCGACCGAGATCGATGAGGCGGTGTATGGAATCCGCCGCCACGTCACTGCCAAGTAATGTGGCCGTATTTCATCGATACCTGGTTTTTCGTCGCGCAATTCGATCCATTCGATTCGCATCACCGGCAGGCGCTTCGGCTCGAGCGGGCAGTCGGCAGTGCTGACCTCATCTCACATGACGGAGTGCTGACCGAGTTCCTTGCGGCAGTTTCACGTGGCGATGAGGAGCAACGCGCGGCTGCCGTACGCATCGTGCGCGACGTCATGCGCCGTATGACGGTTGTAGAGGCAGATCGCCGGTTGTTTTCGCGAGCTGTCGATTTGTACGGCAAGCGACTCGATAAGCACTACTCGCTGGTCGACTGCATGTCCATGCTCGTGATGCGCGATCTCGGCCTCACCCACATCCTCACCAACGACCATCACTTCCAGCAGGAAGGCTTCGTCCTCGTCAACGAATGAGCAAGCAGCGCCTCGACGTCGCTCTCGTCGAACGCGGGCTGGTGGAGACGCGGTCGAAGGCGCAGTCGTTGATCATGGCGCGGCGGATTCTGGTCAACGGTCAACATGTTGACAAAGCGGGAGCCGGCGTCGCGGGCGACGACGAGCTGCGCGTGGAGGAGCTCGAGCATCCGTGGGTGGGACGCGGCGGGATGAAGCTGGCGCACGCGCTGCGGGAGTTCGGGATCGGCGTCGATGGGAAGACGTGTGCGGACATCGGCGCATCGACCGGCGGCTTCACCGATGTGATGCTGAAGAACGGCGCGCGCAAGGTTTATGCGATCGATGTCGGCTACGGGCAGCTCGATGTGTCGTTGAGAAACGATCCGCGGGTGATCAATCGCGAAAAAATCAATGCAAGGCATCTCGAGGCGAGCGATTTCGACGAACGGATCGAGCTCGTGTCGATCGATGTGTCATTCATCTCGCTGAAACTGATCCTGCCCGCGGTGGTGAAGTTTCTCGACGGCGAGCTCGTCGCGTTGATCAAGCCTCAGTTCGAAGTCGGAAAGAAGGATGTCGGCAAAGGCGGGATCGTGCGCGATGAAGCGAAGCGCAGCGAAGCGGTCGAGTCGGTCGTGACGTTCGCGCGCGAGCTCGGGCTCGATGTGAAGGGCGTGATCGAGAGTCCGGTGAAGGGCGCGGAGGGGAACGTGGAGTTCCTCATGTACGCAACGACAGGTACTCCCGAAGGCCGTCTCTCCACGACTCCGGACTGACGCC
>DATEZA010000214.1:0-4787 GCA_035255945.1 Thermoanaerobaculia bacterium
GTGAAGTCGGCGATCCACCAAACGAAGACCTCGTGCCGGACGAGATGCACGCCGGCCGGATGATTGACGATCAGCAGATTGCCCGCAATCGCGCTGAAGCCGGTGTTGATCACCGTGCCGAACGCGAGAAACGCGAACAGCGAGCGCATGTCGCGCAGATCGGGCGAGAGGTCGCGGCGCGCGCGGAAGACGAGCCACGGGATCATCCCCTCGATCGCGCTGATCACGCCGCTGACGACGAGCATCCGCAGCCCCGCGTTCTCGCTCCACGGCGTGGCGATCGTGCCGAGGATGACGCCGATGGCGGCCCACCATCCAAACGACATGCAGGCGAGAATGGCGATCGCGGTGGCGGGGAAGAGGATCGAAACGCCCGGCTCGATCTCGAAGTGAAACGCGAGTGCGTTGAAGATCGAGAACAACGCGAACGTCGCGGCGATCTGGCCGACGCGAATGAGGAAAGCGCGCATGAGGGAGGCTCGATTTTACTATCCTCGCGTCATGCGATTCGAAACCAAAGCGACTCATGCGGGAGCTAGTCCGGACATTGCGACCTCAGCCGTAACTCCGCCCATCCACCTCTCCACCACCTTCGAGCACGCGCCCGATTCGACGCCGCTGCACGGCCACATCTACGTGCGCGAATCGAATCCGACGCAGTCGCGGCTGGAGGAGGCGCTCGCATCGATCGAGTCAGGCTCGCATGCACTCGCATTCGCATCGGGGATGGGTGCGGCGTCCGCGATCCTCCAGGCGCTTGAGCCGGGATCGCACGTGCTGCTGCCGGACGACAGCTACTACGCGATGCGCGTGATCGCGCGCGAGTTTTTCCCGAAGTGGCAACTGACCTCGGACCTCGTCGCGATGGAAGACCTCGACGCAGTGCAACGCGCGATGCGTCCGAACACGCGATTGCTCTGGGCCGAGTCGCCATCGAATCCGCTGATGAAGATCTGCGATCTCGCCGCACTGGCGAAGCTCGCGCACGAGCACGGCGCGTTGTTCGCGGTGGACGGCACGTTCGCGACGCCGGCACTTCAACGCCCGATCGAGCTCGGCGCCGATCTGGTCATGCACTCCACGACGAAATACCTCGGCGGCCACAGCGACGTCGCCGGCGGCGCCGTGATCTTCGGTGAAGTGGGCAAGGGCTGCGCGCAGGCACTGCGTGGTGTACGACAAGCTCTCAGCTTGTCGAACGGCCAGGCCGAGACCTCGCCCTTCGTCGAACACGTCAAGCACGTCCGCTCCCTCATCGGCGCCATCGCGTCGCCGTTCAACTCCTGGCTCGTGCTGCGCGGCATCCGCACGCTCGCCGCGCGCATGCGCGTGCACAGCGAGAACGCGATGCGCGTCGCACAGTTCCTGTCGACGCATCCGAAGGTCGAAGCGGTGCACTACCCCGGACTCTCATCGCATCCCGGACACGAAATCGCGAAACGCCAGATGTCCGCATTCGGCGGCATGCTCTCGTTCCGCGTGCGCGACGGCCGCGACGCCGCATTCGCCGTCGTCTCGAAGACGAAGCTCTTCATCAGCGCGACATCCCTCGGCGGCGTCGAGAGCCTGATCGAGCATCGCGCGTCGAGCGAAGGTCCGGCGACGACGACTCCGGAGAATCTGCTGAGGCTGTCGGTCGGACTGGAGCATCCCGACGATCTCGTCGAAGACCTCGAGCAGGCGTTGCGGTAGATTAGTTGCACTATGGCCGCGAACTTCGAAATCACCTGTCCCTGCTGCGACACGCTGATCGTCGTCGACCGCATCAGCGGCGAAGTGCTGCTGCACAAACAGAAAGAGAAGGCGACGAAAGAGTAGTTCGACGCGATGGTCTCCAAGCTCGAGGCGCAGAAGAGCGAAGCGGCGAAGCGCTTCGACAAACAGCTCGAAAGTCAGAAGGACCGCGCGCGCATCCTCGATGAGAAATTCAAGGAAGCGATGCAGCGCGCCGAGAAGGACGACACGCCGGTGTTGAATCCGATGGATATGGATTAGACAGTTGTTGAGTTCTTGAGTTGTTGGGTTGTTGGCCGCTTGCCGGTCTCCTCACCCAACAACCCAACAACCCAACAACCCAACAACCGATGAATCACTTCGATCCCGACGCCGCCGCCCTCTCCGGCTCCGGCATTTACGGGTTGCCGTTCACGCCGGAGGAATCGCACGTCGTCATCCTTCCCGTCCCGTTCGAGGCGACGACCTCGTACGGCGGCGGCACATCGCACGGCCCAGCGGCTGTGCTCGAAGCGTCGCGCCAGGTCGACCTCTTCGATCGCGAGACCGGCAAGCCGTACGAGCGCGGTATCGCCATGCTGCCGATCTCGCGCAAGCTCGCGCGGTGGAACGCCGAGGCGCGGGAGATGGCAAAGCCGGTGATCGAGAAGGGTGGAGTGGTCGATCGGAAGACCGGCCGCCTTGCGGATCGCGTGAGTGCCATCGGCGACCGCGTCAACACCTGGGTCTACGACAACGCGCGCACGCTGCTCGACGAAGGCCGCATGCCGGTCGTCCTCGGCGGCGATCACGCCGTTCCCTTCGGCAACATCCGCGCATACGCCGAGAAGTATCCCGGTCTCGGCATCCTCCATCTCGACGCGCATGCCGACCTGCGCGAGGCGTACGAAGGCTTCACCTGGTCGCATGCATCGATCTTTCACAACGTCATGACGCGCGTGGAAGGCGTGTCGAAGCTCGTGCAGGTCGGCGTGCGCGATGTCGGACAGGGCGAGCTCGCGTTCATCGAATCGCAGGCGGGCCGTATCAAGACGTACTTCGATTCGGACGTTGCCGTGCGCAAGGAAAACGGTGCGACGTGGTCCGCGATCGCGGACGAGATCGTCCGGCAGCTGCCGAATCACGTGTATTTGTCGTGGGACATCGACGGACTCGATCCGACGCTCTGTCCCGGCACCGGCACTCCCGTTCCCGGCGGTTTGTCATGGAACGAAGCAATCGGCCTGCTGCGCGCGATCCATCGCAGCGGCAAGAAGATCGTAGGGCTCGATCTCTGCGAGGTATCGCCGGGTGCGACGGAGTGGGATGCCAATGTCGGCGCGCGCTTGCTCTACAAGATGATCGGCTTCGCGCTGCTGACGTAAACGGAGCGCGGGCGTCCCGCCCGCAGTGAGCGGGCGTCCCGCCCGATCACCAGAGTCGTCGCCGGGCGAGACGCCCGCCGACTGCGGGCGAGACGCCCGCGCTCCATCACGCCGTCCCGCAGTATGCGAATGTCGGCGCGCGTTTGCGGCTTCGCGCTGCTGACGTAAACGGAGCGCGGGCGTCTCGCCCGCAGTGAGCGGGCGTCTCGCCCGATCACGAGAGTCGTCGCCGGGCGGGACGCCCGCGCTCCATTACGCCGTCGCCATCCCCAGTTCTCGCAGGCTGCGAATGTCGGCGCGCGTCTGCTCTACAAGATGATCGGCTTCGCGCTGCTGACCTAAACGGAGCTCGGGCGTCCCGCCCGATCACCAGAGTCGTCGCCGGGCGGGACGCCCGCCGACTGCGGACGAGACGTCCGCGCTCCATCACGCCGTGCCCATCCCCAATTCGCGCAGCACTGCCACCTTCGCCTCGATCATCACGTGATGCTCGAGGCCGAGGAGGTCGGCGAGTTTGCGCACGAGGTAATTCTCGTACTCCGTGAGGCGGCCATCGGAGTAGACGATGCGCCACATCGTCTTCACGATCTCGATGCGCTGCTCGAGCGACATCGACTTGCGGATGTAATTCGTGATCGCGAAGTAATCGATGGTGTGGTTGCGGATCTCGGACGCGGCCTCGATCAGCGCCTGCGCGCTCGTCTCCTCAAGCTGAAACGCCTGGCGCAGGTACTCCACCATGTTGCCGTCCTCGGCGGGCGTGAACGAGCCGTCGGCGTACGCGATGTCGAGCAGAACCGCCGCCGTCGCGAGGCGCAGCGGATCGTGCTCCGGCTTCTTCGCATCGGCAGGCGGCTTGAATCGTTCGATCAGGCGTGCAAAGCTCACGAATCCGGAGTGTAAACCATGCCTCAGACAGCGATTCAAAACCTTCCCGATGACGCACGCGTGTGGGTCTTCGGCATCTCGCCCGCGCTCGATGAAGCGAAGAGCGCGCAGTTCCTCAACCGCATCGATTCGTTCCTCGCGCAATGGGCGGCGCACGGAAATCCGATCACCTCGTCGCGCGACCTGATCGAAGGCAGCTTCCTCGTCATCGGCGTCGATCGCGATGCCGAGACCTCGGGCTGTTCGATCGATCGGATGTTCGGCACGCTCAAGCAGCTCGAGTCCGAGCTCGGCGTGCAGATCCTCGATCCGAACCGCGTCTTCTTCCGTCACGGCGACGGCCATGTCGATGCGACCTCGCGCGCCGGCTTCAGCGATCGCGGCGACGCACACACGGTCGTCTTCGACACGATCGTCGAACGCCTCGGCGAGATCCGCAGCGGCCGCTGGGAAAAGCGCGCCGAGCAGTCGTGGCACCGGCAGCTGCTGAGAGCGTCGTAAATATCGCCGTCATCCCGAGCGTAGTCGAGGGACCTGGGCGGGTGGCGGCGAGCAGCGCGCCACCGCACACCCGGATCCCTCGACTACGCTCGGGATGACGGCGTAGAGTGCGTTCACCAACATGTTGACCATCCTCATCGTCGACGACAACGTCTCGTTCCGCTCCCAGGCCGCGCGGCTCTGTCAGAAGGAGGGTTTCTCGACGATCGAGGCGGGCGGCGTGTCCGATCTCGCGCATGTCCTCACGACCGCGACACCCGACCTCGTCCTCATCGACATCGAGTTGCCGCAGATCCCCGG
>DATEZA010000215.1:0-13164 GCA_035255945.1 Thermoanaerobaculia bacterium
TCAGCTGTCTTATCCTGCAACCTTCGCGATCACTTCTTCCGCCACGTTCCGCGGCGCAGGCTCATAAGCCAGGAACTGCATCGTGTAGCTCGCCCGGCCCTGCGACATCGAGCGCACCTGCGTGGCGTAACCGAACATCTCGCTCAGCGGCACGTGCGCGCGGATGACTTTCGCCCCGCCGCGCTCGTCCATCTGCTGGATCTTGCCGCGGCGGCGAGAGAGGTCTCCCATCACGTCGCCCGCGTAATCCTCGGGCGTCACGACTTCGACGTCCATGATCGGTTCCTTGAGAATCGGACCGGCCTTCTTCGCGCCTTCCTGGAAGGCCATCGAGCCGGCGATCTTGAACGCCATTTCGCTCGAGTCGACGTCGTGATACGAGCCGTCGTACAGCACGGCGCGGATGCCCGTCATCGGATAGCCGGCGAGAATGCCCTTCTCCATCGCTTCCTTGATGCCCTGCTCGGTCGGCTTGATGAACTCGCGCGGAACCGAACCGCCAACCGTCTCGTTGACGAACTCGAAATCCTTTTCCGTAATCGGCTCGAGGCGGATCTTGACGTCGCCGTACTGACCCTTACCACCCGACTGGCGTACGAAACGGCCATGAGCATCCGCCGAACGCGTAATCGCTTCGCGATACGCCACCTGCGGCTTGCCGACGTTCGCCGCGACGTTGAATTCGCGCACCATGCGATCGACGATGATCTCGAGGTGCAGCTCGCCCATGCCGCGGATGATCGTCTGGTTCGTTTCCGGGTCCGTATGGACCTTGAACGTCGGATCTTCCTGCATCAGCTTCGCGAGCGCGACGCCCATTTTTTCCTGGTCGACTTTGGTCTTCGGTTCAATGGCGACGGCAATGACCGGCTCGGGGAACGTCATCGTCTCCAGAGCGATCGGCATGTTCTTGTCGCAGATCGTGTCGCCGGTCGTCACGTTGCGCAGACCGACGGCGGCGCCGATGTCACCCGCCCACACTTCCTTGATCTCTTCGCGCTTGTTCGCGTGCATCTGCAGCAGGCGGCCGATGCGCTCGGTGCTCCCCTTGGTCGTGTTCAGCACGGCCGTGCCGGAGTCGACATGGCCGGAGTAAACGCGGAAGAACGCCAGCTGGCCGACGAACGGGTCGGTCATGATCTTGAAGATAAGCGCGGAGAACGGCGCGTTGTCGTTTGCCGGACGGTCGATGAACGACTCGTCGTCCGGATTGATCCCCTTCACCGGCGGGATGTCGACCGGAGACGGGAGGTAGTCGACCACGGCGTCGAGCAGCGGCTGCACGCCCTTGTTCTTGAATGCCGAGCCGCAGAGGACCGGCGTGATTTTCTGAGCGATCGTCGCCTCGCGGAGAGCGGACTTCAGCTCTCCGATCTCGAGCGACTCGCCGGCGAGGTACTTCTCCAGCAGCTCGTCGTGCTGTTCGGCGATCGACTCCACCATCTTCTCGCGGAAGTGCTCGGCCTCTTCGCGCAGCTCGGCCGGGATCTCTTCGACGTCGTACTTCGCGCCGAGGGTCTCGTCATGGAAGACGAGGGCCTTCATCTGCACGAGGTCGATGACGCCCTTGAACTTGTCCTCCGCTCCGATGGGGAGCTGGAGAGGAACGGCGTTCTTGCCGAGCTTCTGGCGAATCTGATTCACGACCGCTTCGAAGTTGGCTCCGATGCGGTCCATCTTGTTGATGAATGCGAGGCGGGGAACGCCGTACTTGTCGGCCTGGCGCCACACGGTTTCGGACTGCGGCTCGACGCCGCCGACCGCGCAGAAGACGCCGACGGCGCCGTCGAGAACGCGGAGCGAGCGCTCCACTTCAACGGTGAAGTCGACGTGGCCCGGTGTGTCGATGATGTTGACTCGTGTGTCGCCCCAGAAGGCGGTCGTGGCGGCCGAGGTGATCGTGATACCGCGCTCCTGCTCCTGGACCATCCAGTCCATGGTGGCAGTGCCTTCGTGCACCTCGCCGATCTTGTGCGTGCGGCCGGTGTAATAAAGGATGCGCTCCGTCGTCGTCGTTTTACCGGCGTCGATGTGAGCCATGATCCCGATGTTTCGCGTTTTTGCGAGAGGTACCTGACGTGCCATGTTTCCTTCGAACAAACACAGGGGAAACGACGGCAAAGCGGCCGCCGACCCTGCAATTCCACTCGATTGTTCATTTCCCGTTGCTCGGTCCGGAACCGCAGAACGTTTTCTGTGTTATCCGGTCGAGACGGAGCTACGGAAAGTTGCTTCTGGAGAACTTCTGGGTACTGCCAACTGCCAGCTACGAACTGCCAACTACCAGCGGTAGTGCGCGAACGCCTTGTTCGCTTCCGCCATCTTGTGCGTATCCTCGCGCTTCTTGATCGCGTTGCCGCGGTTGTTGGCGGCATCCATGATCTCGCCTGCGAGCTTGTCCTGCATCGTCTTCTCGCCGCGTGCGACTGCGTACGAGATCAGCCAGCGGATCGCGAGGGCCGTGCGGCGCACGGGGCGCACTTCGATCGGCACCTGGTAGTTCGATCCGCCGACACGGCGGCTCTTCACTTCGAGCGCCGGCTTGATGTTGTCGACCGCCTTCTTGAAGAGCTTGATCGGGTCATCCTTGGCCCGGTCTTCCACCTTCTTCAGCGCGCCGTAGAACACCCGCTCCGCCACGGACTTCTTGCCATGGGACATGAGCGAATTGATGAACTTCGTCACCAGCTGGCTGTTGTAAACCGGATCCGGCAGGATCTCGCGTTTCGGAACTTCACGACGTCTCGGCATTGTCTTCTAACCCTTTGGTCTAGCTCTTCTTGGGACGCTTCGCGCCGTACTTGGACCGGCTCTGCATGCGCTTGGCAACGCCGACTGCGTCGAGCGTGCCGCGAATGACGTGATAACGAACACCCGGCAGATCTTTGACGCGACCGCCGCGGATGAGCACGATCGAGTGCTCCTGCAGATTGTGACCGACGCCCGGGATGTAGGTCGTGACTTCGACACCGTTGGTCAGACGAACGCGCGCCACCTTGCGGAGCGCCGAGTTCGGCTTCTTCGGGGTCGAGGTGTAGACGCGGGTGCAAACGCCGCGCTTCTGCGGGCTCGACTGCAGCGCGGGCGACTTGGTCTTGTACTTGACCGCTTCACGACCTGCGCTGACGAGTTGGTTGATCGTTGGCATTCCTTATCCTTCTGAAGACACGTACAGCGAAAATGGAGCTCCCGTACGGGAAAACCCGCGCACTTTACGTGCGAGAGGTGGACTTGTCAAGCCCGGAATCAGCCTAACCGCATCAGCCAAAACGCTATTCCGGTCGGCACGGCCGACAGCGCTGGTCGCCCAAGGCTCCTTCAGGAGCGTCGCCATCCCGCCACTTTTACCGGACTCCCGGACTAGAAATCGACCGTCGTTCCGCGCCCCAGACGACGCGCTTTTTCATACAAAAACGCCGCGGAGGCGAGGTCTTCGACGGCCAGTCCGAGCGATTTGAACAGCGTGATCTCGGTTTCCGATTTCCGCCCATTTGCGCCTCCGGTCAGCAGTTCGCCGATCTCGGCCCGGATATGCTCCGGCCCGCCGATCGCCCCTTCCCGAAGCGCGAACAGGTAGTCGCCCGACTCGTTCACTGTCGACTCGCGCCGGTCGACGAACAGCGAGGCGGCCGCGACCGTGGCCCCGTCCAGCTCGCGTGCCGACGCAATGCTCGACCCCACCGCATTGATGTGTACGCCATCCCGGATCCACTCCCGGCGGAGCACCGGCTCCTTCGAGCTCGTCGCAGTAACAATGATGTCTGCGTCCCGGACCGCCTCTTCCACCGATCCGCCTGTCCGGCGGCTGACCATCCGCACATCCTTAATATTGCGTACCAGCGGGATCGCCTTGGCGTGCGTCCGTGCCTGGACGCCCGAGCCGATGATTGCCAGCACCGAGGAGTGTTCCCGGGCGAGGAGCTTCGTCGCCACGGCCGAGACCGCCGCGGTTCGGATCGCCGTCACCGCTGCCGCATTCACCATCGCCAGCAGCTCGCCCGTCTCGCCGCTGTGGAGCAGGACCGCGCCGAGATGACTGTCGAGGCCGCGAGCCGGATTGCCGGGGAAGACGCAGACCTCCTTCAGGCCATAAACCGGCGTCTGCCCGCCGCGCCAGGCCGGCATGAGGCCGAGGATCCCGGGGGCATCGACGCCGCGAACCAGATGACGGAGCGGATTCACCACCTCGCCATTCGCCAGCGCCGCGAGCGCGTCTTCCATCACGTCGATGCACTCCTCCATCGTGAGGAGCTCCTCGACCTCATGCTCGTTCAGGATCAGGACCTTCATTTCGACACCGGGATGATCACCGCCGGCTGGCCCTCCCGCTGCGGACGGATCCAGTCGAAGTACTTCTGAATCGCCGCTGCGTTCTTCTCCGTCCACTCCGCCGCGCCCGGGAGATGGAGCGCAGCGAACGCATTCGCGACGTACGGCTCGAGCAGGCCCGCGCGCTCCATCGAATCGAAGAACGGCCGGTGCGCGGCCGCCGTGTAGTCCTTCTGCGTCGCCGGCGTCATCTCCAGGAACATCTTGATGACGCTGACCACCTGCTCCTGCACCTGTTCGAACTCGCTCTTCTTTTCGTTCTCCTCGGTCATGCGCGCAGCGGACGCCATCGCCAGCCCCATCGCCATTCCGTTGTAGTCGCCCTCTTCCGTGCGCGCATTCGGATCGACCGTCACGTTGATGTTCTTCTCGCTCTTGCGCTCCACGCCGAGGTCGAGCAGCGCCCGGACGTGCTGTGCCGCTGCCCTGCCGCGCGGTGAGACCGGATCGAACGCCAGCATGTGCAGATACTCCAGCACCGCCGGCACCCGGAAGTTGTCCGCCTCGAACGTGGACGCGAGCGCGTAGCGTCCGTTGACGTGATTCGGACGCGCCGTCACGTCCTTCTTCAGCAGCTCGCGTGCTTCGGCGAGCTTGCCGTCGTCCCACAGCACGGAGCCGAGCTCGTACGCGACCCGGGGATTGTCGGGCGCGAGCGCCTGCGCCTTACGGTAGACCGCCATCGCCTTCTTCCGATCGCCGGCGCTGTCGAGGCAGTTGCCGAGCATGACCAGCGCCCCCAGCTGACTCGCGCTCCTGATCGACGCGACCGGCTCGAGCATCGCGCGGCATCCGGCGTAATCACCCTTTGCCGCGAGCGTCAGGCCGAGCTCGTACGAAGCGGTCGCGTAATTCGGATCGACGGCGAGCGCCGCCTTGTACCTTGCGATCGCCTCATCGAGCTTGCCCGCGTCATACAGCGCAACGCCTTCCCGCGTCAGCTTCGCGGGATCGGGCTTTTCGGCCGGCGGCATCTCCTGCGCGAGCAGCGGCAGAACACAAAACAAGGCGGCGGCGAGGAGTGCAGTCTTCATCATTCGTCTCTATGCACGGTCGCGGGCGAGAACGCGGGGAGACAAACCGCAACGTACTCCGCCCCTTCCGGCGTCGAGTATTGGACCCACTCACCCGCCGGAGTGATAACCGCCTGTCCCGCCGCGACATCGATGACGCCGTCGCGCGAGGTGACGCGCAGCGTGCCGCGCAGGACGACCGTGTACTCATCGAACTCCGGCGTCTGTCCCGGCTCGACCCAGCCGGCCGGGCTCTGCATGCGCGCGACCGACACCTCCGCCGTGTCGCTGTTGACGCGCCCGACGTACTCCTCGATGCGCTTCGGTTTGTTGCCTGCGGCTTCGATGACCTTGGGAGAAGTGATGTGTTTCGGCATGCGGCGAAGTCTACTGCGACTGCGACTTCAGCCATCGCTCGAGGACCTCCAGCACATGCCCCCTCTCCTCGGCCGTCATCGCATGTCCCTTGGCAATGCCGTGCGTCTTCTCCAGACATCCGCGGCAGCAGGTGGCGGTCGCGTGCTGCGCGACGAAGACCGGATGATTGCGCCACGGCGTCTGCCGCCCGTCGTTGCGCGGCTCGGCCGGCGCGAGCCGTTCATCGATGAACTTCCCCGCCTGCTCCATCACGCGCTCGATGCCCCACATCTCGAGGTACGCACGCTCGCGCCCCGCGAGCCGGAACTTGCGGCGAAAGCTCGACGTGGCGAGGCGGCGAAAGACTTCGTCGATGTCGATCATGTCCGTCGCCGGCGTTGCTATTTGAGTGCTCAATACACCGGCGATTCCGGTTTCGCGTTCTTCGCGCGCTCGAGCGATTGCTGCGAGCAGTGGTAGCGGAACGATGCGTCGAACTCGCAATCAGGCAGCACCGGCTTCACCGCCGGGCCCGACGGGCACGACGAGTCATACAGAACGACCGAAAGAACGCCGGAGCACAAGGTGGGAAGCGGGCCGTCCTCGCTTGCGATCGCGCGCAGCCGGTGCAGCGCGTCGAGAAATCGCGCCGACGCGGCACGCCACAATGCGCTCTTCTTCTTCGCGATCTCCGGTTTCTGCCAGTCGGCGTCGGCGGCGCTTTCTTCGACTCCATTCATATTCACCGTGAAATGCACATGAATCTGTGCAGGATTCGGCAGTGCATGAAATTCCTCGAATACGCCGGACCGCGTGTTCGACTTCCAGTTCGTTGGATACGAAACCGTCAGCGTCTCGTTCGTATCGAGCAGCTTCACTTCCGTCGACTGCAGGTGCCGCAGATAGTCGGAAGTCATCGTGACGATCAGACGGTCCTTTGCCGTCACGTCCTCGATCAGCACCACGGTCGTATCGCGATCTTCCGTCGCCGTGATGCGCAGGATGCTCGTCAACCGGTACTGAATATCTGCGCGCTCGTCCTTCGCTTCGTAATGCTCGCGCATGTCGATCGAGCCGTCCGTCGCGCGCCACTGTGTGGACATCGACAGAACGACGAGCCAGGCGCCGAGTGACACGTCACTCCTTCAATGCGCGGGCGACGCGGGCCAGGAGCACGCTGTTCTTCACCGGCTTGCGGATGAAATCGACCGCGCCGATCTCCAGCGCCCGCACCTCGGGCTCTTCGCCGGGTAACCCCGAGATCACGATCGCCGGGATCTCGATCCCTTTCTCGCGCACCGCCTGCAACAGGCTGTGGCCGTCGATGAACGGCAGATCGATATCGAGCAGCATCAGGTCGATGCGCTCCCGTCCGAGCACCATCAGTGCCTCGGCCCCATCCTGCGCAACCACCACCGCATACCCGGCAGACGACAACACCGCATTCGCCAGGTCGCGGCTGAGCTGGTTGTCCTCCACGATGAGCACCTGTTTGCGTCCGTTCCCTTCCGGTTCCGCGGATGTCCGGCGCGAGCGCATCGCCGCGATCTCGCGCTGCAGCTTCTGTGTCTCCGAATCGGGATTCACATTCAGCTCGCGCTTCAAAGACCTGGCGAGGATGTCGTACTGCTGCAGCGCATTCACCGGATCGCCGCTCTGCGCATACAGCCGCATCAGCGCGCGATGCACCGGCTCCTGCAGCGGATCGATTCGCAGCGAATGTTGCGCGGTGGCGATCGCTTCATCGATCGCATCCCTTCGCGTCAGAAGCTCGAGCAGTTGATTATGGACGCGCAGGGCCATGCGATGCAGGCGGTCGCGCTCGCCGAGGACCCATTGATCGTAGCGGTCTTCATCGAGCTCGAAGCCTTCCAGGAAATCACCCGTGTAGATCTCCATCGCATGCTTCAGCGACTCCTCGGTTCCGCCGGCGACGCCCGTCTCGAACTCGACCACATCGCATGCGACATGTTGGGCGTCGAGCGCGAGAAAGTCGTTCTCCTCGACCAGCACCGGCTCAGCGTCGATCGATGAAGGCGCGATCGCCTTCAGTTCGCGGCGCAGCGTCGAGAGCATCTGACGCAGACTCTGCCTCGCCTGCTCCGGTCCGAAGCTTCCCCAGAGCAGCGACGCGATCTTGTCGCGTGACACGAGTTGTGCCGGCTTGACTGCCAGATATGCAAGCAGGGCCTGTGCTTTTTTCGCCGAAACTGTGATCAGACCGCCGTCGGCGACCATCCGAAAGTCGCCCAGCAATTCCAAGCGCAACGTTGTCATTCGCATGCGGATTATCGCAGGTATGCTGGCAAATCGAGTATGGCGAACGACACACTCGACACGAAGTTGCGACAGACGATCGTCGATCAGAACTGGCGCGAGCTCCGCGACACACTCACCGAGCTGCATCCGAACGACGTCGCCGATCTGATCATCGCGCTCCCCGAAGATGAGGAAGCGTTCGTCTTCCGCGTTCTGCCGAAGGAAATCGCGGCCGAGGTCTTCGCCTACCTCCCGCCGGACCACCAGGAAGGCCTGATCGAGTCGCTCTCCAACGAGCAGGTGCGATCGGTGCTCGAAGGGATGAGTCCGGATGACCGCACCCGTCTCCTCGAAGAGATGCCGGCCGAGGTGACACGCCGTCTGCTCGCGACGCTCTCACCCGATGAGCTGCGCAGCGCGCGTGTCCTCCTCGGGTATCCGGAAGAGACCGCGGGGCGCTACATGTCGCCGCGCTACGTGACGATTCGTCCGGAGATGATGGCGCAGGAAGCGCTCGAACACATCCGCCGCACCGGCCGCGAAAAGGAAACGATCAACGTCGTCTACATCGTCGACGCGCACGGGATGCTCGTCGAAGACATGCGACTCAGCTCGCTCGTGCTCGCCGATCCACGGACGAAAGTCGTCGACATCGACGATCCGCCGCTGGTCTTCGTCGAAGCGCACGAAGACCGCGAAGAAGTCCTCAGCATGTTCGAGAAATACGACCGCATCGCGCTGCCGGTCACCGACTCGATGGGACACATGCTCGGCGTGATCACCGTCGACGACGTGCTCGATGTCGCGGAGCAGGAGGCGACGGAAGACATCCAGAAACTCGGCGGTATGGAGGCCCTGGACGCGCCGTATCTCAACGTCGACGTCTTCTCGATGATCCGCAAGCGTGCCGGCTGGCTCTCCGCGCTCTTCCTCGGCGAGATGCTGACCGCGACCGCGATGAGCTACTTCGAAGGCGAGATCGCGCACGCCGTCGTGCTCGCGCTGTTCGTCCCGCTGATCATTTCGAGCGGCGGCAATTCGGGATCGCAGGCGACGTCGCTGATCATCCGATCGCTGGCATTGAGAGAATTGCGGCTGCGCGACTGGTTCCGCGTCTTCCGCCGCGAGCTGATCTCCGGCGTCGTCCTCGGCGGATTGCTCGGCTTCATCGGATTCACGCGCATCGTGTTGTGGGAACGGCTGCACTTCACGGAGTACGGCGTGCACTATCTCCTCGTCGCGTCGACGGTGTGGCTCGCGCTGGTCGGTGTCGTGACGTTCGGCACGCTCGCGGGCAGCATGCTGCCGTTCCTGCTGCGCCGCCTCGGCTTCGATCCGGCGACGAGCTCGGCGCCGTTCGTCGCGACGCTCGTCGATGTGACCGGTTTGTGCATCTACTTCACCGTTGCACTGCTGATCCTGCGCGGAACGCTGCTATGACGCTGCTCGCGATCGTTGCTGCCCTTGGAATCCTGCTCGAGAACCTCACGTGGCCCGAGGCGGAGAAGGTGCTGACGCCGGAGACGGTGGTGGTGATTCCGCTCGGCGCGGAGTCGAAGGAGCACGGTCCGCATCTGAAGCTGAAGAACGACTTTCTGATCGCGGAGTATCTGAAGAAGCGCGTGCTCGAATCGTCGAAGGTGGTCGTCGCGCCGACGGTGAATTACAGCTTTTACCCGGCGTTCGTCGAATATCCGGGAACGGCATCGCTGCGATTCGAGACGGCGCGCGATTCGATCATCGACATCTGCCGCTCCTTCGCGCGTTTCGGACCGAAACGGTTTTATGTGCTCAACACCGGCGTCTCGACGAAGCGCCCGCTGCAGGCCGCGGCGGACGCGTTGAAGGCCGACGGCATCATCATGCGTTTCACCGATCTGAGCGTGACGGAGCCGGTGGAGAAGACGATTCGCAAGGAGCAGGGCGGCACGCACGCGGACGAGATCGAGACGTCGATGATGCTGTACATCGCGCCGGAGTCGGTCGACATGAAGAAGGCGGTGAAGGACTACCACGGCGATCAGCCCGGCGGCCTGACGCGCGATCCGCACGGCGAAGGAACGTACTCGCCGACCGGCGTGTGGGGCGACGCGACACTCGCAACGCGCGAGAAGGGGAAGATCGTTACCGAGGCGCTGGTGAAAGCGGTGCTGGCGGATATCGAGGCGTTACGGGCGGTCCATTAATCTCGCCGGTCGCGTCGAGCACGCGGCCGGAAATCGTGCGGCCCGGGATGGTCGGTGTAGGACAAGCTCTCAGCTTGTCCGGACAAGCTAAGAGCTTGTCCTACACCCCCAAGCGAGATTCCATGTAGACGATCGGCACCGTCAAAGGCTCCGAACGACTGGAAATTCATCGCCGTCCCGATGACCTGTCCGTGCTGCCACATCGGCCCGCCGAACGAGCCGGCTGGATCTCAATCGCCGCTTCATGGAACTGTTTTCCATTATGGGTCGACGGATCTCGATCTCACAGAGCGCCGGTTTTTGTGTGGCGCCGGCGACCTCGCCGGCGGATCGCCGCCGGGTCGGCGGCGCCACACACACACCGTCCGGCGTCGACTCAATCCTCCTCAACGGCGACATCGACCCGCACGCTCGTTGTACGGGACCACCGGCCGGACTCGGGAACGGGAAAGCGACAGGTCAGAAAGCGGCCAATCACGTTGAGCTTCTGGCGGTCAATGGTGCTCAGCGCCTCCTCTTCACCGATTAGATAAGCGACTGACACACCGACGTGGTCCGCGATCTCGACGATGCTCTGAAGAGCGACGCGCTCGAGACCTCGGCGAACACGGTTTACGCGGCGAGGACGATAGGGGACATAGCTCGGATCGTGCTCGAGGATGCGCGACATGGCCGGCGTGATCGGCAACCGGTCGTCGTGCGTGTCGTTGTACTCGGCGATACAGCGATGGAGCCGCTTCGCCAGTGCGGTCATGTCGATTGCTCTTGGCATCGGCGCGCAAGCCTCCAGTGACCCTGCCCGCGGGTAGGGAAACAGACTCCGAGTACACTCCTAGATCAACGGGGGCCGGCCCTCTGATTACCGCACCCGACGCTCGGATGACCGAGCCGGGATCAGGAGGGCTTTGCCATGCGGAACCGTTCTCTGTCGCTTCTTGTCGCTCTCTCGCTGTCCCTTTCTGCGGCCACACCGCTATTCGCAATTTCCCGCGATTTCGAGCCGCGCGATCCGATCACGCGGCTTGTACGACTGATCAAGAAAACGCTGCACATCGGCACGAACAACGACCAGATCATCGTGCCCCACCCATAACGATTACAGAGATGAGCGGTGCCATGGCGCATTGGGCCGCTCATCTCCCTTCCCATGAGTCGCCCGGCGGCGGAAGAAAGACACGCGCTGGTTCCCGTTCGAGTACTTTGAAGAAATCGCGCGCCACAGTGATTTGACGGACTGTCAGTGCTTGCGCCTGCGCTCGAGCGCGTACATACGCGAGTGCCTCCATTGCGTTAGGCGTCAGACCGGCTTCTGCGAATGTGGTCACAAGCTCACTTGCAGTGGTGGTAACGTCTTCGCCACGCTCAAAACGCAGCCGCACAATGTCGAGACCCGCGGTTGCTGCCGAGATGATCTTTCCGTAACGCAGCAATTCCGAACGAACCTTGTACAACTCGAAGATAGCCTCACCGACTAGTCCTTCTGCCGCCAGCGCAAGGGCATGCTCCCAACGGATGCGAGGCATCTCGCCGGGAGGCGCTTTGACGCGTTCCAAGTGTTCCAGCGCACGGCCGCGCAAACTGCGAGCGCTCGTCAAGTCACCCAATTCGCGAGCACATGCGCCGGCGAAATGCAGCGCATAGCCGAGCGCAAGCTCATCTCCTGCACGCTCGGCCTTCTCGACCAGATCACATACGATGTCGTACGCCGCACGGAACTGTTTCAGTCCGAAAAAGATCCACGCTTCGATGGTTCGCGCAATGTTGTAATACCTGGCGTCCCCGAACTCATGGAACGTCCTGGCCGATTTCCGCGCAAGCCAGAGTGCGTAGCCGGTATTGCCGAGCTCTCGCGCGATCTTCGCTCGCAACAATTCCGCTTTCGCCAGATCCTCAGCAAGACCCGCGTGCTGATTGAAGATGTGACATGCGTTCCCTGCCGCGTTCTTTGCTTCGCCGATATCTCGTGAGAAGAGTGTATTTCCCCGTTCTTTCCAGGCGGTTCCGCGCACCCGATCGCGGTACATGGGTACGGGCGAGTCGACACTGTCGACAAACGGAAGAATCATTGCGACCAGTTCGTAGACGTCTTCCGGCCACACCTCGATATTCTCGTGCGCGTAATCCAGCAGGAACATCAACGTCCCGTAGCTCCGATATCGCCGGTCCGACGCCAGCATTTCTCGACGCTCACCTGCCGGAGCAGCAATCACGTGAGGGCCGTAGAAGCTTCCCTCTTCCGCCATGCGCTTCAGCCACTGCTCGACGGTTTTGAGCCAGGCCAGAGCGTCATTTTCACCGGGTCTCACCATTTCAAGCCTTCCGGCGCGTCTTCGCTACGGCCTCTTCACGGGAGGTGGCGCTGATTGCCGGCTGCGGTCGTGTCGCATCCTTCGTCATGCGCCGCGCTGTATGCGTCAACGCCTTGATCTGCTCTTCGGATAAGTCAGGATACTTCGAGAAAACGGCACGCACGGATTCCGTCTCGGTCAGCGGGTCGCCCATCAACCCGCTTACGGCGAGATCGCGGAGACGCTCGATCTGCTGGCTTGCATCGCCCAGTCGCGCGGCGAGCGTCTCGGTGATGTCGAGCAGCGCTCCCGCGTCAACGAGCGCCTGCGTCCGGACGAGTTGCGCCTTACCGCCGATCGGGATACTCGTCAAATCCAGCGCAGCGGCGGCCCGTCTCAGAACACCGACAGTGATGTTCGCGCCGCTCTCCATCTGCGTCCAATACTTCCGGCTCACCCCCGCCAATTCGGCCGCCCGGCCGACCGTCAGGCCCTTCTTCTCTCTCTCGGTTCGGATGAAGAGACCGAGTGTGGTGTCTCGTTCCATCGTCTCCTCCTGCGTTCTCGGAGGGAGCGTAGCACAATTGACACCTATAGTTCCATGCTCGTAATATCGTTCCCATCTTGCATGGGAAAGGAATCGATCATGAACGCGACGCCTGGACCGACAAGGCTGGAGAGGTACCTTCGCAGCAGAGGGATCAAGCCGGCGCACCTGGCGAAGGAGAGCGG
>DATEZA010000216.1:0-7586 GCA_035255945.1 Thermoanaerobaculia bacterium
ATCCGAGATAGATCATCACGTTGCGGCAGCTGATCAGATCGAGCTTCGAGAACGGAGGATCCTTGGTGAGGTTCTGCCGCGCGAAGACGCAGCAGTCGCGCACCGCTTTGGAGACGCGATACGAGCCGTCGATCTTGGTGAAGAAGCGGCGCAGGCGATCGGACGAGACGTCCGCGGCGATATTCTCCGGAAAAACTCCGGCCCGGGCGTGATCGACCGCCGCGTCACTGACGTCCGTGCCGAAGATCTGCACCGGACAGTTCAGTCCGAGCGCGCTCGACAGCTCGATGGCACAAATGGCGATCGAGTACACCTCTTCACCCGTCGCGCATCCCGGCACCCAGATCCGCAACGGCATGTTCTCGTCGCGGTCCTTCATCAGCGTCGTGAGAATCCCGTTCTTCAGCGTTTCGAAGACTTCCGGATCGCGGAAGAAACCGGTCACCCGGATCAGCAGGTCGGCGTACAGGTCCTCGACCTCCTGCGGCCGCGAGCGCAGAAAGACGAGATAGTCCTCGAGCGATTCGACCTTATTGACCGCCATCCGCCGCCGGATGCGCCGCTCGATGGTGCTCGGTTTGTAATGCGTGAAATCGACGTCGTGCGCAGCCCTCAGGATCGCGAACACTTCCCCGAGCTGCGCCTCGGACAATCTGCGCGCACCGTCATCGGTGAACGCATACGAGTGCCGCGCGATACGCACGATCTCCCGCGCGATCTCTTTCGGCGGCAGCACGAAATCGACCGCCCCCGCGGCGATCGCGCTGCGCGGCATGCTGTCGAACCGCGCGCTCTCGTCCTGCGCGAAGACAATGCCGCCGTCGGCCTTGATCGCTTTCGCGCCGAGCGCACCATCCGATGCGGAGCCCGACAACACCACGGCGATTGCGCGCGCGCCCTGATCCTCGGCCAGTGTGCGGAAGAAGAAATCGATCGGCATCCGCGCATGACGCCGTTCCGTCGCCTGCGCGATCCAAAGCGTTCCGTTGGAGATCGTGATCTCCGATCCGCCCGGTGCGACGTAGACCGTGTTCGCCTCGATCATCATCCCTTCTGCGACGTCTTCGATCCTGAGTTTGCTCTCGCGCGACAGGATGTGACGCATCGACGACGGGTGGCTCGGATCCGCGTGATGCACGATCACGAATGCGGCGTTCGGCGTCTCCGGCAGGTTGTGCAGCAGATCGATGATTGCTTCGAGTCCGCCTGCCGACGCGCCGATGCCGATGGTCAGAAACGCGGGCTTCTGTAATGCCGGCTTCGCATCGCTTTCTGCGGAGATGGCGCTTTTCTTTTTCGTTGTGGTCTTTTTGGGCATATCAACCGAAATTATCCACGTTCGGCCCGGCAGTTGCTTGATGGATTGTGATGGCCAGCGAAGGAATTGTCGTTGTGGGCGCCTCGGCCGGAGGCGTCGAAGCGCTCACCGAGCTCGTCGGTGGACTCAACCCCGATTTCCCGGCGCCGATCGTCATCGTGCTGCACATTCCCCCCGATCACCCCAGCCTCCTGCCTCGCATCCTCTCGCGACGTTCGTCCCTGCCGGTGGTCACGGCCGAAGAGGGAATGGAGTTGGAGCCCGGCAAGATCTATGTCGCGCCGCCCGACCGGCATGTGCTCGTCGATCACGAACAGAAGCTGGAGACGCCCCGCGGTCCGCGCGAGAACAATCACCGTCCGGCGATCGATCCGCTGCTTCGCAGCGCGGCGCTGGCGTACGGCCAGAAAGCGGTCGGCGTGATCCTGACCGGCACCCGCGACGACGGAACCTCGGGACTGAATGCCATCAAGGCGTGCGGCGGGATCGCCATCGTTCAGGATCCGAATGATGCCGCCTATCCGTGGATGCCCAGAAATGCCATCGAGCACAACGAGATCGACCACATCGTCCCGTTGAAGGATCTCCCTGCCCTTCTCGCAAATGTGGTCAAACAGAAACCGAAGCCGGCAATCGTCCTCGCCGACGTTAAACAATTGGATATGGAGAATAGGATCGCGGCCATGACTCCGAAGACCCTGCAGGAGGATGATCGGCCGGGCACGCCGTCGGCATTTTCCTGCCCTGACTGCGGCGGTGTGTTGTGGGAGATCGAAGAAGGCGATCTCGTCCGTTATCGCTGTCGCGTCGGACATGCTTTTTCGCCCGACAGCATGATCGGCGCGCTCGATGACGAGCTCGAGTACGCGCTCTGGTCGGCGCTGAAAACACTCGAAGAAAGTGCGCGCCTCGCAAAACGGTTGGCGGACAATGAAGATGCCAAAGGACAACCGTGGCTGGTGAAGCGATTTCGCGATCGCGAACGGGACGCGCGGAATCGTGCTGAGGTCATTCGCCGTTTTCTGCGTGACGAGGCAGCCAGTGAATCCGTCGCAGAAAGTCCCGAAGAGCATAAGGAGGCGAAATGAGCGCGAAGCGGGATGACTTGTTGGATCTGATCCGTCGCGGACGCCGATCGACCGTGGAGAGCCGTCGCGAACTGCTCACCAGCTCGCGCCTGATGCACGAGCGCGACCGCCTGCGCTACACCAACAGCGCGCTCTTTCGCGACATCGCCGATCTCAGCCGCGAGTTCGTGATCCAGGTGGAGCAGCGCAAGAAAGCTCACCCGGAGGAAAACCAAAGCTGATCCGCACGGCCGCGTATTCGCGGTCGATCTTCCCGTCGCTGCGGCGCACCGTGAGCTCCGGCTCGATCACGGCCTGTACGTCACGCGGATAATCCTCCGCGTTCCCTGCCGCAAACAGCGCGATCAGCGGCACCTCCCCTTCCTTGAAGACGACATCACGCCGCCGCAACAACAGCATGCCGTTGTCCTCGATCGCGCGCTCTGCATCGCCGCGACGCGCATACGGAAAGACGAACGTGAACAGCCCGCCCGGCGCGAGGATGCGCTTCGCCGCTTTCGCGTAGTCGGCGACATCCCCACGGATCTCGATGCGTGCAGGAATCGCCTGCGGGTGCTCCACTTCGACCGCCGTTCCCTTCGGAAAATACGGCGGCGATCCGGTGACGAGATCGAATGTTCCGTGCAGCAGGGTCTCGTCGCGCAGATCACCGTGAAGGATGGTGAAGCGATCATCGAGCCCGTTGTACCGGATGCTCTTGCGCGCGAGCCGCACCGAGGCTTCCTGCGCTTCGACCGTCCAGAATCGTGCGCCGGTCAGACGCCACGCGGCGACGATGGCGACGGAGCCGATGCCCGATCCGAGATCCGCCGCGCGCTCCACCCGCGGTGCCCATTGCGTGCCGTACCACGCGGTGAGGACGTCGTCGGTCGAGTAGCGATGCCCTTTCGCGTACTGAAAGATTTTGAAGTTGCCGGAGATGTACTCCAGCGTCTCGCCGTCTTCGGCTTCCACGCCGCCCGGCGGCATCGGCCCGGGCCGCCGCCATCCATGAAAGTAATTGCTCATCGTCATCCCGAGCGTAGTCGAGGGACCCGGGTGTGCGGAAGGCGCAAGCGCCCGCACCATCCACCTCACCGATTCATTTCACTCTGTAGCCGAGCCTGCGCAGTTCGTTCGCGACGCTCTCCACATGCTCGCCCTGAATCTCGATCTCGCCGCCCTTCACCGTCCCTCCCGACCCGCACTTTTTCTTGAGCGCCGTGGCAATCTTCGCGAGTGTGTCCTGCGCATGCTCGAACCCCGAGGCGACGGTGACACTCTTCCCCGCCCGGCGTTTCTTGTCGATGACGACGCGAATGGTCTGCTTCGCCGGCTCCGCATCCTTCTGCGGTTCGAGCCTGCCTTCCTCGCGGAGGCGCTTCGCGGCTTCCGGGTCACTGGTCCAGACGAGTTTGGAGGCCATGGCCGATACAGTACCGCGATCATCGTGGCATCGGCGCTGCATCGGCGAGGGCGCAGGAGATCACGCATGTCTGACTTCCTCAGCACCGTCGCCGAAGATTTTCGTCATGGTCGTGAGACCTGGCCCGTCCGTTTCGTGCTGTGCGCCGTGTCGCTCGGCATCGCGCTCGTTCTGCAGACGGCCATTCGTTAGGCCGCCGCACGTCCGCGCCACCACCGCGCGATCCGAAACCGCAGCAGGTTTCCGCGATCGGCCGGATGGATCGGCATGATCAAGTCGAGCAATAGATAAAGGATGAGTCCCGCTCCTTTGGCGAAGATCAGCGCGACGAATGCCATCCGCAGCACCCACACCGGCACTCCGGTCGCCTCCGACAGTCCTCGGCAGACTCCCGACAGCTCGCGCCCTTCAAGTCGTTTGTAGAGCTTCCCCGGACTGAACGAACGGATTGTCGCCATGACCAGCAGCATCGGTCCGCCGAACAGCATCGAGAGAGCGATCGCGACTGCGACCGGATGGTGGAGCGGCGTCGTGCGCGTGAACGCGATTGCGAAGGCGATGCTGACGATAAATACCGCCGCCGCGCTGATCAACAGGCCGCGACGGCGACGGCGCACGACTTCGGACTCGGCGGATTGAGCGAGCGCAGTGGTGTCAGTGTCGACAACGAGAGGTGAATCGAGCAACGCGCCGAGGTGCTGCGCGCGGCGAATCAAAGCGGAGCAATCGCCGCAGCGGCGAAGCTCGTCCTCGACCGCGGCAGACAACGGCGTTCCGTTCTGCAGATGATCGAGCAGTGCATTGATGGTGATCGAACAAATGTGCTCAGGCATGAAGAATCCTTTCGAGCTCGCTCCGAAGCCGGCGGATGCCGTGGTGGAGTCGGCTTTTGACAGTACCGAGTGGGACGCCGAGGCGCTGCGCGACTTCGCGCTCGGAAAGCTCCTCGAAGTAACGAAGCAGGATCGTGTCGCTCAGATGCGGCGGCAGACTCGCGACCAGACGACGCACCGCATTCGCGCGCTGCTCCAGCTCGAGCGATTCATCCGCCCCGGGCGTAGGACAAGCTCTCAGCTTGTCGTCGTCGATCTCCGAGCCGACAATCTCAGAGCTTGTCGTACGCCACCGGCTGCGGATGCGATTCATCGCGATGGTGAACAGCCAGCGCGGAAACGGCTGCATCGGGTCGTACCGCGCGGCGCTGCGAACGACGCGCAGCCATGTCTCCTGGAGCAGATCGTCCGTGTCCTGCGCACGCACGCCCGCCTGCAACGCGAACCCGCGAAGCGCACCGCTGTAGCGCTCCACCAGCACCCGCGCCGCCTGCGGCTCGCCGTTCACGACGTGCCCCATCAGCACCGCATCCGATTCCGATTCGAAACTCACGTGCGCATATACCTTCGCACTGCGCGAAAGGTTCACGGCGGTGTATCCGTTCCAGAGCGCAGGAAGGGTGTATATCCTCTCCGCACTTCATCAGGAGGTTTCATGCGAGCCATTCGCATCACCATCGGCCTGCTGCTGATCGCGTTCACCGCATCGGCGCAGGATCTCGCTTCGTTCGAGAAGCGGACCACCGTCCGCAAGCTCGACAACGGCCTCACGCTCATCGTCATGGAGCGCCACGAAGCCCCGGTCTTCTCCTACGCCACGGTCGTCAATGCCGGAAGCGCGCAGGACCTGCCGGGCAACACCGGACTGGCGCACATGTTCGAGCACATGGCATTCAAAGGGACCGACAAGATCGGGACCACCGACTACAACGGCGAGCGCGCCGCGCTGGCGAAAGTCGAACAGACCTACGCGGCGTACGACCTGGAGCGCCGCAAACCGGTCGGCCGCGACGAGAAGAAAGTCGCCGAGCTGGAGAAAGCGTGGAAAGACGCGATCGCCGAGGCGGACAAATTCGTCGTGCCGAACGAGTTCTCCAAGATCGTCGATCGCGCCGGCGCCGTCGGCATGAACGCGTCCACCGAGGACGACAGGACGTCCTACTACTACTCGATGCCGGCAAATCGCTTCGAGCTCTGGGCGTACCTCGAGTCGGAGCGCTTCCTCCACCCGGTCTTCCGCGAGTTCTACAAAGAGCGCGACGTGGTGACCGAGGAGCGGCGGATGTCGACGGAGAGCAATCCGGTCGGACGGATGGTCGAGCAATTCCTGGCCACCGCGTACAGCGCGCATCCGTATCGCCAGCCGGGTGTCGGCTGGCCGTCGGACCTCGCGACGTTCAGCGCAACCGACGCCGCCGCGTTCTACAAGAAGTACTACGTGCCGTCGAACATCGTGATCGCGATCGTCGGCGACGTGAACGCGGCCGAGGCGATGCCGATGCTCGAAAAGTACTTCGGACGCCTGCCGAAAGCGCCCGCGCCGGAGCCGCTGCGCACCATCGAGCCGCCGCAGAAATCGGAGCGCATGGTGACGCTGCACGAGACCGCGCAGCCGTTGTACCTCGAGGGCTATCACCGTCCCGCGGCAACCGATCCCGACAACGCCACGTTCGACGTCATCTCCATGCTGATGTCGAGCGGCCGCACGTCGCGCCTCTACAAGTCGCTCGTGCGCGACAAAAAACTCGCGGTACAGGCGTCGGGATTCAACGGCTTCCCCGGCGAAAAGTACCCGAATCTCTTCGCATTCTTCGTCGTACCGAGCGCAGGTCACACCGCGAACGACGTGGTCGACGCGGTGCACGCGGAGATCGATCGCGTGAAAAACGAAGATGTCGCCGCGGATGAATTGCAGTCGGTGAAGACGCGTGTCCGCGCAGGACTGGTCCGCGAGCTCGACAGCAACTCCGGACTCGCGGAGGAGCTCGCCTCGTACCAGACGCTCTACGGCGACTGGCGCGAGCTGTTCCGCGAAGTGGAGCGCATCGACAAGGTGTCGGCGCAGGACATCCGCCGCGTGGCGACGGAGACGTTCGTGCCGACGAATCGCACCGTGGCGGTGGTCGAATCTTCGAAGGGTGGTGCGAAATGAAATCGATGATCGCAGCAATGCTGCTCGCAGCCACCTCGCTCTTCGGCCAGGTCACCGATTACCGCGACGTTAAGACTCCCCCGCTCCGCAACTTCAATCCGCCGGTGGCGAAGCGCATCCAGCTCGACAACGGCCTGGTCATCTTTCTGATGGAGGACCACGAGCTGCCGTTGATCCGCGGAAGCGCGGAGATCCGCGGCGGTGCGCGCGATCTTCCGGCCGCCAAGGCCGGGATGATGGGTATCTACGGCTCTGCGTGGCGCACCGGCGGCACGAAGGACAAGACCGGCGATCAGCTCGATGAGCTGCTCGAATCGCGCGCCGCGCGCATCGAGACCGGCGGCGGCGATGACGCGACCTCGATCCGCCTCGACGTCCTCAAGAACGATTTCGATTTCGTCTTTCCGATCTGGCTCGACCTGCTGCGCAATCCGGAGTTCCGCCAGGCGAAAATCGATCTGGCGAAGACACAGGCGAACACCGGCATCTCGCGCCGCAACGACAACCCGCAGGGCATCCTCATCCGCGAGACGCAGAAGCTCGGCTACGGCAACGACTCGCCGTACGTGCGGCAGCCGGAGTACGCGACGATCGCCACGATCACGCGCGACGACCTGCTCGCCTTCCACGACCAGTACGTCCATCCGAACAACATGATCCTCGGCATCTCCGGCGACTTCGATTCGAATGCGATGGAGAAGAAGCTGCGCGACGCGTTCGGGAAATGGGCGAAGGGACCGCAGGCGCCGCCTCCGCCGCCGGTCGGCACCGGCATGAAGCCGGGCATCTA
>DATEZA010000217.1:0-13260 GCA_035255945.1 Thermoanaerobaculia bacterium
CCAGTTTAGCCACAACAGGGAGAGACACGCGTAGTAGAGCGTCGCTACGAGAAATAGATCCCACGGCATCAGGCCGTAGAGCGCGTTGAACGCGAGCGCGGGAAGGATCAGGCCAAGGACGATGCGGGCACCGATCCACCATCCGCGAAGGACGACCCAGCGCGCGAGGCCCGACTCCTGTTGATAGATGTAGAAGAGTCCGCGGCGGGTGATCGCCTGCACGAAACCGCCGGTGAGGACGTAGCTCGCAACGAAGCCGAGGGCAATCGCGGTGCCGGTGCGGACGTCGACGTCGCGCGCCCCCCACAGGCCGTAGCCCCAGGTCAGGATGGCGGCGGCTTGCAGCAGCATCGGAATGGCGAAGATGGAGCCTTTGGCGTAGTGGGTGAAGAAGGATGCGCGTTTGATCGGCGGATCGTGGGGCTCGACGATTCCGTTGCGACAGAGCTCGTAGAGTGCGCGGCCGAGCTCGAAGAGATCGCGATGGCCGTACGTCGTGCGGGCGTCAGCGTCGCGCAGGCCCATCACTTCCAGCTGCGCGGTGATCTCCCACGCATCGCGCGGTTTGCCGATGCGATTGAGGACATCGATCGCGAGCTCGTTCATGACGCCTGGGAGCGCGGGCGTCCCGCCCGCAGTGCGCGGGCATCCTGCCCGGGCACTACTGCATAGTCGCCGAGCGAGACGCTCGCCGGCTGCGGACGAGACGTCCGCGATCCATACTCCAGATACAAGTCTCGATATGCCGCGACGCAATCGTCGATGCGGAACTGCTCGAGCACTTTCTCCCGCGCCCGCGCCGCGAGCTTCTCGCGCAGCGCGGGATCGTCGAGCAGGCGCTGCACCTCGCGCGCGAACGTGCCGACATCGCGCGGACGCACGACGACACCGCAGCCATCGAGCGCTTCGCGCACGCCGCCGACATCGCTCGCCACGACCGCGCGCCCGCATGACATCGCCTCGATGACGGAGAAGGGGAACGCTTCGCTGATGCTGGTCAGCAGCACGACATCCGCGCTGCGGTACGCCTCGACGACATCACGCGCCGGCGCGCCCATCGTCACATCGACGCCGAGCTCTTTTTTCAGCGCGAGACATTCGCGGTAGTACTCGTCGTCGGTGACGGCGCCGAAGATCGTGAAGCGCGCGTTGATACGCGCCGCGACACGCAGAAAGGTCTCGATATCTTTGAGCCGATCGATGCGCGCGGTGGCGATGACATGCAGCGGCCCGGCCGGTTTCGGCGCCGGTGAAAACCGCTCGGGATCGACACCGTTGTAGATCACCTGGATCCTGTCGCGCGGCGTGCCGTGCGCGATCTCCCAGCGCGTGTTGTAGTGACAGACCGGCGCGACGACATCGGCGAATCGATAGTTCGTCCGCACCATCGCGGTGATCAGCGACAGCAAAAAGTGCTTTGCGAAAAAAAGCCGCCGGAAGCGCGAGAGAAAGAGATTCTGCTCGCGCAAATACACGCCGTGCTCGGTGAGGATGAACGGCACGCCGTCGCGCAGCTTCGACGTGATGCACGGGATGCCGCAGAACGCCGCCGCGGTGGAATGCGTCACCGACACTTTCGGCACGCGCACGTTGAGCACGATCAGGAAGTGATAGAGCCAGCGCAGGCACTCGGTGAGATCGAAGAGCGTCGGGTCGCCGTGCCGGCGCATGATCGCGACGAACGCATCCCACACTTCCTGCGACTTGAGCGTGCGGTTGTAATCGCGGCGGCGGAAGTACTCCTCGAGCTCGACGAGCAACTGCCCGACCACGTCGCAATCGGGATCGGCGCGCATGACGGCATCGAGGAAGCGCGTGAAGAGCGGGAGGAACTCCGCTTCGATCGCCGCGCGCGGCGTGTTGCGCGCGCGCTCGTACAGCCGCGCGAACGGCACGTCGGTGATGAATTCACTCGGCTCTTCGATGCCCCACAACGGCACGCGCAGCATGCGCCGCACGTTGGACGGCGGCGTGAACCGCAGCTCGACGTGCGGGTTCATCATCAGAGGAAGGAGCGTGTAGCGGATGTCGGGCGTGTTGCGGATGAGCGTGTCGCACCAGGTGCTCACGCCACCGTCTGCGAACGGATAGGTGCCCTCGGTCGTGAGCAACACATTCATTGCAGCCGCCGCAACCGCTGCCACGCCTTCCACTGTTCGACGCGCGCTTCGTCGAGGCGCTCCTCGCGTGTCAGTGTCTCCGCGGCGGCGCGCAGCGCTTCGATGTTCGGCGTCACGCCGGCGGCGACGAGCCGCACGAGCGACTGCTGCCGCTGCTGCGATACATCGATCGCTTCCTGCAGCAGCTCGATGCGCTTGCGCTGTGCGTCGATGCGAAGCAGCTCCGCATTCACCGCGGTCCGCACGCGCCGCGCGCTGCGATCGCGCTCCGCCTCCGCGCGTGCGAGCTCGCGGCGCGAGCGCGAGAGGTCGCTGACGATCGCGTCGTCGCGCAGCGAGTACGACATCCGGAAGCGCAGCCCATAAATCCCGAACGTCCCCTCGGACTGCTCGCCCCGGAACGTGGCATTCGCGGACCCGATGCCGGCAAAGCCTGTGAATCCGAAGTCCGGACGCCGCCGGTTCTCGACCTGTTCGACGGCGAGCCGCGCGCGATCGACGCGCTGATTCGCGGCAACGACCTCCGGATGATGCTGCACCGCCGCATCCGCATCGACCGACGTGACGCCGAAGTCGATCGCCGGCTCGATCGAATCGTCAACGTATTGACGAATCCTCGTCTCCGCATCGAGCCTGCGCAGCTCGAGATCGAGCAGCCGCGAGCGGAGCGCGAGCGAGCTCTCCTCCCACTGCGTCGCGGTGATGTTGTTGATCGCGCCCTTCTGCAGCAGCTCCGGACCGCGATTCACGATCGCCGTGACATCGTTCGACAGCGACTGCGTGCGCGCGCTCTCCGCGTTCGCCAGCCAGAGCTCCGCGTAGGAGTCGAGGAGCGTGTTGAAGTCCGCGTCGCTGAGCGCGAGCGACTGCTTCGCCTGCTCGGCTTCGTTGCGCGCGATGCGCTCGGCGATGGAGCGCGTCGCCGTGTTGAAGAGCGGATAGTCGAACGCGATCACCGCGGATGCGGATCGCGATTCGTACGGCGATTCGAAGAAGAGGTCCTGCGAGCGCGAGACGCCGGTGGTCGTTTCGAGACGAATCGAAGCGCCGGCGGAAACGCGATCGGGCGGGATCTCCGCGGGATGAGACGCGCGAGCAATCAGCTCGTCGAACGAAATCGCCTTCGCCGCCAGACAGCAGACAGCGGACAGCAGACAGCAGGCGAACCTCAACGTCCGCTGTCCGCTGTCCGCTATCCGCTGTCCGGCCATCACTGTGTCCTGATCGTGAGCATCACCGGCGTTCCCGGCTGCAGCGATGCATCGCTGTTCGCGATGTTCACCACCACCGACGCGCGGTGATCGGCGCGATACGGCACGACGTACGCGACCTTGTCGAGGATCACTTTCGGCGGCACGGTCATGATCCGCACCTCGGCGCTCAGGCCGGGGCGGATCACGCGCAGCAGGTCGGGATCGACTTCCGCACGCGCTTCGAGATTGCCCAGCGCTGTGATCTCGGCAAGCACTTCGCGCGGCGCGACGCTGCGTCCGTCGGTCGCATCGAGCCGTGTCACGACGCCGTCGATCGGCGCATGCAGCACGAGCGACTGCTGCCGCTCGCCGGCCAGCGTTTCGTCGGCGCGCGCGCGTTCCAGCTCGACGTTCGACGTACGCGGCGCAGCGGTCATGTTGCCGAGGTCGCGCAGTGCGGCGGAGTAATCGTTCTCGGCGTCTTCGAGCTCCTGCAGCGTGATGTCGTGCGTGGCGTAGAGCGCACGATAGCGATCGCGCTTCGCCTTCTTTCGTTCCGCGATCGCCGAGGCGTGCGCGACGCCGGGATTCGCGGCGGGCTTCTGCTGCGCCTGCGCCCACTGCACCTGCGCGCGTGCAACCGCGACGTTGTGCTCCACCTCGGCGTTCGACAGCTCGACGAGCAGATCGCCCGCGTGCACCGGCGCGCCTTCCCGCACGGAAACATGTTTGACCGTCGCATCGAACGGCGCGATCAACGTCGCACTGCGGCTCGCAACCAGCTCGCCGCGAATCTCCACGGTGCGCGGCGCAAGCTCGCGTGTCTCGGGACTATTCGCACAGGCGCAAAGAAGCGCGGCGGCCGCGATGAAGCGCATTCGCATGGGACGTTTCTTGCATCGAGCTGATGCAAAGCGCGGACCGATGGCCAAGCCGCTCGAGCGCATCACGCTCCTCGTCCCCATTCTCGTCGTGACCGGAATCACACTCGCGGCCACGCTTGTGGTCAGTGCGCGCGCGTCACGAACGCCGAGTCCCGCGAAGGCGATACTCGCGGAGATCGCGGCATCAAAAGCACCGGTCGATGTGAAGGCGATGGCGAGTCTCCTCGCGCAGGTTCCGGGCGTGACCTCGGTGTCGATCGGCAACTCCATCGCCCGCGATGCCGACGAGCAGATCTGCGCCATGGTGCAATCGACAAACGGCCCGGTCATGCTCTGCGCCGGTGTACGACAAGCTCTCAGCTTGTCGGGTGTTTGGGGGTTACCGCGACAAGCTGAGAGCTTGTCGTACACCACCATCATCGTGATGGCGGCGATTGGGGGGTCGATCATCGCGGCGATCCTGACCACCTTCCTCGCGCGGCGCGCCTCGCGCGCAGCGGTCGAGGCCTCCGAGGCACGCCTGCTCGAGCAGGTGCACGAAAAAGAGATCGCGCTGCGGCGGCGCACGCTGGAGCTGGAATCGTCGAACAAGGAGCTCGAAGCGTTCACGTTCTCTGCATCGCATGACCTGCGCGCGCCGCTGGCGAGCATCGACGGCTTCACGCAGATGATGATCGACGACTCGCAGCTCGACGACATGGGCCGCGAGTGCGTGCACTGGATCCGCGATGCGTGCCGGCAGATGCAGGAGCTCGTCGACGGACTGCTGGAGATGTCGCGCTTCTCGCGCGAGGAGATCGATCGCGAAGAAGTCGATCTCTCCGCCGTCGCGCGATCGATCGCCGACACCCTCCGCCAGCGCGAGCCGCATCGCGACGTCGAATTCCGCATCCAGGACGGCATCGTCATCGACGGCGATCCGCGCCTGATGCGCGCGGTGCTCGAGAACCTGATCTCGAACTCGTGGAAGTTCACGCGCAACCATCCGCGCGCGACGATCGAAGTCGGCGTGACGTACGAGAACGGGCGGCGCGCGATCTACGTGCGCGATGACGGCGCGGGATTCGATCCCGGTCACGCGGAGAAGATGTTCCGCGCGTTCCAGCGGCTGCATTCGCGCAACGAGTTCGAAGGCACCGGCATCGGACTGGCGACGGTCGAGCGCATCCTGCATCGCCACGGCGGGCGGATCTGGGCGGAAGGGGAAGTGGAGAAAGGCGCGACGTTCTACTTCACGCTTGCGCAGACCTCATGACCGAGCCGCTGCGCGTGTTGCTCATCGAAGACTCCGAGCGCGATGCGGCGCGACTGTCGATGGAGCTGCGCCGCGGCGGATACGCGGCCGAGATCACGCGCGTGGAGACCGGTCCGCGCCTGCGCGAGGAGCTGCTGCGCGGCGCGACGTTCGACCTCGTGATCTGCGATTACGTGCTGCCGGCGTTCAGCGCACCCGAGGCGCTGACGATGGTGCGCGAGGCGGGGATCGACCTGCCGTTCATCGTCGTGTCGGGCGCGATCGGCGAAGACATCGCGGTCGAGATGATGCGCAGCGGCGCGCACGATTACGTGCTCAAGGAAAAAATGGCGCGGCTCGTGCCGGCGGTCGGGCGCGAGCTGAAGGAGAAGATCGAGCGTAGCGCGCGGCGCGAAGCGGAGACGCTGTTCCAGGCCATTCTGCGCACGTCGCCGCATCCGAGCGCGGTCATCGATCGCAACAGCGGGCACATCGTGCACCTGAGCGATTCGTTCATCAACCGGCTGCTCGGCCGGCGCGAGCCTTCGCCGAATGCGACGCTCTTCGACCTGGTGCACTTCACCACGCCCGAACGCATCACCCAGCTCCTCGGGCGCGGCGGAGGCACGGCGCTGTACATGGTCTACGTGCTCGACGAACAGAATCGCGTGGCCAACGTGCGGGTCGACGTCGTGCAGACGTCGTACGCGAATGTCGTGATCGAAGACATCACCGAGCAGCACTACCTGAAGGCCGCGTTCGATGCAGTCGCGGACGCGGTGCTGGTCATCAGCTCGACCGACACGCTGCTGTACGCGAATCGGGCGGCCGAGGAGATTTTCGGGGCGCTGTATTTCGGCATGACCATCTCGCGCGAGCTGCCGGCGCGGATCAACGATCAATCGTATGAAGTGCGGACGACGCCGTTCCGCTTCGCCGGCGAGACGCATTCGTCGGCGGTCCTCACGCTGCGCAATGTGTCGGAGCAGGAAGAGCTGCTCGAGGCCTCGACGCACGATCCGCTGACCGGCTTGTACAACGTCCGCTATTTCGAGGAGGCGCTGTCGAATCACGGCAGCGGTGCGCTGGCGATGATCGATCTCGATTTCTTCAAGCCGATCAACGACGAGCTCGGACACGCGGCGGGCGATCGGGCGCTGATCGGCTTCGCGAATCTCATCCGTAACGTGATCCGGCCGAGCGATGTGTTCGCGCGCGTCGGCGGCGACGAATTCGCGATCCTCTTTCCGGATACGACGATCGAGGACGCGGGGCGGATCGTCGCGCGCATGTACGAGTCATTGCAGCACGCGCCGTTCCGGTACGACGGCAGCGAACGGCTGCTCAGCGCATCGTGCGGACTCGCCGCGTTGCGCGCGGGTGAATTGCCGGAGGAGGCGAAGCGGCGCGTCGATGAAGCGCTTTACGCGGCAAAGCGCGGCGGGCGGGGGCAGTACGTGATTGCGTGAAAGCCCCTCATCCGGCCTCCGGCCACCTTCTCCCCGCACAGCGGGGCGAAGGTCAATGGAGCTCACGCGGCGCGAGTGCGTTGGAGCTCACGCGGCGCGAGTGCGTTGACCTTCGCCCCGCCGTGCGGGGAGAAGGTGGCCGAAGGCCGGATGAGGGGCCAAGCCCCGGCTTACACCATCGCCAGCAGCTTCGTCACCGTGTTCCAGTTGCGGGCGGTGCCGCGCATGCCGAGCTTCTTCTCGATCAGTGCGTTCGTCAGCTTTGAGCGGCCCTGGCCGTCGACGTAGTAGACGAACAGCTCGCTGCCGTCGAAGTGCATCTCCTCCGGCCCTTTGTACGAATCGAGCAGCGCCTTCTGCGCCTCTTTCGACGGCTCCTTTTCGAGGAACACGACGATGCGCAGACTCGGATTCGTGTCGGCGTCGAACGGACTCCTGTCGACGACCTTCTGCAGCTCGTCGATCGAGCGCACGATCACTTTGACGTCGCGAGCGAGCGCTTTCTCGATCAGCTTCGCCGGATCTTTGCGCGTCGTGCTGAAGAGCACGTTGCCGCTCTGCAGGAACGTGCGGACGTCCGACAGGCCCGCTTCTTCGCAGAGCGACTTCAGCTCGGCCATCGGCAGGAGGTTTTTTCCGCCGACGTTTATGCCGCGGAGGAAGGCGACAAAGTGGGCCACGCTTCGGCGAGTTTACGTCCCTCCAGCGGATGCGCGAGCAGGAATCCCTGCACGAGACGCACCCCGAGACTCTGCACGATCACCAGATCGTCATCGGTCTCGATGCCCTCGGCCACCACCGTCGAATGCAGCCGCGTCGCGAGCTGCACCAGCGACTCGATCACCGCGCAGCGCTTCGAATCCTCGCTGCAGCCGTCGACGATGCAGCGGTCGAGCTTGAGGTAATCAGGCGAGACGTCGAGCAGCATCTTGAAGTTCGAGCCGCCGACGCCGATGTCGTCGAGTGCGATCGCCACGCCGAGCGCGCGCAGGCGTTGCACCGCGAGCGCGAAGCCGTCGCCGTCGTGCGCGGGCGCGTGCTGGATCACATCGACGATCACCCGTGCCGGACTGAGATCCGCTTTCTGAATCGCGCGGGCGAGGAAATCGATGAAGCCAGGGTCGCGTGCGAGCGTCGATGCGTGCACGTTCACGCAGACCTTCGTCTCGTTCGACATCGCAGGCAATTGCTCGAGCGCCGTCGCGATGCAGAGCCGATCGACGAGCGCTTCCTGCCGCTTCAAACGGACGTACTCGAAGAGCACCGGCGCTTTCTCGAAATTCGTTCCCTGCGGACCGCGCGACAGGCACTCGAACGCGAAGAGGCGCGGATCGCCGTTCGTCAGCGCGTAGAGCGGCTGATAGAGCGGGCGGATGCCGCCGGGCGCGAGCAGCGAGTCGAGTGCGGAATGTTCTCTCATGCGTTTTCCAGCAGATTCACCGCGACGTGTGCGATCTCCATCATCGCTTTCGGTTTGTGCAGGAACGCGTCGGCGCCGCGCTGATACGACTCGCGCTCGATCTCCGGCGTGCCGTACGCACTGAGCAGGATCACGCGCGCGTTCGCCCAGCGCTGCCGCACGTCGGCCACGATCTGCAGACCTTCGACGCCGCCGACGCCGGTCAGCCGCAGGTCGGCGATGACCAGGTCGTAGCGATAGTTGTTGAGGAGTGCCTGGGCCTCTTCCAGCTCGAAGGCAGAGTCGACGTCGTAGCCCAGGCCGGCGAAGTATTTCCGCATCGCCTGCACGATGAGCTCTTCATCGTCGACGATCAGAATGCGATGCCGAGGCGCTGCTCGATCTGACCTTTCCATGGCCTGCAACATCATTGACTCGCTGAGTCTGTGGGCCTGAAAACCGGAAAGCGCATCCGGACGACAGCGCCTCCGCCCGCCGCATTTTCTGCAACAACAGTTCCACCGTGCTCATCGACGATGCGCTGCACGATGGAGAGGCCGAGCCCCGTTCCCCCGCGGCGGCGCGTGAAAAACGGCTGAAAAATGCGCGGCAGATCGCGCGGATCGAAGCCCGGGCCGCCGTCGCGCACGGTGCATTCGATGACTCCGCCGACGCGACGCGCCGACACGAACACCTGCGACTCCGCATCCGAGTGCTGCACTGCATTGAGGATGGCGTTCTGCACGGCGTGTGCGAGGCGCGCCGGATCCATCAGCATCGTCAGGCCGTCCGCGCTCTCGCTGCGGATGCGGACGCGCATCTGATCGGCGACCGGCATCGTTTGCGCCACCGCCTGCTCGATCACCTCGCCGAGGCGGCCTTCGCTCAGATCGACGCGCCACGACTTGCCGTACTGCAGCAGGTCTTCCATCAATTGATTGAGGCGCTGGATCCAGGTGCGGAGCGCATTGAACATGTCGGCGGCATCGGCGTCGTGATTGACGAGCGGCTCGTACACATCGAGCGTGACGCCCATGCCGAAGAGCGGATTGCGGACTTCGTGTGCGACGCCGGCGACGAGCTCGCCCATCGCCGCGAGCTGTTCCCCTCGGCGGACGGATTCCTGCAGCGCCACGATGCGCGTGATGTCGCGCAGGATCAGGATCACGCGATCTTCCGCCTCGGCCGCGTAGACGCTGCCGGTGATGTCCCAGTGCTGCTCGTCGTGCATCGCGCGCGCGGAGCACGACTCGCGTGTCTCGACGATCGCGCGCACGGCGTCATCGAGTGCGCGCCAGACTTCGCCGTCGCCGAGCGTGCCGATGCGGCGGCCGAGGATCGATTGATACGTGCCGCCGGCGAGATCGCGTCCCGCCCGGTTCATGCGCACGACGACGCCGTCGGCCGAGGTGAGGAAGATCGGCAGCTCGATCGCGTCGAACGTCAGCGCCCATTCCTTGCCTTTGCGCTGAATGGCGCGGGCGAGGGTCTCGCGCTCGCGCGCCTCGCTGTCGTCGCGGATGATGATCGCCGTGCCTTCGCCGATCGGGATCGATACGCAGCCTGCGATCGCATCGATGCCGACGTGCATCCCAAGGTGCGGCTCGGCGTCGAATCGATCACGCCAGAAGTTCGCGAACGGCTTGTTGAAGAAAAAGATCCGGCCGCCGGCGTCGATGAGACATGCGGCGTCGGTCAGCGCGTCGAGTACCGCGGTGAGAGACGTCTCCGCGTACGACGCATCGAACTGCGGGAAGGCGGACATCGTTATTGATTACGGCAAATAAGCAAAAAGTGAGCCGTGTGTGTGTAGGGCAAGCTCTCAGCTTGCCCCCCCGGCAGGGCCTTGGACAACCTAAGAGGTTGTCCTACACCGGCGGTCGCGGATGGCGAGGTCGAGGCGCACTTCGGTCAACAGCGCGACCATCTCGGCGGCGGTCTGCAATCGGTCGTAAATGCTCTTCTTGAGGCAGCGCGTGACGATCTCGTGCAGCGCGAGCGGCACACATCCGGGCAGCGGTTCGGCCTCGGCCTCCACGATTGCCGCAAGTACATCGATCGGCGTCGGGCCGGTGAACGGCGGCGCGCCGGAGAGCATCTCGTACAGCACCACGCCGAGGGAGTGGATGTCGGAGCGGGAGTCGATGATCTCTTCGCCGCGGACCTGCTCCGGCGAGAGATACGGCAGCGTGCCGACGAGTTTGTCGCCGCGCCGCAGCGGATCGGTCGAATCGCCGCCGCCCGCGAGCTTCGCCACGCCGAAGTCGAGCACTTTCACGCAACGATCGCGGCGCAGCATGATGTTCTCCGGCTTCACATCGCGATGAACGATCCAGGCTTCGTGCGCCGCGACGAGCGCCGCCGCGACGCCGAGCGCGATGTCGACCGCTTCGTTGACCGGGAGCGGTCCGTGCTCGAGCCGCTGGCGCAGCGTCTCGCCGTCGACATGCTCGCTGGCGATGAAATGCAGATCGTCGTCGACGCCGACATCGAACAACGTCACGACATTCGGATGATTGAGCATCGATGCGCAACGCGCCTCGCGTTCGAAGCTGCGCAGCTGACGCTCGTCCGCATCGCCGTTGCGCAGCAGCTTCAACGCGACCTTGCGATGCACGACCGTGTCTTCGGCGAGATAGACGTCACCCGAGGACCCTTCCCCGAGGCGTTCGAGGACGCGATAGCGCCCAACGCGTAAAACATTCATCTCTGCGCGCGGAAGAGTGTCACGGGTTCCCTCGGACAAAGTGTGACGTGGATCAACATGGAGTGCGGCAGCTTGCTGCCGCACTCCATTACACTTTCGGCCCACATGAAACAATTGGTGTTGTTGTCTCTGCTCGCGTGCGCGTTGTCTCTCGAGGCCCAGCAAACGATCGGACAGGTCACGCTTTTCGGCGAGGAACAGCCGAAGGTCGAAGCGGCGACGAAGACCGAGATCCCGATCTCGAAGGCGCCGGCGCCGGTCACCGTCATCACGGCGAAGCAGATCGGCGAGTCGGGCGCAAGGAGCGTCCCGGACATCCTCCGCCTCGTGGCCGGCGTGAACGTGCGCTGGAATCCGATGATCCAGACGCTCGACATCCGCGGCTTCGGTGAGAACCCGTTCTCGAATCGCATCCTGCTGCTGATCGACGGCGTGCCGTACAACTCGGGCGACACGGGCGGCTTCCCGCTCAGCCCCGGCTTCGACACCTTTCCGATTCAGAACATCAAGCGGATCGAGATCGTGCGCGGTCCCGGCTCGTCGCTGTACGGCGAGAACGCGTACTGGGGCGTGATCAACATCGTGACGCTGTCGGGCGACGACCTCGCTGGCGGCGACGCGCAGATCTTCGGCGGCGACCGCTCCACGAGCAGCGTGAACGTGCAGTACGGCAGGAAGCTGAAAGACGGCTCGATCCTCGGGTCGGTGCGCACGCTGCGCAGCATGTTCCCGATGACGTTCTGGATCGACGACGACTCGAAGTTCAGGGCGACGGACATCTTCCTGAAGGGCGGCTACAAGGATTTCCAGCTCTCCGTCTATCGGCACGACGACCGCCTCGGCGGATTCGAGGAGCATTTCGCAGTGAGTCCGCGATTCCCGCCCGGCTCGCAGTTCGCCAGCGTGCATCAGGTGCAGCAGACGCTCGACATCGCGCAACTGAAGTACAACCACGCGCCCGGCGGCGCGGCGGTCACGTACTCGGCCGACGTGTCGTGGTCGCATCGCACCGGAACGCTTTGCGCGGGCTGCCACGCCGCCACGCAGAAGCCGGAGTTCTCGCAGCCGGCGAATCACGGCTACCAGGTGATCGGCGACTTCCGCCTCGGTCTGCACATGATCCGCGGACACGACATCCTGTTCGGCGCCGAAGGACGGCGGCTCAATCGCGCGGAACACGCGGCGGAGCTGGCGCCGAATGCGGCGGCGGTCAACGGCTACGACAAGTTCGCGATCTACGCGCAGGACCAGTTCGATGTCATCACGAATAAGCTGCGCGCCGTGGCCGGTCTGCGCTACGACGGCAAGACGCAGCTGTTCGATGCGAAGACCTCGCCGCGCCTGTCGCTCGTCTACACGCCGAACAACCGGATGGTGATCCGCAGCGGATACAGCACGGCGTTCCGCTTCCCGAACTTCAACGAGCTCTATCAGGCCAGCTGGTTCCTGAACGTGGCGTCAGAGACCGGCTCGTTCACGCCGTTCCCGCTGACGACGTTCCTGCCGAACGAGACACTGAAGCCGGAAGGCATCCGCACGCTCGACCTCGGCGGCGAATACCAGATCTCGCCGTCGGTATCGGCGAAGGCGGATCTGTATCGATCGAAGGTCTCGAATTTCATCGTCGTCGGACTGGCCCGGCGGCCGGCGCCGCTGCCGTCGGCATTGCAGTTCCAGAACAATCCGGGAACGGCGGTGATCACCGGCGGCGAACTGGAGCTGCGCTCGTCGTTCTCGAATACGGTGACCGGCTTCGTGAACTGGGCGCATCAGAGCGAACGACAGGATCGCGCCGGCGTCGACGCCACCGGCGCTCCGATCGAGTTCGTCTACGCACCGGACGACAAGGTGAACCTGGGCGCATACGCGGGACCGTTCCACAACGTCCGCGGCTCGCTCGAAGCATCGTGGCGCGGACGCTACGCCGCGCCGCGCTTCTGGTCATCGTTCGCCGGCGCGCCCGCCGGAACGGAGGCGATCCTCCCCGGCTACACGTTCCTCAACGGCCGCCTCAGCTACGACTTCCCCGTGCAACACCACTCGGTGCGCCTCAGCGTGTTCGGCAACAACCTGCTCGACAAGCGTCCGAAGGAGACGCTGATCGGCGTCGATACGACGCTGGTGGGGCGGGAGGTGTACGGACAGGTGGAAGTGAGGTTCTGATTTGAAAGCTGAAGTCTGAAACCTGAAACCTGAAAGGAAGCGTGCGCGGACCTCTTCAAGGTTTCAGCTTTCTGCTTTCTGCTTTCTGCTT
>DATEZA010000218.1:0-2522 GCA_035255945.1 Thermoanaerobaculia bacterium
CCCCACGATTCCGGTATGATTTCTTTGTGTCCGAAATCCGGTTCAAGGTGGCGCGCGAGCCGCGCGAGCTGGAGCAGCTGCATGCTCTGCACTACGCCGCGTTCGTCGAGGAAATCCCTCAACACGCTCCCAATGCCGACGCCCGCCTCATCGATCGCTTCCACAATGAAAACACCTATGTGATCGCGCTCGACGGTGACACGGTCGTCGGCAGCCTCGCCCTGCGCGCCACCCGTCCGTTTTCACTCGATCAGAAACTGCCGCAGCTCGATGCGTATTTACCGGACGGTCATCGTTTCTTCGAGGTCCGTCTGCTCAACGTGAGGAAAGAGCACCGCCGCGGAACGATCCTGCCCGGATTATTGGCCGGCGTATGGGAATGGACCGCCGGCACCGGCCATGACTGCGCACTGATCTCCGCCACCACCCGGCAGTTGAAGCTCTATTCGCACATGGGCTTCATTCCGTTCGGACCGCTCGTCGGCGCAGCCGGTGCGGCGTTCCAGCCGATGTACATCACGAAATCGCGTTTCATCGAACAGGCGCGCGAGACGAATGCGCTGGTGCCGGCACTGCGCGGCGATGTGGTCAACCTGTTGACCGGTCCGGTGGCCATTCATCCCGACGTCGCGGCGGCGTTCAGTGCGCCGCCGCAACCGCATCGCTCGCCCGCATTCGACGACGATCTGCGCACTCTGCGTCATCGTCTTCGCGCGCTGGTGCACGCGCCGCACGTGCAGGTCCTGCTCGGCAGCGGCACGCTCGCGAACGATACCGTCGGCGCACAGCTCTCGCTCCTCGGCGGTCACGGCGTGGTCATCAGCAACGGTGAATTCGGCGAGCGGCTCGCCGATCACGCGATGCGCGCACAGCTCGATTTCGAGCACCTCCGCTTCGACTGGGGCGAGCCGCTCGACCTCGGCGCGCTCGAGTCGCGCGATTACGACTGGCTCTGGATGGCCGCGTGCGAAACGTCGGCCGGCGTACTGAACGACATCGGCGCGGCCGGCCGCATCTGCCGCGTGAAAGGCGCGAAGCTCTGCCTCGATGCGGTCAGTGCGATCGGCGCGGTGCCGCTCGATTTTTCCGGCGTCTGGCTCGCCACCGGCACCAGCGGCAAAGCACTCGCGTCGTATCCCGGTCTGTCGCTCGTCTTTCATTGCGAGCCGATCGCCATCAGTCCGCGCCTCCCCCGCTATCTCGACCTCGGGCTCTACGCGCGCGACGGCACGCCGTTCACGCACTCATCGAATCTCGTCCGCGCGCTGCGCGTGGCCGTCGAGCGCGCCGAGTGGACTTCGCACTTCGAGCAAACCAGAAACTCCGGCGCGTGGCTGCGTGCGCAATTGCATCGCCGGGGCTTCGCCATCATCGGCGAGCGCGGCACGCCGGCGCCGCATGTGGTGACCATCGCGCTGCCGCCGCACGTCAGCTCCGCCGATTGCGCGCGCAGGATGGAGCACGCCGGGTTCCTCATCGGCCACGCCAGCGCGTACCTCCTGGAGCGCAACTGGATTCAGATCTGTCTGATGGGGGGCATCTCGCGCGCGGCGCTGCGCCAGGCGCTGAGCATTCTGTCGATGATCAGTGATTCATCCACGCCAGAAAGCCCTGCATCAGTCCACGAAGCCAGTTATAGCTAACCATCCCGATGAGCGGCGTGCCGTACGCGGTCAGAAAGCGCCGCAGCGTCGCCGCGTCGAACGGCCACACCGGCAATTGATCGATCACCGCGCCCACCTTGCGCAGCCGGTCGATCAGCTCTTCGTCTTCGCGCAGCAGTTTTCCGGACGGCAATTCCTTGCGCAGACGCTGCAGCTCGACGCGTAAACGCTGCGCGATCTCGCTCAGCAGCTCCGCTTTCGTACGGATCATCGCCCCGTGAAACGACAACAGCGGCGCGACGAATGCGGTCGGACCGAGGATCATGTACACCACCGCGGCGGCGCCGACCAGTCCCCACAACGTCGATGGCGGCTGGAGATAACGAACGGTGACGATCACCAGGAACGCGATATTGATTCCCAGCAGCGTCATCACGTACTGATCGCGCAGACCGAAACGGCCGATGGGACGCAATCCACCGCATTTATCGGGATGGAACGGGAGCAGCCGCAATTGTCCGTGGACCGCCACGTCATTGAGAAATACGCTCATCGCCACGCTGCGAATGATGTAGATGAGATCGACCGAATAGAGACAGCAGATGCAATAGAGAAACGCGCACGCCACCATCTTGGAGCGCAGCTCGCCGGTGATCGACACCCAGAAACCGACGCCGGGCGTACTGTAGGCGATGCAATTGAAGACGATCATCAGCGCACAGGCGAGACCGGCGATGATCAGCGATGCGCGATTGACGATGCGGAAGCGGCGCTGCCATTTCCTGCACAACTCGTAGGCGACGTCGTCGGGCAGGATCAATACGCCGTCCCGCTGGATGTCCGCCAGTGCGCTCGCCAGCGCGGTCTGGTCCGTCATGGTGAAGGTCACGACGCAGGGAAAGGTCACCAGAAAGGCGA
>DATEZA010000219.1:0-14713 GCA_035255945.1 Thermoanaerobaculia bacterium
GAGATCTACAAGCGATGGAGCAGCGATGCGGACTGTAGATGTCCCGAGGGCGAGTCACACAATGATGTGGCGCGACGGATCGCCGCCGCATTGGAGCAGATCGACGCGGCGCGGCCGATCATGGTTACGCACGGCACCGCAATCCGCATCGCCGCGACCGTGCTCATGAACCTGCCGGTGATGTCGTCGCGCCATTTCGCGCAGGACAACGCCGCGATCAACCTCTTCGAAAATCGGGGTGGGCGGATCGTGCTGAAGTTATGGAACGATACGAACCATTACTAGGCGTGAGGCGTGTCATTCCGAGCCGCCGAAGGACGGTCGAGGAATCCCCTGCCGAAGCACGATTTGCGTGCCGCCGGAGGGGATCCCTCGACCGTCTTCGCGGCTCGGGATGACACGCACTCGGGAGAACCATGATCCTCGAACAGATCGTTGACCAACTCACCGAAACGCTGCGCAGCCGCGTGCTCGCGCTGTTCGGTCATCCCTTCGATCGCGTGATTCTGCAGGCGCCGCCGAAGCTGAACATGGGCGACCTCGCGACGCCGATCGCACTCGAGCTCGCGAAGGTGCTCAAGCGCAAGCCGCGCGAGATCGCGGAGTCGCTCGCGAACGGACTGGAGCTGCCGATGCTCGTATCGAAGGTGACGGTCGAAGGCGCCGGCTATCTCAACTTCCACATCGATCGCGGCTCGTTCACAGCCGCGCACATGAAGTCGGTGATGATGCCGGCCAGGCAGACCGGCGCACGGGTGATCGTCGAGCACACGAACATCAATCCGAACAAAGCCGCGCACATCGGACATCTGCGAAACGCGGTCATGGGCGACACGTTCGTCCGCTGCGCCAAGTGGCTCGGCAATCACGTCGAGACGCAGAACTACATCGACGACACCGGCGTGCAGGTCGCCGACGTGGTCGTCGCGTTCGAGCACCTGGAGAAGAAATCGATCGACGACGTGCTCGCGCTCATCGAGCAGCCGAAGTTCGATTACTTCTGCTGGGACATCTACTCGAAGATGGCGACGTACTACGCCGAGCATCCCGAGTCGCAGGAGTGGCGCCGGGACACGCTGCACAAGATGGAGCGCGGTGAAGGCGACACGGCGAAGCTCGCGGCGATCATCGCCCGCGCGATCGTGAAGGCGCACATCGCGACGATGCTCCGCCTCGGCATCACCTACGACCTGCTGCCGAAAGAGAGCGACATCATCGCGCTGCATTTCTGGGATCGCGCTTTCGAGTTGCTCAAGCAATCGGGCGCGGTGATCTACGAGCACGAGGGGAAACACAAAGGCTGCTGGGTGATGAAGCTCGAGGAGAGCGAGGCGTTCGCCGGCATGGACGAACCGGACAAGATCCTCGTCCGCTCGAACGGCACCGTCACCTACACCGGCAAGGACATCGCGTATCAGCTCTGGAAGTTCGGTCTGCTCGACCGCACGTTCGGCTATCGCAAGTTCCCCGCGCCATACGAGCTGTGGGAGACGACGCACGACGATCAGTCCAATGCCGGCGCGCCGAAATTCGGCGGCGCGGAGATGGTCGTCAACGTCATCGACGTGCGCCAGGAGTACCCGCAGAAGGTGGTGAAGGAAGGACTTCGCCAGCTCGGGCACGCGAAGGAAGCGGATCAGTCGATCCACTTCTCGTACGGCATGGTGGCGCTGACTCCGGCCACCGCGAAGGCGCTCGGGATGGAAGTCTCGGATGAGGAAGCGACGAAGCCGTACCTCCAGATGTCCGGCCGCAAAGGCCTCGGCGTGATCGCGGACGACATGATCGATCAGCTCGAGCAGAAGGCGACCGAGGCGGTGCGACAGGGAATCAAGGCGGAGGGATTGAGCGAGGACGAGATCAACGCAGTCGGCCGCATGGTGGCGATCGCGGCGCTGCGTTATTTCATGCTCAAGTACGGCCGCAACAAAGTCATCGCGTTCGATTTCAACGAGGCGCTGACGTTCGAGGGCGATTCGGGACCATACCTGCTCTATTCGACCGTGCGCGTGAAGAGCATCTTCCGCAAGATGGCGGCGGAAGGAATCGATCCGATGATCGGCGACGACGCGCTCGATCGCCTCACGCTGCACGATGGGATCAATGACGACATGTGGGAGCTGGTGCGGATGAGCGCCGAGCTGCCGTCAGCGATTCGCCGCGCGGTGGATGGACTGGAGCTGTCGATCGTCACGCACGATCTGCTCGAGCTCGCGCAGAAGTTCAACAGCTTCTTCCACAAGTACCCGATCAAGAATGAGAAGGATGATGCGGAGCGGCAGCGGCGGGCGGTGTGTGCGGAGATTTTCCGGCGGACGATGGTGGAGGGGCTGAACTTATTGGGAATCGCGGTGCCCGATCGGATGTAAAATAACTCGCCGCGTCCAATCGGCCAGCCATCATGACTTTTCAGGACATCGCGCTCCGTTCACTCATTCTCGTTGCGGGAGCGGTCTCGGCCGTTCTGCTGGTGCTCAAAGGCCAGGGGCAGGCTGTTCCGGCACTGGCGATCGGCGCCATGCTCGGAGTGTTCGCGATGCGTTCCGGAGCAACTGAAGAGTAGCGTGGGGCGGCAGGCGCCGCATACCACTTCTACGACGCCTGCTGCTGCGAATCGACGCGGTGTACGTTCTCGGCCTGAAGTCCTTTCGGCCCCTGCTTGACCTCGAACTCCACCCGTTCTCCCTCGTTCAGTGTCCGGTAACCCGAGGCCTGAATCGCGGTGTGATGAACGAACACGTCTTCACCGGTGTCACGTTTGATGAAGCCGTAACCTTTGTCGTTGTTGAACCACTTGACCACGCCTATCTCCGCCATTTCTATCTACCTCCCACATGGCCCGTCTAAATAGTGCAATGTTCGGGCCGCCGATGTGTACGACAACCTCTCAGGTTGTCGAGGGCTTGGGAAGAGCCTTGTGGGAGACAAGCTGAGAGGTTGTGGGCGAGAAGCTGAGAGCTTGTGGGCAACAAGTTGAGAGCTTTGTGGGAGACAAGCTGAGAGCTTGGGGCGACAAGCTGAGAGCTTGGGCGACAAGCTGAGAGCTTGTCGTACATCATCACCAGATCAGGGCTCGGTTCACGCCGATTCGTTGGAAACCGAGCGATTCGTACAGGCCGATGGCCGGCTTGTTGAAATCGTTGACGAACAGCGTCACGGTCTTTCCTTTTCGAAAGAGATGCCCACACACCTCGCGCAGGCAGGCGCGCATCAATCCGCGGCGGCGATAGCGCGGATGCGACCACACGCCCATCAGTTGCACGGCCTCATCGGTGACCGCGGAGAACTCGCACTTCGACACGATTGCGCCGTCGAGCACGCGGATGACCGACCGCTTGCGCTCGATCAGCTCGCGCACCCGTTCGCGATAGCCGGCGGCATCGCGCTCCATCGGATCGATTCCCACTTCTTCCTTGTGCATCGCCGCGCACGCCGGCACGAGCGCGTCGAGATCGCGCAGCGTCGAGTAACGCGAATCGTGCAGGTCGGGAAAATCGAGACGGCGGCGGATCGCGTAGATCGGCTGCGTCATGCGGATGACCGTCGGTGGATCGACGCGCGCTCGTAAGTGCTTCCACAACTCGTCAACCAGCGTGGCCGGCGAGATGATCGCGCGCACCGGCAGCATGCGCGTAGTGATGCGATCGGCGACGACCGCCACCGCTGATTCCATGACATCGCGCGGTGTCGCCGGCGCGTTGCCGAGGACGATGTTCGTGGCCAGCGACGCAATGAGAACGATGTGGCCGTTGAAGCGCACTTCGACCATCTGGCTGGCGGCGAGCGTGCGTTCTTCGAGCAGACGCGCGATCAGGTAGACGTTGACCAGCGGATCGCGGCGAAGGAATTCGAGCGCGGACTCGATGCCGTCTTCCGACAGCGTACGGATCGTCCAGCGTCCTTCAGCCGGCAGCGTCGCCACGGCGTCACCTCAGTGCGCGCCAGCGCGATCCGAGAAACAGCGCGCCGAAGGTCATCAGCGCGAAGGTCGCAATTACGGTGAGCATCTTCCAGCCGTATGAAGGCGAGGGCTCATCAGAGCTGCCCATGACCTAAGTATGCTATTCCATCGATTGTCTTGTGCCAAAGCGGCCGCGCGCTCCATTCCCGGAACGTCCGCTGCTGCGCCGATTTCAAATCATCGTTGAACGTCATCCGCAACTGCTGCGCGAGCTGCGGATCGATGAACGCCATGCTGATCTCGTCGTTGTGCTGAAACGAGCGATCGTCGAAATTCGTCGAGCCGACGCACGACCAGACGCCGTCGACGACCATCACCTTCTGATGCAGCAGCGTCTTCTTGTACTCGTAAACCTTGACGCCGTTCTTCAGCAGCGTGCCGAACATGTGATGTGCGGCGTGCTGCACGACGGGACTGTCGGTCGCATCGGTCGACGGCACCATCACCCGCACATCGACCCCGCGCTTCACCGCCGCCGCCATGGCCTTGATCGCGTCGTCATCCGGCAGCATGTACGGGTTCTGGATCAGCACCTCGCGCCGCGCCGCGCTGATGGCGAGGTAGTACAGCACCTGCACCGATGACACGCTGCCGGTCGGGGACGTGTACGCCAGATGGGCGGAGGTCGGTCCTGCCGGAGGAATGACCGGGAAGTACTTCTGCCCTGCCGGAATCTCCCCCGTCTCCTCGATCCAGTTCTCGCAGAACGCGCCCTGCATGCGGCTGACGACCGGTCCGCTGACGCGCACCGCGATGTCGCGCCAGTGGTCCTTGTCCTGCGCGTGTCCGGTCCACTCCTTTGCGATGCCGAAGCCGCCGATGTAGCCGATGTGTCCATCGACGACGACGAGCTTGCGGTGATCGCGATTGTTCATCCGTCCGAGGTTGCTGATGCGGAGGGGATGGAACTTGCGGACCTGCACGCCGGCGTCGCGCATGATCGTTTCCAGCGTGTCGTCGAGCTTGCGGCCGCCCGAGGCGTCGAGCAGCAGGCGCACTTCGACGCCTTCACGCGCTTTGAGCGCGAGCAGCTTCGCGAGCTCGTTGCAGATGTCGCCTTCCCACCAGATGTACGACTCGACATGGATGCTTTGGCGTGCCGCGGCGATGTCGCGGAGCATCGGCGGAAAGAAGCCGTCGCCGTTCTGCAGCAGCACGATCTGATTGCCCTGCTCGAGTGACGACTGCGTCAGTCCGACGATCGACGGTACGAGCGCTCGGAGCTCGCCCGGCTGCTTCACAGCCAGATGCGTCTGACGTCCGCGTTGTGCGGACCAGAGCAGGATCGTGAGGCCGGCGATCGCCACGATCATGGCGACGACGGCGATCGTCGGCAGGCGGATGACATGAGGCTTACTGTGCATGTGCGTCCTCCCGGTTCCACCACATGTCGATGACCACCGGCCAATGATCGCTAGGCCCGATGTGCGGCACGCGCGCATTGGCGCATGCCCAACCGTGGTCGGCGAAGATGTAGTCGATCCGGCGGTTGCCGAGGATCGAGTGGAATGTGTCTCCGATCTCCACGCCGCAAAGCTGAGAGCCGTTCTCGTGCCGGAATCGCGCGATCTCCTCGGAGCCGATGATGTTGTTGAAATCGCCGAGCAGGATGTAGGGATAGCGGCTGGTGCGGACGTGGTGCGCGAGGCACTCGAGCTGCTCGGCGCGATTCCTTTTGTTCAGCGAGCCCCACGTGGTGAGGTGCGTGACGTAGACGTTGATCGGCTGGCCGTCGATGCGGATCAGCGCTTCGATCAGGGTGCGCGGCTCGCCCACGCTCGGCAGCGGATGCACGAGCTCTCCGAGCAGTTCGCCGCGGGTGAGGATCGCGTTGCCGAATCCGCCGCCATGTTGCACGTAGCTCGGCGCGAAGTAGCCGTGCATGCCGGTGCGCGTCGCGAGCTCTTTGAGTTGATCGTGAAAGCGCGCCTGCCACGTGCCGCGATGCACTTCCTGCAATCCGACGATATCGGGATGCAGCTGATTGATCGCATCGGCGAGCTTGCGAACGTGCTCGCCGTCGAGCAGCTCGTCGTGTCCGGCGATGTTGTACGTGACGACGACGATCGGCTTCGCGCGATGTACGCCGCGCGGCGGAAACGGCAGATACGAGCCGCCCTCGTGCGGTTTGCACTCGCCCGAACGGACGGTGTAGATCGCGAAGAAGCGATACGTGAAGATGAGGATGAGGACCAGCGCGCCGATGGCGAAGATCCGGCCCTTCTTCATGAAACGAGCACCTGCACGTCACCGTGCAGATGCAGCGCGCTTGCCGGAAACTCCTCGTTGATCTCGCCGCTGCGCAAACGGGCCACCGCGTCCTCTTTTCCCGTGCCGCTCACGAGCAGGACGATCGACTTCGATTCGAGAATCGTCCCGATGCCCATCGTCATCGCCTGCTTCGGCACCTCGCCGTCCGCGAAGCACGATGCATTTGCGGTGCGCGTCGACTGCGTCAGCGACACCACGCGGGTGCGCGACTGGAACGGCGTGCCCGGCTCGTTGAAGCCGATGTGGCCATTGCGTCCGAGGCCGAGGAACGTGAGTCCGAGTCCGCCGGCGTTGCGGATCGTGCGCTCGTAGCGCATGCATTCATCGATGAGATCCGCAGCGTTGCCGTTGGGGATGTGCGCGCTGCGCCGGTCGATATCGACGTGCTCGAACAGATGCTCGCGCATGTACGTGCAGTAGCTTCCGGGGTGCTCGCACGAGATCCCTACGTACTCGTCGAGATTGAAGGTCGTGACTTCGGTGAAGCAGTGGTACTCGCGCGAACAGATGGCGACGATGCGGTCGTACATGCCGATCGGTGTGCGTCCGGTCGGCAGGCCGAAGACGATGCGCGGATTCGCGTGAATCGCTCCGAGGAAGATTTCGGCGGCGCGCACGGAGAGCGCGTCGTAGCTATCGAACGTTTCCCACTTCATGACCGCGTACCCCTGCGCTGTCATCCTGATGACACCTGAGTTGTGCCGCGCACCACCACCCGCTCGAGCTCCAGGCGCTCGTCGAGCACGACCAGATCGGCATCGTAATCAATGTCGATTTTTCCTTTCCGGTCGGCCACGCCTGCGATCTGCGCCGGCACGCTCGTGGCCAGCGGCAGCACGTACTCGATCGGGAGTCCTGCCAGCTCGACCATGTTCTTCACCGCGCGATCCATGGTCAGCACACTTCCGGCCAGCGTGCCGTCCGCGAGGCGGGCGGCGCCGTCGCCGACCGTCACCTCGTGCTCGTAAAGCTTGTAGACGCCGTCATCGAGACCGCAGGCGCGCATCGCGTCGGTGACCAGCGCGATGCGGTACGGCATCATCCGCGCCGCGATCCAGAGCGCCGCGGGATGCACGTGCACGCCGTCCGCGATCAGCTCCGCGGTCGCATTCGCGGAGGCGAGCGCCGCGCCGACCACGCCCGGCTCGCGATGCCCGAACGGTGTCATCGCGTTGAAGAGATGCGTGAAGTGCGACGCGCCCCACTCGAGCGCCGCGACGGCCTCGGCGTGATTCGCATTCGTGTGTCCGATGGAGAAGATCACCCGCCCGCGAAAATGCGAGATGAGCTGATGCGCCCCTTCGATCTCCGGCGCCAGCGTGATCATCCATCGCATCCGCGGCGCCTCGGAGATCAACGCCGAAAGCTCATGAATGTCAGGAGGCCGAATCGATTCGCGATTCTGTGCGCCGGCACGGGCGGCGTTGACGAACGGACCTTCGAGATGAATGCCGGCGATCGCGGCGCCTTCGTCATGATCGGTTGCGGCGATCGCTTCGACCGCGGCCTGCAGATCGTGGCGCGATGCGGAGAGCGTCGTCGCCATCAGCGTCGTGGTGCCGTGCTTCGCGTGGAAGGCGAGGATGCGTGCATTGGCTTCGGTGCTCGCGTCCATGAAGTCCGCGCCGTCGCCGCCGTGGACGTGCACGTCGATGAAGCCGGGCACGATGATGCCGCGAATCTGTTGCGCATCCGCGGGAGGTTTCGCGAGCTGATCGAGCGAGGCGATTACGCCGTCGGCGATGGTGACGAGCGTGTCGTCCTGAATCGCGCCCGCGATGAACGCGCGGCCGAAGAGCTTCATACGCAGATCTTCCCCAGAATCGTCGGCCGCCCGCCCGTCGCACCGGCGACATTCGTGTGCAGTCCGGCGATCGAATCATTCGCGATCATCGCCATGGCCATCGCTTCCTTTGCTTCGCTCGCGGTGTATTTCTTGATGTCGACCTTCGACAACCGCTCGCGCAGCATGCGGACGATCGTCGGGTTGTTCGCGCCGCCGCCGGCGAGGAGCACTTCATCGATCGGACCGCGCTGCGCGATGAAGTCGCGATACGAGCGGGCGATCGATTCGGCCGTTAACGCAGTTGCGGTGGCGATGAGGTCCGGCAGCGGCACGTGATCCGATTCGCTGCGGATGCGTCGCGCGAACTGCGCGCCGAACAACTCGCGCCCCGTCGTCTTCGGCGGCTGCTTGGCGAAATACGGATCGGACATCCACCGCTCGAGCAGTTCTTCATGGACGGTTCCGGAAGCGGCCAGCGCGCCGTCGAGATCGAACGTCTGGCGGCCGTTGGTCATCATGTACGCGAGCTCGTCGATGATCATGTTTCCCGGGCCGGTATCGAACGCGATCACGTCTTCCCACGACGCGTTCGGCGGGATGTACGTGACATTGCCGATGCCGCCGATGTTCTGAATGCAGCGGCCGCGCCGTTTGTGCCGCAAAAGCGCCCAGTCGAAGTACGGGACGAGCGGCGCGCCCTGGCCGCCGGCCGCGACATCGCGCACGCGCAGATCGCCGATGGTGATGATGCCGGTGCGCTCGGCGATGACTGCGGATTGTCCGATGGCGAGCGTCGAGCTGGTCTCGATGGGGTGATCGATCCAGTCGACGTCGGGCTGCATGATCACCGGCTCCGGATCGTGCCAGATCGTCTGGCCCGCGGCGGCGACGAGGTCGACATCGTCGGGATTCGTTTGCGTCTCCTGGCAGAGACGCAGCACCGCGGCGGCGAACAGCTCGCCGAGGATGAAGTCGTAGCGGCAGATCTGATCGACGCGGGCGCGGTCCGGGCGGAAGAGGTCGCGTACCGCACCGCGGATTTTTGGCGGAAATGGGTAGCTGCGGAAGTGCTCCAGCTCGACGTCGGCGTCGGTGCCGTGGCCTTTGATGCGCACCATCGCCGCGTCGATGGCATCGAGCGACGTGCCCGACATCAGGCCGATGATGCGGCGGGTGTCTTTCTTCGAGACGGCGATGAGCCGCTCGACACGGTTCATGACCGGGCTCCCGTCGCCGCGGCATGGCCGCGGCAGGAGAGAAGCAGCGGCGGCATGGCCGCCGCACTCCACGCGGCTTCATGCCGCCGCTTATTTTCGCGCGACGGCCATGCCGTCGCGGCCGTGGCGGTCACGACTCGAGTACCTCCCGCAGCGGTTTCGACGCGAGCAGCGCGCGCGCTTCGTCCGCGCCGATGCGCTTCTTCGCCATCACCGCGGCGAGTCGCACGCTGCCGTTCGCGTCGCGCATCGCCTGCACGGCCATGGGGCGCGTGACGCCGGCCACGAGCTCGATCATCTTCACGGCGCGGCTGCGCAGTTTTTCGTTCGTCGCCGGCATGTCGATCATCAGGTTCGAGTAGACACGGCCGAGGCGGATCATCACGCCGGTGGAGATCGTGTTGAGGACGAGCTTCTGCGCGGTGCCGCTCTTCATGCGCGTCGAGCCCATGATCACTTCGGGGCCGGTCTGCGGGGCGATCGCGATGTCGACTTCGCGCGCGAGCGGCGAGCCAGGAACGGACGTGATGCCGACCGTGAGCGCACCGAGCATGTTCGCGCGGCGCACGGCGGCGACGGTGTACGGCGTCGTTCCCGAAGCCGCGATGCCGACGAGTGCGTCATCGCTTTTCACGTTGGCGTTGATCGTTTCGATCGCGGCGTCTTCGTCGTCTTCCGCGCCTTCAACGGCATCGAAGAATGCGCTTTGTCCGCCGGCCATCAACACTTTGATGACGTCCATGCCGTAGGTCGGCGGGACTTCGGAGGCGTCGAGCATCGCGATGCGTCCGCTGGTGCCGGCGCCGGCGTAGAAAAGGCGGCCGTTGTTCGAGAGCCGGTCGGCGATCTGGTCGATCGCGTGCGCGATTTTTTCGGCTTCGGCTGAGACCGCATCGGCAACCAGGCGGTCCTGCTCCTGGATGAGTCGGACGATCTCGATCGACGATCGCCGATCGATGTCGATGCTCGAGTCGAGGCGATCCTGACTCATGGCGCGAACTGTATCATCCGCATCGTGAGTGTCAGTCTGATGCAGAAGCTGCGCCTCGCGTTTCGAGGATGGCAGAGACGGAGAGACGAAGCGCAGCAGGAGTTCGTGGCGAAGAATGCTTCCTGGGCACCGGCACAGCCGGGGCAGCGGCCCCTCACCCCTGCCCCTCTCCCCGCAAGCGGGGCGAGGGGTGCTGCTGCGGTGGATGTGGAAGGGTTGCAGTGCGCGTATCTGGATGATTCGGGGCGCATTGCGTACTACCTGGACACCGGGAACGGGGAAGTCGTGGAAGCGCGCGATGGCGAAGCGTACGCGGAGCCGCGATACCGGCGCGTGCCGCGACGCAGCGCGGCGTCGGATGCGGCGGATCAGCGTGAGTTTGTCGCGACGGTCGACTCGCCGATGAAGGAGCGGTTGCGCGCGGCGAAGGATGCGGGGGAGTTTCGTCGCGTTCTTTCCGAGGATCGGAAGCTCGAGCGCGCGTGGTACGTGTTCAAGAACGATCGCGCGACGGCGGCGATCGAGTCGTGGCTGCGCTCAACCCTCAAGCTTCGCGGCTGACGACGACGATCGTCACATCGTCGCCGAGCGCTCCCGGCTCGCCGACGTGCGCGATGACCGCTTTGTCGACCAGATTCGCGATCACCGCGGCGGGCTGGCCGTGGAACGTCTTCAGCTTCTCCATCACGATCGCCGAGCCGAACTCGTTGCCGTCGCTGTCTTCGGCTTCGGTCACGCCGTCGGTGAAGAGGATGAGGGAGTCGCCGGGGCCGAGCTGCAGCGTGCGCTGCGTGTAATCCGCTTTGGTGACGATGCCGAGGAGGAGGTCGGTCTCGCCGAGCTCCGTCACGCCGTCGCGCGAGATCCAGAGTGGCGGCGTGTGGCCGGCGTTCGCGTATTCGACGGTGCCGCTCTTCGTGTCGATGCGCCCGAGGAAGAGCGTGACGAACTTCGACTGCGGGAGGTTTTCCTTCAGCGTGACGTTGAGCATCGAGACCAGATCGCCCGGCGCCGGATCGCTCTTCGCGTAGATGCGGAACGCCGCCTGAAGTCCGGCCATCATGAGGCCCGCAGTGATCCCTTTTCCGGAAACGTCGCCGATCACGAAGTACACCCTGCCGTCGGGACGGACCACGAAGTCGTAGTAATCGCCGCTGACCGTGCGGCACGCGCGGTTCGCGCCGACGAACGTGTAGCCGGGGATGCCTTTCGGCGGATCGGGCAGCAGGCGGCGCTGAATGGTCGACGCGGTCTTCAGCTCCTCGTCCATCAACCGCTTCTGGATCGCCTCCTCGCGGAGACGCGTGGTCTCGAGCTTGATGGCGGCGAAGCGCGCGATCTGCGCGACGAGCTTCACGTCGTCTTCGGAGATCTGCCGCTGGTTGAAGAGGTAGTCGACGTACAGCACGCCGACCACCGCATTGCCGATGATCACCGGCGAGCAGAGGATCGAGTGGATGCCCTGCATGATGATCGACTGGGCGCGGCTCAGTTTTTCGTCGACGGTGACGTCCATGTACGCCAGCGCTTTTTTCTCCTCGACCACTTGCGCGAGGAGCGTGTGGCTGATGGTCAGCTCGGACGAATCGTTCTTGTCCTGGCGGCGTACTTCGACGTTGGCGAACGAGCGGCCGTCGGGACCGAGCAGGCCGAGCGCGGCGCGGGAAGGGCGAAGGTGCTGCATGACGCGATCGACGATGAAGCCGAACAACTCGTCCATCGGGCGGTCTTCGATGAGCTCGCGCGCGAGGAGGTTGAGCGTGGTGAGCTTCTCGATGTCGACGTCTTTCGGCGACTCGTCGATGTCGTGAATGGGGATGGCGATCGTCGCGCTGACTTTGGAGTCGGCGACGGCGAAGAGCTTGTCGGTGTTGTGCTCCGTCGTTTCGAAGACGATCTCGGTGTCGCCGAGGCGGATGCGATCGCCGGGATGGAGGGTCGAGTCGCGCTCGACGCGATTGCCATTGAGGTATGTCCCGTTCGCGCTGCCGAGGTCTTTGAGCACCCACGCGCCGTTCGCGGAAATGATCTCCGCGTGGCGGCGGGAGAGGTAGCGATCCTTGATCGGAATGCTGCAGTCGGAGGCGCGCCCGATTGAGATCGTGCCTTCCGTCAGTGGATGGCGGAAGGGCGAAAAGAGTGGCGAATAAATCGTCACTTCCGCGCGCGGCGGGCTGGCATCCATGGTTACGAAGGGCTCCGAGAAGTCGTGCGATTGTAACCGATGAGTCGCGCTGTTACCGTCTGACGCAATGGCCGTTGCGGACGACTATTTCCTCGAAATCGAGTCGCATTTCGCGATGCGGCGCGGGACAGTGTTCATCCTTTCCGCGAAGGATTGGGTGCTGATGAAGAAGTGGGCGGACGACGGCATTCCGCTGCCGGTGGTGATCGAAGCGCTCGATACGGTTTTCGAAAAAGCGGCGGAGCGGAAGAAGGTCGTGAACAGCCTCAGCTACTGCCGCCACGCGGTGAAAGAGCTGTGGGAGGAGCGGAAGGAGCTGCAGATCGGCGCGAGTACATCCGTGCCGGAGGCCGGATCGGGAGAGACGCTTGCGCGACTTGCCGAGGCCATCGAACACGTCTCGCCATCGATCGCGTTGGAGATCCGCGCGCTGGAGAAAGAGCAGAGTGCGCGGACGATCGAGGATCGCTTGATCGAGATCGAGCGGCGATTGATCGCGGAGATTCCGGAGCTCGATGCGATCCGTGCGGAAGTGGCGCAGGAGCTGGCGGGCAAAGTCGACGAGAAAAATCGCGCGCGAACCGAGGAGGCGATGCTGCTGCGGATCGTGCGGGAGAAGTATTCGTTGCCGCGGTTGTCGCTGTTTGGGTGAGCCCCTCACCCGGCCCTTCGCTTCGCTCAGGGCCACCCTCTCCCCGCAAGCGGGGCGAGGGTCAATGGGGCCTGCGCAGCGCGTTAATGCAGCGTCTTTTCGATTTGCTCGGCCATGTCCGCCGCGAACCTTCCTGTCACCGGCGCATCGGCGGTCGTGCCGATCGTCGGGTCGTTGATGCCGCACGCGGCGAGCACTTTCTGCGGATCGTTGCCGCCTTCGCGCACGCAGGCGGCGCCGCGGACGGCGAGTGCGCGGGCGGCGGCGCGGGCGGTGGCGATCGCGGACAGCGATGCATTCGGTGACGCGCGGCGCGTGATCGCGTCGACCGGGAAGATGCCGAGGGCGATGGCGCGGATCATCTCTTCGCGGCCGATCACGTCGGTGTCGAGATCGACGGCGATCATTGGCGCGCCGACGTTCTGCGCGAAGCGGATCGACGGCACTTTCCAGTAGAGCAATGTCGCGAAATCGGCGCGCGTGATGGCATCGCTCTCCATCGCACGCTGGTACTGCGGCGGCATGTTCGCCAGCGCGAACTGCTCCTTGATCGCGTTGAGGCGGGTGAGGTAGCGCGGCTCGTTCGTCCGCTTCACCAGCCGGTCGTAGCGGACGATCGCCTGCTGGTAGAGGCCGCGCCCGACTTCGATCTCGGCGAGCGCTTCCTGCACGTCGGGACGATCGACTTCCGCGGTGTTGAGGATCGGATCGAGCTCGTGCCGCGCTTCGTCCCAGCTCTTCGTCGCGAGCAGTTTCTGCACGAGCAGCATGCGGGCGGCGGTCGCATTCGGCTCGAGCTGCAGCGCCTCGCGCAACGACGCGACCGAATTGTCCGCTACCAGTTGATCGAAGAGGCGCTTGCGCAGATCGGCCACGCGCGTGACCGAGATCTCCGGCGGATTCGCGATCTGCTGATACATGCGAAGCGCGCCGCGGACGTCGCCGCGCGCGAGTGCGATCTCGGCTGCGTAAACGTTCGACGCGGTCCACGACGGCAGTTGCGAGATCCGCGCACTCGCTTCATCGAGCTTGCCGGCGCGGACATCCATCGCGGCCTGGAGCAGCATCGCCGGCGCGTAGCCCGGCATCTGCGCGATCGCTTTTTGCGTTTCGAGCTCGTTGCCCGCGAGGAAGTAGCGCCACGCGTTTTCGAACTGCGGCGGCGCGGGCTGATTGAAGCCGGAGCGCGGATCGATCAGGAATCGTGCGTCGCCCTGCGGCTCGACGATCGGCGGCGGCACGGTTGCGCTCGGGCAGGCCAGGAAAAGGGCTGTTGCGATCAGCAGAAGGAGTGTGCGTTTCAACGTTTTTCCTCGATCAGCTCGCGCGCGAAGGCGAGCGCTTGCGGCTGCGCCGCCTCGATCCACCGCACATCGGGCTCGGCGCGGAGCCATGTCATTTGTCTTTTTGCGTACGCGCGCGTCCGGCGCTGAGTTTCAGCGATCGCCGCGTCCTCGGTCATCTCACTGGCGACGACGGCCGCCGCTTCCTTGTAGCCGATCGTGCCGAAGGGCCGCGCGGTCGATGGATAGCGCTCGAGCAGGCGCCGGGTCTCATCAACGAGCCCGTTGCGATACATCGCGATCACGCGTCTGTCGATCGCTTCCACGAGTTGTTTGCGCTCGAGAAACAGTGCGAGCTTGATCGACG
>DATEZA010000220.1:0-5618 GCA_035255945.1 Thermoanaerobaculia bacterium
GCTCCGGCGTCTTTGTCCGTCTCCGCATCGATGACGTTCGCCCAGCGCGACGCGCCGCTGAAACTGAGCTGCCGCACCGTCGCCGCGGCGAGATAGCCGCGCAGGATGTCGGGCGGGATGCGGATCGTTCGCCGGTCCGCTCGTGCGCAGGCGAGCGACGCCGCTGAACGCGGCATTCAATGCGCGGAAGTACGAGATCAGACCGATCGCCGGAGCCGGTCCCATGTTGAGAATGCCCATCACGTCGGATGCGGTCTCGTCGATGCGCTGCGACCAGTACGACGCTAGCGCCGAGTCGACCGGCGCGAGCTTCGTCTGCACCGCCTGCGCGATCTCCGCTTCGAGACCGTGATCGGCGTGCAGGATGTCGTGCCCCGCGGTCTCGTGCGCGAGCGCGGCCCAGGCCATCAATCCCGCGGCTGCGTTGGCCGGCGGCAGATTCACGATCGCGCACTGCACGTTGAACGTGCTCGTCGCGTCGACAGGCCAGGTGTACGGGCCGAAGTCGGGATTGCCCCACTTCACGAGCGGCGGCAGGACGGCACGGTCGGGCGCCTTGATGCCTTTGCGATCCTGCGCGCTGAGGAAGCCGTCGTACAGATCGGTGACCACCTCTTCGAACGCATCGGTGGCGGTGTCCTGAAACTGCTCGCCGTTCTGCAGGATGGAGTGCGAGAGATCGAGGAGCAACGCGCCGGTCGAATCGGCTTCATGCACCAGCACGTCGGTGAAGCCGGCGGAGCCGAGCGACGTGAGCGAGGCCACGAACGGCTGCTCCGCGCTCGTCACATAAAGCGGCGGCAGGCGCACTTTCGCCGCGTCGAGGCGCTGCAGCATGCGATCGAAATGCGTTTCGTCATCCGGTCCGCGATCGTTGTCGAGCGCAGCGGTCTGGGCGTCGGTGGTGCAGGCGGCGAGTCCGCTGATGTCGGGTGCCGCCTGCGTCAGCGCGAACGTCACGCCGAGCGGATCGACCACGCCGCGAATGCCGTACATCTCGGCACGCGCGAGGCCGGCGCGATCGCTGTTGACGTAGATGATCTCGTTCGCCGCGACACCCGCTTCTTTCGCGGCGTCCTCGTGCCACGCGTCCGAGTCCGAGACGATGAACTCGACGAGATCATCGATGTTGCGCTCCTTCAGCAGCGCTTTCACTTTGTCGCGCGGCTCCTTCGTGACGATGCCGACCCGGTGGTCGCCGGCGATTTTCATGAAGTCGCGGTCGAGGTCGTGCTGGGGATCGAAATGGAAAAAAACTACCTGCTGCATAGTGTCCTCCTTATTGATAAAGAGGGACGTGCCGGCGAGTTTCGGTCAGCCGAAAAGCGCGCTCGCGATATGTTCCAGCTGGCGCACAGGCGTGACATCGATGTCGGTGCGGATCTCCGCCGCGTTCGACTGCGGCACGATGATCCGGCGGAATCCGAGTGCGGCCGCCTCGCGCGCGCGGAGGTCGGCTTGCGAGACGCTGCGGATCTCGCCGAGGAGGCCGACTTCGCCGAAGAGCGCGACGTCGAAGGGGAGCGCGACGTTGCGCTGCGATGAGAGCACGGCGGCGACGATGCCGAGGTCGAGCGCGGGCTCGTCGATCACCAGACCGCCGGCGATGTTCACGTAGATGTCGGATTGCGCGAACGTGCCACCGCCTTTGCGCTCGAGCACCGCGAGGAGGAGCGTGACGCGATTCGCGTCGATGCCCATGGCCATGCGGCGCGGCGACGGGAAGTGCGTCGGCGAGACGAGCGCCTGGAGCTCGACGAGCAGCGGACGCGTGCCTTCGAGCGCAGCGAGAATGGCGGAGCCGGGCGCGGTGCTGCGTTGCGAGATCAGTGCGGCGGATGGATCCGGCACTTCTTCCAGGCCGTCGTCGTGCATCTCGAAGATCGCCACTTCGTTCACCGGACCGAAGCGGTTCTTGTACGCGCGCACCACGCGGTAGTTCTGAAACTTCTCGCCTTCGAAGTAGAGGACGGTGTCGACGATGTGCTCGAGCGATTTCGGGCCGGCGATCGTCCCTTCCTTCGTGATGTGCCCGATGAGGAAGATCGGAATGGAGAGGCGTTTGGCCGCGGTCATAAGCGCGCCGGCGGAGTCGCGGACTTGTCCGACGCTACCGGGCGTAGAGTCGTTCGACGCGGTGTGGACGGTCTGGATCGAGTCGATGATCGCTGCTGCAGGACGCAGTTTCTCGATCTCGGCGATGATCCGTTCGACCGAGGTCTCGGTGAAGATGCGGATCTCATCGCTCATTGTGCGGAGGCGGCGCGCACGCAACGCGATCTGACGCGGCGACTCTTCGCCGGACACGTAGAGCACGGGGCCGTGCGCGGCGAGTCGTTGCGCGGCCTGCAGGAGCAGCGTCGATTTGCCGACGCCTGGCTCACCGCCGACGAGTGTGACTGCGCCGATCACCAGTCCGCCGCCGAGCACGCGATCGAGCGACGGGATGTCCGTCGAGATGCGCGGCGCGACGTCGGAATCGATCTGCCCGATCGGCGTCGGACCGCCGGCCGCGCTCAACGTATTCGGCTTCGTCGTGCGCGGCGCGTCTTCTTCGATGAACGAGTTCCACGCGTTGCAGTCGGGGCAGTGTCCGATCCATTTCGGAGATTGCGCGCCGCATTCGTTGCAGGAGAAGAGCGCGGATTTGCGAGCCACGCGGCGATTGTAGCGAGTGCAATGACTCTACGGATTGTGGAGCCGCCGGCGCGCTATTTCGTGCAGACCGGTTTCACATCCGATTCCGGCAAGGCGATCGTCATCGGTTCGAACCGGCCTGCACTGATCAGTGAACCGTTTTCGATCTCGTACCGCGGCTCTTCCGCGGAGCAGAGCGGTTCCGGGCCGCCGAGCGAGGAGCTGCGCGAGATCCGGCGTCGCAGCACGGCGACCTCGTGATGCACGAGCCACCATTGCCCGAACGCAACAACATGCGGATCGTCGGGTGAGAGCACCAGCGAATGGTCTTTCTCTTCGATGACCCGGCCGTGATGCTCGACGTATTCGCCATTGCGGCGAAGCACGACGATCGTCGCGAGGCGCTTCGGTCCCGCGCTTTCGAATCGCACCAATGGCTGATCGACCGGCGCGGTCACCGGCGGCACGAAGTCGAGGCCGAGCGGTTTCAGACACGAGACGAGCTCGTTCTGGACGTCAGCGAGGAGCCGCTTCTCGTCGCGCGGCCGATTCGTCTCCCGCCGGATCTCGATCTCATCGACGAACAGCGTCGTCCCCGCCGGCGATTCGCTGGTCTGGACGTTCACGCCGACTTCGCGACGCTTGCCGTCGACGCTCATTTCCGTCGAAAGGACGACGAAGTCGTCGCTGGTCACGTCGGTGCGGAACGGTTTGCACTCCTGCAGCCGGCGGATGATGACCTCACGCGAAGTCTTGATCCGAAGCTCGTGCAGCGGCATCTCTTTTGGCACGGTAACCCGATAACGCGCGACGCTGGTTGCCGCGAACGCAACGACGGCAACCGCGGAAAGCAGCGTCGCGAACGCGTGCTCGCGCATCCGCCGCGGCGCGATCCGCACCCGTGCGGCGAACGGGAGGACGATCAGCGCGATGAGATCGGTCCAGTCCATCGCCCGCGCGATCTGAAACGGCGAGTGTGCGTTCCACAATGCGATGAGCGGATCGGCGAGCGGCGTCTTCCACGCGATGAACGCAATACCGATCGCCGCGCAGATCCGCCCCGCGCGCGACGGAACCAGACTGCCGGCAAGAACGCCGAGCGCGAACAATCCCGTGAAGTCCGAAAGCTTCCCGGTGATGACGCCGGGGAAGGCGTACTTCAGTATCCGGTCATTGATGAGAAGCACGGCGACGGCGGCCGCACACCAGCGCATGGAACCGATTGTAGGCGGTCAATGCAGCGACGCCAGCCACTCCTCGCGCAGCTTCTCCATCGTCACCCCCGCATCCTTCGCGAGCGTCGCGCTCGGATTTTCCGTCTTGCACGCCGCCTCGACCTTCGCCATGCCGAGGCGCTTGATCGCGTAGCGGGTGAACGAGTGTGAGAGGTTGTAGAACACCGGCGCGGTGATCTCGCGATCGTTGAAGATTGCGTAAAACGCGCGCCAGTGCTTGAGCGACGGCGGCATTGCATCGACGGCGATCAGCGGAATCACGCGCACCGCCGCGCGTCCATTCGCGACGTGCCGTGCGACGACATCGATGTCTTCGTTCTCCGGATTGAACACATTGGTGTCGTACTCCGGCTGATGCGGGAATCGCCGCCGCGCTTCGGTGCTCACGTAATCCGCAAAGCCTTCCTGCAGCCAGAGCGCCTTGTCGCAGCTCCACCACGCGATGATGTGCGTGAGCTCGTGACGGTACGGCACTTCGCGCCCGTTCACACGCTCGGGCGAGACGTAGAAGTACGGCTTCTTGCCGCTGTACGCGTGCGACATCTCCACATCGGGCGAGACGAAGCACTCGATCTTCTGGTTGTACTTCGTGCCGACGACCGTCTCGATCTCCTCGACGCCGCTCGACAGCCGCTGCGCGAACTCGCGCGCCGTGCCGGCGCTCAAATCGCCGCGCCCATACCAGAGCACCACGTGTGGCTCGTCGACATGCGTCCCATGCGCGTGAAGTTGCGCGGCGATGCGGTCGTCCTGATCGGCGAACATGGGAACGGCGAGCAGCAGGATGAGAAGGATGTGCCGCACGCTTACTTCGAACTGCACCAGCGATGCCCACATGCGGCGCAGCGCATCTTCGGCTCCATCCACATGAAAAGCGGCCAGAAAAGGATCAGCACCGGCACGAACATCGATACGGTCTTGAACTTCCGCTTCCACTGCTCCTGCGCGACGTCCGCGGAGCCGCACTTCGGACAGACGTCGAGCTGCTGCTCCTGCTCCTGCTCGATCCCTCCCTGTTCCTTCAGCAGCTCGCGCGCCGCCTCGGCGTCCTCCTCCGCAACCTGCAGCCGAATACCCTGCAGTGCGGTCGACCATCGCCAGTCGAGCCCCGCGATGTTCTCTTCCGGAATGGTCGACATGATCCCTTCCGCTTCGAGCAGCGACTGCGCGAGCTCCGCGGAGATCAGGTCGGGATAGTTCGCGATCGTTTCCATCACTCACCTCGTTGCGGTTGCTACGAATACCTTCCAGTTCTGCAACTTCGTGTCGTCGAGTTTGACGTTCGACGTGATGAATTTCAGCCGCTGCGTCGCGTCGCCGTTCGCGCCTTTGAAGCGATCCTCGAGGTAGTACGGCGGGATCGTCTGCGACCAGAGCGTCGCGGTGACCGTCACCTTCGACGGATCGACTCCCGCCGGCAGGTGAACGCGATACGTGACGGTGTCGCCGCCCTTGCCGTCGTTGTAATCGGGATCGTGCTCCGCGTCGCCTTTCGGATGCGTCGCGTCGAGGAAGAACTTCGGCATGACATTCGGCTGCGGGCCATCGGGCTTCCATCCGAGCGGCAGCAGGCGGTTGTCCTTCAGCTCGTGATCGCGGCGGACGAAGCTCGTCGTGAATTGCTTCTCCGCGTTCAGCGTGAGCTCTTCGTAGATCTGCACTTCGTCTTCCGCGCCGATCGTCTCGTGGTGTTTCTGATACTTGCCGTGCTCGAAGAACTCGGTCGGCAGCGGCTTGCCGGTGCGG
>DATEZA010000221.1:0-14607 GCA_035255945.1 Thermoanaerobaculia bacterium
TGCAGGCAGTCGATGCCGTACTGCTGCTGGATCGGCGCGATCGCCATCGCCAGTCCGATCGTCGAGCAGTTCGGATTCGTGACGATGTAGCCGCGGCCGCCGCGGCGTTTGCGCTGATGCTCGATCGCCGCGCAGTGATCGTCGTTGAGCTCCGGGATCAGCAGCGGGACATCGGGATCCATGCGGTGATTGCGCGAGTTGGAGACGATGATCGCGCCGCGATTCGCGTAATGCTCTTCCGCTTCGCCGGCGACGGAAGAATCGAGTCCCGAGAAGAGAATCACCGACTGGAGATCGGCGCCGAGCTTCTTGACCGTCATGCCCGCCGTTTCCTCGGGGAGCAGCGTGTCGAGGCGCCAGTCGGCGGCTTCGGCGTAGGTCTTTTCGGCGCTGCGTTCCGAGGCGACGAGCTCGTGCAGGCGGAACCAGGGATGGTTTTCGAGGAGCTGCACGAAGCGCTGGCCGACGGAGCCGGTGGCGCCGAGAACGGCCACGGGAATGCGCTCGGTGCGCGTGGCGGCAGCAGGAGTTTCGGCAGAAAGTGTGGCAGTCATTGCAAAATTGATTCTATGCCGTCGTCGATCACCGTGCGTGAGGTCTTCAATGCGATTCTGCAGGGCATTTCGCTGCACATCGATCCGGGCGAAGCAGTGGCGTTCGTCGGACGCAGCGGCGCGGGAAAAACGACGACACTGCGGCTGATCAATGGCCTGGTAAAACCGGCGCGCGGCGAGGTGTTGATCGATGACGTGCCGCTCGCGCGCACCGATCTCGTCGCGCTGCGAAGACGGACGGGTTACATCATCCAGGGCTCGGGACTCTTTCCGCATCGCACGGTCTACGACAACGTTGCCACCGTCCCGCGCTTGCTCGGATGGTCCGAAGATCGAATTCGCGCGGCCGCATCCGAAGTGATGACGCGCATCGCGATGCCACTGGAAAAATTCGGTGCGCGTTATCCGCGATCGCTTTCCGGCGGCGAGCAGCAGCGCGTCGGCATCGCACGCGCGATCGTCGCGAATCCGTCGATCCTGTTGTGCGACGAGCCGTTCGGCGCACTCGATCCGATCGTGCGCCGCGAGCTGCAGGAGACGTTTCGCGCACTGCGCAGCGACGCGACGATCGTGTTCGTCACGCACGATCTCGCCGAAGCGATGCGCGTGGCGGATCGTGTCGTGTTGTTCGAGGACGGGGCGATCGTTTCCGATTCCACCTCGCTCGAGTTCCCGCGGCTGCAGATTCCGCTCGTCCAGCAATTCGTCGCCGCCGCGAGCCTGCCCGCATGATCGGCGAGATTCTTCGCATCACCGCCGAGCACGTGCTCATCGTCGCCATCGCCGTCGGCGTCGCGGTCGTGCTCGGGATTCCGCTCGGCATCTACTGCACGCGCAATCCGCGCGCGGGCCGCGTCGCGCTGCGCGTGATCGATACGATTCAGACGATTCCGTCGCTCGCGTTGTTCGGCTTTCTGATTCCCGTGCCGTTCATCGGCGGCATCGGGATGCGCACCGCGATCGTCGCGCTGATTCTTTATTCGTTGTTGCCGATCGTGCGGAACACATTCGTCGGCATCCGCGGCGTCGATCCCGTCGTGCGCGACGCCGGCGTTGCCCTCGGCCTGACATCAAGACAACTGCTGTTTGATGTGGAGCTGCCGCTGGCGATGCCGTCGATCGTCGCGGGCATTCGCATCGCGACGGTGATCGGCATCGGCGTCGCCACCATTGCTGCCGCAGTCGGCGGCGGAGGCCTCGGCACGTTCATCTTCCGCGGCGTGGCGATGGTCGATACGCGATTGATCCTCGCCGGTGCGCTGCCCGCGGCGGCGCTCGCATTGATTGCAGATGTCGTATTGAGCGTGGTCGAGCGCAGAATGATCAAAGGATGAAACGCTTCAACGTTGGTTTTGCAGGGGCTCTGCTTTTTCTCACCGCGTGCTCTGAAAAAGCGCCGATCGTCGTCGGCTCGAAGAACTTCACCGAGTCGGTGATCCTCGGCGAAATGGTCGCGCAGAAGCTCGAAAGCGCGGGCTGCAAAGTCGATCGCCGGCTGAACATGGGCGGGACGTTCGTCTGCGATTCGGCGATGACGAGCGGCGCGCTCGACACGTACGTCGAATACTCCGGCACCGCGCTGGAGGCGATCCTGAAGCAGCCGAAGGCGGATGTCGCCGCGGCGTACGCGAAGCGCGGTTTGCACTGGGGCCCGGCGCTCGGCTTCAACAACACGTTCGCGATGATCGTGAGGAAGGCGGACTCGCCGGGATTGCTCAACATTTCCGATCTGGCGACCGTCGCCGATCGTTTTCGGCCCGGCTTCGGCTACGAATTCGTCGAGCGTCCCGACGGCTGGAACGGCCTGCAGCACGCCTACAACCTGCAATTTGCGAAGCCGCCGAAGACGATGGACCTCGGGCTCACGTACAAAGCGCTCGCATCGAATGAGATCGATCTGATCGCGGGCAATTCGACGGACGGCTTGATCGCATCGCTCGGCCTGATCGCGTTGAACGACGATCGCCATTACTTCCCGCGCTACGACGCGGCGGTCGTCTATCGCAATGACATCGACAAGAAATGCGGCGGCGCGTCGAAGGCGCTGGAGTCGCTGCGCGGCAAGCTCGATGACGCGGCGATGCGGCAGCTGAACTTCGAGGTCGACGGCAAGAAGCGCGACGTGGCGGCGGTGGCACACGATGCTCTCGGTCGATGAAGCGCAGCAGCGCGTGCTCGCTGAAATTTCGTTGATCGATGTCGAGGAGGTCGCGCTCGCGGAGGCGCACCTGCGGGTGTTGCGCGAGGACGTGCGCGCAGTTGCGGACGTGCCGCTCGCGGACAACTCGGCGATGGACGGGTATGCGATTCGCGCCGGTGATGCGGGCCCGTTGCGAGTAATCGGCGAGGTGCGGGCGGGTAGCGTTTCGAGCGCGAGAGTCGAGCCCGGAACCGCGATGCGCATCATGACCGGCGCGCCGATTCCCGAAGGTGCGGATGCGGTCGCGCAGCTCGAGATCACCGACCGTCATTGGGAGGGTGGTGGCTCGCTCATCGCGCCTCCCACCCTCCCAGGTCCCTCGACTACGCTCGGGATGACGGTGAGCGTGCTCGAACCCGTCAAGCGCGGCGCGAACATTCGCAAGCGCGGTGAGGACATGCGCGCAGGCGATGTCGTGCTGCGCTCCGGCACGCTGTTGCGCGCAGGCGAGATCGGCGTGCTGGCGACGGCGCAGCATCCGCGGGTGATCGTCGCGCGACGGCCGACGGTCGCCATCATTTCGACGGGCGATGAATTAGTGGATGTCGGCGAACGCGTCGAAATCGGACGCGTCGTCAACTCGAATTTGTATTCACTCGCTGCGCTGGTGCGCGAAGCCGGTGCCGTTCCGAAGCCGCAGCAGATCGTGCGCGATACGCGCGAAGCGACGATTGCGGCGATCGAGCGCGCGCTGGATTGCGACTTCGTGATCTCGTCCGGCGGCGTCTCCGTCGGTGCGTACGACTTCGTCAAAGACGCACTCGAATCGCTCGGCGCGGAGACGAAGTTCTGGCGCGTGGCGATGAAGCCGGGCAAGCCGTTCATGCTGTCGCGCGTCCGCGAGCGGCTCTACTTCGGATTGCCGGGCAATCCGGTGTCGTCGATGGTCACGTTCGCGCTGTTCGTCGCGCCTGCGCTGCGCAAAGCGATGGGACTCGCGGAGCTCGTCCCGCCGATGGTCAACATGCGGACCATCGCGACCATGCGCGGCAGCGAGCGCCGCACGTACGTCCGCGTGCGCGTCCTCGCGCGCGACGGTGAGCTCGTTGCTGAGCCGATGCGCGCCCAGGGCTCGGGCGTGACGACATCGATGGCAGGCGCGAATGGATTTGCGGTGATCGACGCAGGTGTGGATGACATCGCCGCCGGCGAGATCGTGCCGGTGATGCTGCTGTCGCTGTCATCCTGAGGCGCGGAGACGCCGAAGGACCCGTCAATCGAGCTCGATGTACGGGTCCTTCGCCGTCTGCGCGGCTCAGGATGACATGTGGCGCTCGAAGATGCCGGGATTCACGTCGTGAAGGCGCCGAGCGAGATGGGCGCGAAGGTGCGCGAGGTGTGGAAAAAGTGAGGCGCTTCCAGGGTGTCATTCCGAGCCGCGAAGACGGTCGAGGAATCCCCTGCCGAAGCACGAGGGCCGCTCCGCCGGCAGGGGATCCCTCGACTTCGCTCGGGATGACACGTACATCGCCGTCCCGATCCGTCGATCGAGCTCGATGTACGGGTCCTTCGCCGTCTGCGCGGCTCAGGATGACACACGGGGCACGCTGAGCTCCGCGAGCAGTCGCGTGAGCCGGCGCGCTTCTTCATCGCTGTTCTCGTATGTGCGGCAAAGCATCGGTGTCATCCTGAGGCGCGGAGACGCCGAAGGACCCGTTGATCGAGCTCGATATACGGTCGAATGTGACCAAGCCGGTCGTCGCGAGGATGCCGGGATTCACGTCGTGAAGGCGCCGAGCGAGATGGGCGCGAAGGTGCGCGAGGTGTGGAAAAAGTGAGGCGCTTCCAGGGTGTCATTCCGAGCCGCGAAGACGGTCGAGGAATCCCCTGCCGAAGCACGATGGCCGCTCCGTCGGCAGGGGATCCCTCGACTTCGCTCGGGATGACACGTACATGACACCTCTCCACATCAACTGTACGGGTCCTTCGCCGTCTGCGCGGCTCAGGATGACACCCTGGTCACGCTGAGCTCCGCGAGCAGTCGCGTGAGGCGGCGCGCTTCTTCGTCGCCGTTTTCGTACGTGCGGCAGAGCATCGCGACCTGCTCCTCCGGCTCGTTCGCGGCGATGGTGAATCCGTCCGCCGGCTGATCGGGAAGGAGCGAGCGGCGATGCTTCCAGCGGCCGTCGGCGTACATCCAGACGGTGAACGTCCGTGCGTCGCCGAAGTGCTCGGATGCGGATGTCAGCGTGCCGTCGCCGATGACGTTTGCTTCGCGGTGGCCGTCCGCGTTCGCCTGTTGCGCGGCAAGGATCTCGGTGACGGAGGTCGCGATGAGTCGGCGCAGCGTTTCGTTCTCTTCAACGAACTTGAGCCCGAGTCGCTTTTCATCGGCGCGCGCGACCTCGGCCGTCACTTCGACTTCTTCGCCGTTCCAGAAAAAGCGGAGCAGCGCGCGTGCATGCTCCTCGAGCGGCTCCTCCAGATCGACGAGCGCACCACTGGCGCTCACATCGAGGAGACGGACAGCGTAGTCGCCGAACCAGCCGTCGAGCGGACGCATGAGATTCAACCGTTGATAGGCGCGCCGTTCGTCGTGCGCGTCCATTACGGCACCTGTTTCACGTTAGTCAGCCAATACGCGGTATCAGTCACGTGCAGGCGCGCGGTGATACGGCTGTGATCCGAGGGCAGCGATTGTACCGCCGCGCCGCGGACCGGATAGTCCATGGTCATCGCTTCCATGTATCCGGGGATGGCTTTGTGATCGACGCGCAGGAGGTTCGCGGCGGCGTCGCGGCCGGTGATCTGGCCGTCGAGTGTGTAGAGCTTTTCGCCGGGGACGCTCAGCGGCTTTTCGAGTTTGCCGCGATCGCCGCACGCGGCGAGGATCAGGAGGGCGATGAGTGCGAAGGCCGCGCTACGTCGCATGCGTCGCGATTGTAGCGCGGCCCCCGCAGTCGATTACGGCTGGAATTCAGAAGCGTTGATGAAGCGCCCGTCATTCGTCGCGTTGTACACGGTCACCGCGTAGCAGACCGCGCTGTCCGACGGATCGAACTGGATCGTGCCGTTCGTCACGACGGAAAGAATCGGCGTCTGTCCCCACGCATGCGGCGCGAGATTGAGCGACGTCGTGCCGACGGTGTTCTTGCCGCTCGCGTCGAGGATCGTCAGCGTGATGGCGTTCGTCGTGCTGCCCTGATTGAAGCAGCCGGCGTTGGTGCGGTGATTCGAGTCGACGCTGATGCCGGCTGCGAACGAGCGCGAGCTGCTGCCCGCGAACTCGAGCGCCGGGATCGACGTCCCAAACCGCGTCCCGCTCGTCCAGACCTCGGAATCGATGACGAAGCGATTGTTGTGCGTGCCGCCCGCGGTCGAAGGCGCGGAGAAGGTCACGGCGCCGCCGCCGGTCGTGTTGAACACTTCCTGCAGGAAGTTTTCGAACGCCTTCACTTCACCCGCGGCGAGATTGATCGTCGCGGTCTTCGTCGCGCCGTTCGCGTCGTACAGCGTCGCGGTGACGGAGAACGCGGACGAGGTCGGATTGAAAACCGAGACGTAGCTCTGGAACGTGCTGCCGACGCCGGGGACATTCGCGACAACGGGCAGCGTCTGGAAATCGGAAGCGAAGTTTTGACTGCCGGCGCGGCGCGACTGCGCGAGCACCGGCAGCGCAAGCGCAAACAATGTGAATGTGATGAGTTTCTTCATGGTTGTTCTCCTCTGATGGTTCTGGATCACTGGCACGGCTGCGGCGTGTTCGGATTCGGCGGCACGACATCGACCACCAGATTCGTTCCGCCGTGACCCTGCAGCAGTCCCTGATGCGCCGGAGCGAGGAAGGGGAAGCGGTTGAGGAAGTCTTCGTCGTTGGTCTCGACGCCCTTCGCCAGTCCCGCGGCCGGATCGCCCGCTGCGATGAGGCTGATCAGCACGCTGTTGACGTTGACCTGATGTTTGTTCGGAGCAGTGCCGCCGCCGAGACGGCGTCCGTTCGGGAACGACGAATCGATCGCGGCGTCGATCGTGATCACGTCACCGGTCGAGCCGTCGGCGACCGGGATCGGACGGCCGAGGTTGATCGCGCTGATGATGTCGAGCCGCGGTCCCTTCAAGGTCGTGACCGTGGAGTCGGGAAGGCCGAGCGCTTTGTAGACGCCGAGCGTGTCGAGGTCGCGCACGAGGACCGGGAAGAGAATGTCGGCGCCGAAGTTCGTCACGTCGTGCGCCGGGGTGGTGTGCAGGTAGAGGCCCTGGCGCGCGGTGCCGACGAGTCCCGCGTTGAACAGCGGCAACGCGTTGCGGCCGACCTGGACGTAGTTGCCCGAGCCGCGGAGACCGGTGATGTTGTTGGTTGCATCGACGGTCTGCGTCGCCTGGCGGCTGATGCTCGCCCACACGCGGAGCAGGGAATCGGTCGACTGCGCCTGCAGCTGTCCGTTGTGAGGAATGCCCTGCGGGAAGAGCTCCGCGGTCGGGATCTCCAGCGCGATGGAGAAGATGTTGAAGCCGGTGAAGACGTCTTCGCTCGGCGTGCTGCGCGCGCCGGCGATGCCGCCGAGGTCCGTCTTGCTCAGGTTGACGAGATCGAAGATTCCTTTCTCATCGAGCTGGTACGGATCGTCGAACTGGCCGGCGATGATGCGGCCGCCGTTCGAGAGCGACTGGATGAACGTATCGATGAATTCCTGTCCGTAAAGGCCGGTGTCGCGGCTGGTCTTGTCGCCGGAGTCGTAGCCTTTGAACTGTCCGAGGCCATAGACGAGGCGATCGGTCTGCGGGCCGTGGTTGTTGGGCAGGACTTTGAGATCAGTGCCGATGACGACCGGATTCGGCTGGCCCGGTGCGGAGAGGCGTGTGATGGTCATCGTCTCGGTGCCGCCGGTGAGCTGCCAAAGGAGCTCGTTGCCGCCGCCGACGGCGTCGGTCGGCTTCGGGGCCGCCGTGTTGGGCAGGGTCTTGTGGAACTCGATGCGATAAACCGCTTCGTCCTTGAGGCTCGTGCCTTTGCCGATGTGGAACTCGTAGCGGTAACCATCGCAGGCACGGAAGCCCTGGTTGCCCTGACCCGGCTCGTGGAGCGGGTTGAAATCCATGATCAGGTAGAGCTTGTCGTGCGACTGATTCGACACCCACGCGAACGTGTCGGTGTTGTCGGCGCACGGCTCGTTGAGGACGGAAAGCGCTTCGCGGTGGCTCGAGGCGAAGGCCTGCGGAACCGAGAAGGCGATCAACCCGAATATGAGAAGGGCAGCGCGTAGAGACAGAGATTTCCTGGACATATTTCTCCTCCGAAGTTTCTGGAGCAGAACCCGCTGTCCGTGGGCGGCCGGCGCTTGCAGATTCGCTTTGATGTCACGGCCCCGGAGACGCTCCGTGCCGTTGATGTGGTAGCTACGGTCTACACGGAGTAGCGGATTTGCGCCGCCGAAAGTACCGAGGGAGAATCGAGAGCACGATGGCGAAAGCGAAGAAGAAAACTCCGGAAGAAGTGCTCGCCGCCTACGCCGCCGAGGTTGTGAAGTCGTACGAGATCACGCCGCGGATGAGGGCGGAAGGGCACGCAAAGATGAAAGCAGACGCCGAACGCGCCAGAGCCGCGGGCGTCTATGACGCCTTGCGCGAGATCCACGAGCGTCGCGTTCGAGAGCGTGCCGAAAAGGAACGGAAGCGGAAGTGATCGCCGTCGATACGAACGTTCTCCGCCGGTATTTGCGCGGCGTCATCGATGGCCAGACCGCGATGCTCGCCGAGGCGATCAATACTGGCGAAGCGTATCTTCCTCCGGTCGCGCTGACAGAGGCATTGAGCGATCGGGATCTTCGCGATGACGACTTCGAAGTGACGCGGTCCTTGCCGCTGCTCCAGCTGTACTACGGTTATTGGTTTCGCGCCGGAAGTCTGCGGAGAAAGTTGGCCGCTCGAAGTCGATCCGCGCCGATTGCTGATTGCCTCATCGCTCAGGCATGCATCGATGTGAATGTTCCACTGCTGACCTTCGATGACGGTTTCACGCGCTTCATCGATTTCGGCTTGCAATTGATTGAGGTCTGAATGCTTCCTGAAAACACCTTCTCCAACCGCATCGGCATCGTCACCGGTGGCGCGACCGGCATCGGGTTCGGCATCGCGAAAGAGCTCATTCGTCTCGGCGCGCACGTCGTCATTGCGAGTCGCAAGGAAGAGAACCTGCAGAAGGCGGTGGAGGAGCTGGGGGACGGCGCGTCGTACCACGTGCTCGACGTGCGCGATGCGGCGGCGGTGGAGGAGATGGCGGCGAAGGTCGAGGCGGAGCATGGGCGCATCGACTTTCTGGTCAACAACGCCGCGGGCAATTTCATCGTGCAGGCGGACCAGCTCTCGGTCAACGGATGGAACTCCGTGATCGGCATCGTGCTGAACGGAACGTTCTACTGCACCAGCGCCGTCGGCAAGCGGATGATCGCGAAAGGCGGCGGCGCGATTCTCAACATCATTGCGAACTACGCGTGGACCGGCGCGCCGGGCGTCGTGCATTCAGCGAGCGCGAAAGCGGGCGTGCTCGCGATGACGCGCACGTTGGCCGTCGAGTGGGCGCGGCACAAGATCCGGGTCAACGCGATTGCACCGGGACCGGTGCACACCGAGGGCGCGTCGAAGCGGCTCTTTCCCGATCCGGCAATGGAGGAAGGGATTCGCCGCACGATTCCGCTGCGGCGGTTCGCGCAGCTCCAAGAGGTCGCGAACGCCGCGGCGTATCTGTTGTCCGACTACGCGTCGTACGTCACCGGCGAGAACTTCGTCATCGACGGCGGTCAGTGGCTCAGTGGCGCGGATTACTGGGGGCGTGTGAAGCAGATGAACCCGCGCTGAGGTAATCGACCGCCACATTCGCCAGCGCGCGCACGCCGAGGAGCAGGCCCGATTCATCGACGTAGAACTTCGGCGAATGATTCGACGCCGCCTCGTCCGCGGTCTGATTCTTCGGACGCGTGCCGAGCCAGAAAAAGAGTCCCGGCACTTTCTGCTGATAGAACGAAAAGTCTTCCGCGCCGAGCACTGCATTCACCGCATTCGCGTTGTCGTGCGCGACGCGCTTCAGTGTCGGGATCATCGACTCGGTGAGCGCGGGATCGTTGTACGTAATCGGATAGCCGGTCGTGATCTCGACATCCGCCTTCGCTCCGCCGCTGGCCGCGATGTCCTCCGCGGTGCGTTTGATCCGCGCATGAATCTCGTCGCGCATCTTCGCGTCGAGCGAGCGGATCGTGCCGATCATCTCCACGTCATCGGGAATGATGTTGTTGCGCACGCCGCCGTGAATCGCGCCGACGGTGACGATCGACGGCGCGAGCGATGAATCGAGCTGCCGGCTCGGAATCGTCTGCAGGCCGAGGACGATCTGCGACGCGACGACGATCGGATCGACGCCGAGCCACGGATACGCGCCGTGCGTCTGCTTGCCGTGCACTTTGATCCGGAACGAATCGACGGCGGCCATCATCGAGCCCGAGCGGTACGCGATCTCGCCGACAGGGAAACGCGAGGTGACGTGCAGTCCGAATACCGCATCGACGTTCGGATCGTTGAGCGCACCTTCCTTCACCATCAGATACGCGCCGCCTTCTTCGCCCTCGGGCGCGCCCTCTTCCGCGGGCTGAAACAGAAACACGACCGTGCCCGGCAGCTCGGCACGCACACCCGACAGCACCTCGGCCACGCCGAGGAGGATCGCGACATGCGCGTCGTGTCCGCACGCGTGCATCACGCCCACTTCCTGGCCGTTGTACGTCGTGCGCACGGTCGACTTGAACGGCACATCGACCTGCTCGGTCACCGGCAGCGCATCCATGTCCGCGCGCAATCCGACCACGCGTCCCGGTTTGCCGCCGCGCAGGATGCCGACGACGCCGGTGTGCGCGATCGGCGTCCGCACTTCGATGCCGAGGGAGCGCAGCTTGTCGGCGACCAGCGCAGACGTCCGCTTCTCGCGATTGCCGAGCTCGGGATGCTGATGAATGTCGCGGCGGCAGTCGATCACTTTCGATTCGACTTTCGCTGCGGCTTCGTCGATACGCTGGGACAGTGTCATGGCGAGGAGCATAGTCGCGATCATCGCGACATTATCTCTACTCGCAGCGTCTCCGCTCGTTGGATCAGCTCCCCGAACCACTCCGCGAAATTCGGCTCGCCGCGATCTTCGGCTTCCGCCTTCACGCGCGAGGCCATGGCCAGGAACTGATCGATGAACGTGCGGAGATCGTCGCTGTTGCCGAGGAGGAGCAGCGTCGACGACTGGTTCTCAATTGCAGTAAGCGCCTGCAACGCCTGCGCGTATTCGGCGCTGAAATAAGCGAAGTCCTCGCGAGAGTCGTCCGCGCTCACGGCTTGGTTTGCTGCGGATTCCGGGCCAGTGCGCTCAGCTCGCTGATCGAGCGCAACGCACCGCCGCGCATCACGTAACGGATCTTCCGGAAGTTCGCGACGCTGATCGTCGGGTCGGCATCGAGGATGAGCAGATCGGCCGTCTTTCCGGCGGTGAGCGTGCCGGTCGTCGCGCCGAGTCCCATCGCTTCCGCGGCGATGCGCGTCGACGATTCGATCACCTGCATCGGCGTCATGCCGGCGCTCTGCATCGCATCCATCTCCGCGTAAATCGCGGGACCGTGCAGCGTCAGCGGATTGCCGGCGTCGGTGCCAGTGGCGATCGGGATGCCGTTCGCAACGAGCGTCTTCAGGTTCGCCCGCATGAAGTTCGTGGTCCTCTCGACGCGTCCCTGCGCACGCTGCACGCGCGCCGCCATGTCGATGGTCGTCACCACCGACGGCGTCTCGTTCACCTTCGCCATCGTCGAATCGTCGACGCAGTGATTCGGATCGTCGACGACCGGCGGCTTGTGATCGGCGACGGACTGGAACATGCGCATGTAGCCGCCGAGGACGGTGAGCGTCGGGATGAGGATGGTGTGATTGCGTTTCGCGAGCGCGATGAGCTCGTCGTCGATGGCGGCATCTTCGACGCTGTGCACCAGCACATTCGCACCGGCGCGCAGCGATGCTTTCGCTTCGGCCAGTCCGGTCGCGTGCACGATCAGCGGGATGTGATTCTTCCGCGCTTCATCGCCCGCGGCGGCGACCCACGGCTCCGATTTTTCGACCGGGAGCTCTTTCGGATCGACGATGTACCAGACCTTGATCGCGTTCGCGCCGTGCAATTTGAGGTAGCGCACGCCGCCGCGTCCCGACTCCTCATCCTTCAAATGGATGAACTGCCGTTCCGCCGGCAGGTTGAGCCAGTGATCGAGCGTGGAGAGGAGCGGGCCCGCGGTCGCGATCGACGGCGCGAGCGTGTCGCCGTTGAAGCGCTCGGCGAGCTGCAGCGTCCACGGATAGCCGCCGACATCGAACACCGACGTGACGCCGGAGCAGATGTACGAGCGCGCGTAACGCTGCGGGTTCGCCTTGTTCTCCGCGATCGTCTGCTCGTACGGATGTGTGGAGCGGACGTCGAGTGCATCGGGCCGGCCGTCCGCCCAGCCGGTCTGCGAGAAGTGCACATGGGCGTCGATCAGGCCCGGCGTCACGAATTTGCCGCTCGCGTCGACGACATCGATGCCTTCAGGAATCGCGCAGTTCGCACCGGCGCAGTCGATCTTGCCGTCGCGGATCACGACGTTGCCGGCGACCGGCTTGCCGCCGTTGCCATCGATGATCGTCGCGTTGCGAATGGCGCGCGGCGGAGGGGGAGTGCCGAGCGGCGCATCGATCGCGCCGGTCAGCGCAATCTTCCAGCCCTCGCTCGTTTTGATGAAGAGCCGTTCCGAGACGCCGCTGTGCTCGTCCGTGCCGTAGCGCACGCGATAGCGGTACGTGCCGTAGACCATGCCCGGCTGAATCTGCGTGAGGCGGATGTCGTCCGCATCGAGTGCGTCGGGCCAGCGCGAGCCGGCGCCTTTCGCGAAATCGTCGAAGCCGAGGGAGAGACCGTCGGCGCCGGTGCGGGCGAGTTTTGGTGAGTGGAGGTAGAGCGCGAGATACGCATCGCGATCGTGGCGATGAATGGTATCGATGTTCCGGTCGAACAGCTTCCGCGCGTCGGCGAGGTCATCAGCACGGAGCGCGGCGGCGGCTAGAATCAAAACGGTTACGGTCAGCATTCTTCGCATGCAATCAAGTCTAGAATGACTGCGCCGGTACCAAGGAGCGAAAGGTCATGCGTCGTCCTTGGATACTTTTTTGTTTCGCCCTCATCGCAGTTCCAATTTTTGCAGTCGACGGTCCGAAACTCGGAGAAACGATCGATGTGTCGATCGTCAACGTCGATGCCATCGTCACCGACAGTCACGGAAATCGCGTCCGCGGATTGACGCAGGACGATTTCCAGATTTTCGAGAACGGCAAATTGCAGCCCATCTCGAACTTCAGCGAGATCGGTGACGGTAATGGTGTTGGACAAGCTCTCAGCTTGTCTGCCGACCGACACGCTAGAGAGCGACAGGCTGGAGAGCGACAAGCTGGAGAGCTTGTCGTACACCACCAGCCCCGTACGATCGTCGTCTTCATCGAGCACTTCCGCGCCCCCGACTTCCGCCGCGATCCGTTCTTCAACGGCCTGCACGACTTCCTGCACCGCACGGTGCGGCCGGGCGATTCGGTGAAGATCGTGACGTTCGGCCGGAAGATGGAGACGCGGCTCGCGTTCACCGACAAGCTCGACGCGATCGATCGCACGCTCGACCAGATCCGCAACGAATCGAACGCCGGCGTCGATGACGTCACGTTCGAGGACTACCTCCTCGGCGAAACGTTCCGCAGCCAGTTCAGCGCGGATTCGAAAGGGCCGTGGGCCGAGGGCTACGGCACGACGACCAATCGATATCCGGTCACGCCGGCCCACGTGCAGCGCAACAGCGGCGCGTACGGCGCGCAGCAGAATTTCCGGTTCATGCGCATGCGCGACAAAGTCGAGTCGATCACGTCGCTGATGAACTCCATCGCCGGTTCCGACTCGAAGAAGGTCTTCGTGATGGCGGTGCGGCGCTTCCAACCGTCCGGCGATCACGACCTGATCGCGCTCGATCGCGTCGCGCCGAACTACGGCTGGTCGAATCGTTATCGCAGCGACGCGTTGATCGACTATGTCGCGAAAACCGCGAACGCGAACGGCATCACCGTCTATCCGCTCCATCCCGAAGGCCTCGGCCGCGAAGGCTACGGACTCGAAGCCCTCTTCGACTACCAGCTGCTCAACTCGCAGCTGCCGTACCTCGACGAGCTGGCGAAGCAGACGGGCGGAAAGCTGGCCTGGGGGAAAGACATCGAAACGGAGCTGCCGAAGATGGCGAGCGATCTCGATGCCTACTACTCGATCGGCTACCGCGCCACGAATCACAACGTCGACCGGGCGCACAAGATCGTAGTGAAGGCGAAGAATCCCGATTACACGATCCGCTCTCGGCGCGAGTACGTCGAGAAGTCGGATCAGACCCGGATGCGCGAGCGCGTGCTCGCCACGCTGCTCGATCAGCCGCCGGCGTCGGCGATGAACATCACGGTCGAAGTCGGGAAGAACCGCTACATCGATCACGGGCAGTACAAGCTGCCGGTCACCGTGCACATCCCGGTTGCGGCGCTGATGACCGACGGCGGACGCGGCGAGTTCTCCGTGTTCGTAGCGTGGGGCGGACGCAGCGGCGAGATCGGCGACATCACGAAGCAATCGCAGAAGTTCAAGATGACGACGAACATGCCGGAGACGTTCGACTACTCGTTCGAGGTGCTCGCCGATGCCAGCACGGAGCGGTTGTCGATCGGCGTCTTCGACGAGCTGTCGAAGGATTACGGTCTGCGCCGCATCGATCTGTCGAGCGCGGCGACCGTCGCGAGGCTGCGATGAAATCGCTGCTGCTCGGGTTGCTGATCGCGCTCCCG
>DATEZA010000222.1:0-7786 GCA_035255945.1 Thermoanaerobaculia bacterium
TTCGGCCCGCCGCTCGTTTTTGAACGCTAGAATGTCTCCGATGGAACCTGCCGTCCGCGCGGTCGAGTTGTCGAAGCACTACGACATCTACCGCCGTCCGATCGATCGCGCGTTCGAGATCCTCACCGGCCGGCCGCGCCACACGGTCTTTCCCGCGCTGCAGGACGTCACGTTCGACGTGGAGCAGGGCGAGACCGTCGGCATCATCGGGCAGAACGGCGCCGGCAAATCGACGCTCCTCAAGCTCCTCTGCGGCGTGACGCGGCAGAGCTCCGGCACGCTCGACACCCGCGGCCACATCGCCTCGATCCTCGAGCTCGGCACCGGCTTTCATCCCGAGTTCTCCGGCCGCGACAACGCCGCACTCAACGCCGCAATCCTCGGCCTCACCCCAGCCCAGGTTCGCGAAAGCCTTCCCAAAATCCTCGACTTTTCCGAGCTCGGCACGTTCCTCGATCGCCCGGTGAAAACGTATTCGTCGGGGATGTACATGCGCCTCGCGTTCTCCGTCGCGGTCAATGTCGATCCCGACATCCTGGTGATCGACGAAGCGCTCGCCGTCGGCGATGGACACTTTCAGAAGAAGTGCATCGATAAGATCCGGGAGTTCCAGGAGCAGCGGAAGACGATCCTCTTCTGTTCGCACGCGCTCTACTACGTCTCGTCGATCTGCCGCCGCACGCTCTGGCTCGATCACGGCTCGGTGATGCGCTACGGCCCTTCGATCGACGTGGTGCACGATTACGAGACGTTCCTGCTGCAGCGCGATCGCGAAGTCGCGGCCGAAGGTGTGCCTCAGCCGGAGCGCCCGCCGAGCCCCGTTCGTTTTCGCGACATCACCGTGTGCGAGCGCAGCGGCGCGCCCCGCGATCGCTTCGACCGGGGCGACGACATCCGCATCCGCGCGCGCATCCACTCTGAGGACGCGCGGCAGCCGGTGCACGTGATCGTCGGCGTGCATCGCAGCGCGGACGATCTGCAGTGCTTCGCCGTCGGCACGCACGCGGACGGAGTTCCGCCGCTGTCGGGCCGCAACGAATACGAGCTCACCGTCCGCTTGCAGGATGTGCCGCTGCTGCGCGGCGACTACTCCATCATCGCCTTCGCCGGCGACGAAAACGCGATGACCGTGTTCGATCGCCGCGACATCCGCCCGGCGTTCTCCATGACCGGCGACCGTTTCGACATCGGTCTCATCGACGTGCCGCATCGCTGGGAGCTCGAGCCCGCATCCGCCGCAGTGGCGGCCGCCACGCGATGATCTCGCTGCTCGTCGTGAACTATCGATCGGCGCCGCTGGCGATCGAAGCGATCCGCACTGCACGCGCCGCGACATCGCAGCAACTGCAGGTCGTCGTCGTCGACAACAGCAACGAAGCGGACGCGCTTCGTCCGCACGCCGATGTGCTGCTCGAGTCGAAAACGAATCGCGGATACGCGGGCGGCATCAACGACGGACGCGCACATTGCAGCGGCGACATCGTCATCGTCGCCAATCCCGATGTGCTCTTCGCGCAGCATGCGATCGATGCGCTCGTCGATGCGTTGAAAGACGCAGCGGTTGCCGGGCCTGCGCTTTTCTGGGATGACGCACATCGCTGGATCCTGCCGCCATCCGATCTGCACACGGCGTGGCAGAAGATCGATGAAGTGCTCGCCAGCCGCTCGCATGCGTGGATGCAGACGCGCGATCGCCGGCGGTTCCTGCAACGCGTGAAGTTCTGGTCGTTGAGCGAAACGACCGAAGTGCCCGCGCTGTCCGGAGCCGTCATGGCCTTTCATCGCAATGCGCCATCGTTCGACGAACGTTTCGCGCTCTACTTCGAAGAAACCGATTTTCTCCGGCGCATTCACGGACGCATCGTCTACGTTCCCTCCGCGCGCGTGCGGCATCTCTACAACCAAAGCGCGGGCCAGGTCTCGAGCGAAGCAGCTGCGCGCTACGCGCAAAGCGAGCTGCGTTATCTCGAAAAGTGGAACGGCCCCTTCCTCGCGCGCCTGCTGAAGAAGCTCGAACAGCCGCCCCTCGGTGTCGTCCCGAGCGCAGTCGAGGGATTCCCTGCAACGAGCGGCGACTTCGTTTTCGAGGCCTCTCCACTCGCCAACTTCGCCACCGCTGCAGGTTGTTTTGACAACAGCGACCTCCCGCCCGAGGTACTGCAGAGCTGGCGCGGCGACGTGATCTACATGCGCGCCGTCGAGCGGCGCACCGGCCGTGTCGCCGCCGCGTGGGCGCGTAGAATACGGCCATGAGCTCGACCAGCGTGTCGGTGCTGATGCCGCTGATCGGGTCCGGCTCACCACCGATTGCGGCCCGGCAAGCCATCGAGCGTTTTCTCGCCTCGACCGGCTTGCAGTTCGAGATCCTGCCGATCGCCGAAGCGACGTACGGCGCGGCGGTGCGGCGGGGCGTGTCGGAGGCGAAGGGCGACATCGTCGTCGTCGCCGATCCCGAGCTCCCGTATCCGGTCGGCGCGATCGGCGACGCCGTCGCCATGATCGACTCCGGCGCAACCGACATCGTCTTCGCCACCACGCATCACAACGACGACGACACGCGCCATCCGCTGCTGCGCTGGTTCCTCGTGCCGGTGCTTCCCGATCCGGCCATTCGACTGAAGGCCTTCTCCGCATCCGCCGCGAAATTCGTCGTCGGCGAATCGAAGCTCACCGGCGGCGGATGCGAGCTCGAGATCGCGTTCCTCGCGAACAAGTACGGCTTCCGTGTCGAGCCGATTCAGGTTCATTGCGATTCGAAACAAATGCCGGAGCGCACGTTCGGCGGCGTCAGCGGATTGCCGTCACTGATCGCCATCCGCATGAACGATCGCCGCATGCACTACCGCGCGGCGCGCCGCTGTCCCGTCTGTTTCTCGAACGAAGTCTGGAGCTGGGCGCAGATCCCGGGCAACATCGTCCGCGCCTGTCATCGCTGCAAGTGCCGTTACCTGAATCGTTTTGATCCGGACGAAGAGGGATTGCCGGTCCATCGCGAGCTGCGCGCATACACGCCGGCGGGCGATGCACTCGATGACACCGTGCACTCGCGCAACGCGCGCGAGAAAACGTCGCTGCGCCGGCTGGCGAACGTTCGCCGCGACATTCCGCAGCGCGCGCGTCTGCTCGAAGTCGGTGTTCGCGACGCGAGCTTTGCCGCCGCCGCGTCGCGCGACTATGAATACGTCGGCATCGATCACGCGTCCGCCGCCGCGCGCGCCGCGCGTGCGAGGGGTCTCGAGGTCTACTGCGCGGCGCTGCAGAACTTCGTCAACACCGGGCCCGCATTCGATGCAATCGCGATGTTCCACGTCTTCGAGAACATGTCCGATCCGCACGATGCACTTGGCCGCGTAAAGGACTTGCTGAAGCCGGGCGGAACGCTCTTCCTCACCACGTTCGACACCGAGGGATTTTTGTATCTGCTGACCGAGCGCAAGCGGATGATGCACAACTTCCGCACGCATCTGATCCTCTATTCGCGCTCCGCGTTGATCGAATTGCTCGAGCACTCCGGCTTCGAGATCCAGTCGATCGTGCCCGACTTCGAGTATCGCGATCACAAGTTCCTCCGCCACTGGCTCACCACGCGCCTGCCGCGCTTGGGCGCCATCGCGCGCGCCATCCTGCCGATGCTTCCCGATCCGCTGCTCGTGACCTCGGGATCGATTCGCGTCATCGCACGCCGCCGCGCGGGCGCGCCGATCAACGTGCGCGCCATCCGCTCCGTAGAACCGACGCATGCCCGTTGATGTGGTGATCCGCAGCTACGAGGCGGGCGACGAGCAGCAGATCCTCGACCTCTTCGCGCGCTCGTTTCACTCGCCGCGCTCACTCGAAAGCTGGCGCTGGAAATTCGAAAACGATCCGTGGGGCCGCACGCGCATCAGCCTCGCATTCGACGACGCCGGGAAACTTCTCGGCCACTACGCCGGCTATCCGATGCCGTTCGTCATCGACGGCAAACGCGTGCTCGCGAATCAGATCGGCGACACGATGACCGACCCCTCGATTCGCCATATCGGCCGCGGTCCGACCTCGATTCTCGGCCGCACCGCGCTGCATTTCTACGAGCACTTCGCGGAACGAAACGTGGCGTTCAACTACGGCTTCAACGTCGCGAACATCCAGAAGTTCTCGCTCCGTTTCCTGCGCAGCGATCGCGTCGAGCCCGTCACCTACCGTGTGCGACAGGCGCCTCCGCCTGTCGGCCGCCTCCGACGCTGGGCCCTCGGCTACCAACTCGAGCTGGTCACCGAAGTGACGTCCGAATACGACGCATTCTTCGCCCGCGTCGCCCCTTTCTACCGCTTCCTCGTCGAGCGCAACGCGCAATACCTCCGCTGGCGATATCTCCAGAATCCCGACCATCGCTATGTCCTGATCGCCATCCGCAAATGGCGCAAGCTCGCAGGCTGGATCGTCTTCCGCATCCGTGAGAATCGCTTCACGATCGGCGACGCACTCTTCGATCCGAACTTCCCCGATGCATTCACGATCCTGCTCCGGCACGTCGTGTCGTCCTATCCGGTCGAGCTCGTCGAAGGCTGGTTTCCGCCGCGGCCGTCGTGGTTCGACGTGATGCTGCGCGACGCCGGGTTCGTCACGCATCCTGAGCCGCAGGATCTCTCCGTGATGTGCGTTCCGTTCGTGATGCAGGACGCGGTGGCGCGGATGCGCGAATCGCTTTACTACACCTGGGGCGACTCCGACCTCTTCTAGCCCGGCTTGCTTCATGCATCGTAAAATTTCCCTCGCATGAACGAAGTACAGCCGCAGGGCAGCAACGGACGCGACAAGCGGATCGCCGATGTCGACCGCAAATGTGTGCTCGTCATCGACGACGACCTTCCGCTGCGCGGCATGGTCGCCGCGGCGCTGCGGCATCACGGCTTCCAGGTCCTGCTCGCCGGCGACGGCGCGGAAGGGCAGCGCGCGCTCGTCATTCATCATCCCGACGTCGTGCTGCTCGATCTCGCCATGCCCGACGTCAACGGCTGGGATTTCCTGCAGCGCCTGCAGGAGACGGGACACATCACGAAGGTGCCGATCATCGTCGTCTCCGCGCATCTGCGCCACGACCCGGCGGCATTTCTGCAGATGGGCGTGAAAGCGATCCTGCCGAAGCCGTTCAACCTGCCGGAGCTCATCGACCTCATCGAGCACGTGTCACCGTGACGCAGGACGTCGCGGCGCTCTACGACTCGCGATTTCTTCGCAACTACGCACGCTCGAAGCTCGCGCGCGATCCGGTCTACGCCGCGGTTGCATCGCGATTGCCGGAGCTGCCGCTGCTCGATCTCGGCTGCGGCGTCGGACTCCTCGCGCTCTCGCTTCGCCTTCGCGGCTTTCGCGCTCCGATCATCGGCATCGATCACGACGCGCGCAAGATCGATGCCGCGCGCAAAGCGTCGGCGGATGAATTCAACGTCGCTGACGTGCGCGATCCGATCGATTTTCAGGGCAATGTCGCGCTGCTCGATGTCCTGCACTATTTCGACCGGGACGATCAGCAGCGCATCCTTCGCAACGCAGCTTCGTGCGTCGCACCGGGCGGCGTGGCGATCATCCGCGATGCGATCAATGACGGCTCCTGGCGTTATCGCGCGACGTACATCGAAGAGACGTTCGCCCGCGCGATCGGCTGGCTGAAAGGGGAGCGGCTCGAGTTTCCGGCGCGTGAATCGATCGTCGCCGCATTCGACGGCTTCAGCGCGGAAGTGATCCCGATGTGGGGCCGCAGTCCGTTCAACAACTACCTCTTCGTCTTCAGCCGCTGACCGGAGTGCGGCGGTAGCAAGCTACCGCACTCCGGCACGCAGCCGGGCTTCGTCGGGAATCACGAATCGATAGCCGCGGCGCTGCGCTTCGTCGATGACGCGATCGATGCAGCGAAGCGACCACTCGCGTCCCTGGTGCACGACGACGATCGCGCCCGGTTCGAGTCGCGACGCGATGCGTGCGACGACGCGATCGGCATCGCTGACCGTCGCATCGAATCCGCGGGCGCTCCAGCCGATGAGCTTCATCCCGCGCTGCGCGAGCGCCGGATGCACGAACGGGTTCTTCATTCCGACCGGTGCGCGAAACAGTTTCGACGGAACTCCGCGATCGATCTCCCGCTCGATCGCGTGCGGCCCGAGGCACCAGAACGTGCCGCTCGGATGCGAGTACGAGTGATTGCCGATCGTGTGTCCGCGATCGGTGATGCTCCGCAAATCCGTCGCGAGCTTTCCTTTGACGAAGAACGTCGCCTTCACGCCGCGTGCGTCGAGCAGGTCGAGCAGCGCGGGTGTGTCCGAGGTCGGACCGTCATCGATCGTCAGCCAGAGCTCGTTGTCCGATGTCTCGAAGTGCGTGATCACCGGGCCGAGCCACTGGCTGTTCGGGACGAGCGTCGGATAGGCCAGGAATGCCGGCAGCACGAACACGGACCACGCGATCCAGTGCACCCATCCACTTTGCATCGCAAAGTAGATGGTCGCGGCGAGCAACAGCGCCGACAGCATCATCGATTGCGCGTGCAGATTGTTCCGATCGCCGATCAGCAGCCCGAGGATGTACATCGGAATCTGGGTGATGAGGCTCAGCAGCAGAATGGCGGGCACCCACCACGGCCACGGCAGCGCCGCGATGAAATAGCACGCGACGATGACCGAAAACACGAGCGACGTCGCGTAGTACCGGTTCACCCGTTCTCCTCGAAAAACGGCTCGAACGCGAACCACTGGAACCAGTACTCGCGGATCACGCTCTCCAGTTGCGCGATCCATTTCGCGATCGCCGGACCGAAGTCGCGCGTGCGTCCGGCGCGCTCGACGACGATCGGCTCGCCGCTCACGAGCGCGTAGCTGCGCAGGCCGGTGCGCACGACGAACATCGGATGGATCGGCACGCGCGCCGCCATCGCGAGCGCAAACGGTCCGCTCGGGATCTGCGTTTTGCGCCCGAAGAGCGTGACCGGCGTCGTGGCGATGCCGGGCGTGACGCGATCGCCCTGGATCGCGACGATCTCGCCGCGCTGCACCGCATCGAGGAGCTCGAACGCGAGGTCGCCCGTCGTGTTGAAGCCGACGCGCAGCCCGTCATCGGTCGTGCGGCCGATCAGCGACTCCTCGTACCGGCGCGTCGTCGGATCGACTTCCGGCGCGCGGATCATCACGATCCGCCGCGTCGTCGATGCGGCGAAGAGATGCGCGCCGAGGTCGTACGAGCCCATGTGCGCGGTGAGGATGATCGCGCCGCTTTGTTCGCGGACGAGCGGCTCGAAGTGCTCGCGTCCGATGAACGACCATTCCGGAGTGAGGCGCAGCTCCTTGAAGCGCGCGTTGTCGGTGATCGTCCAGGCGTAATTCCAGAAGACGCGGTACGTGCGGAAGAAGTTCGCGATTCGTCCCGAGCCGGGCTTGATCGCCGTGAGATTGCGCATCACGCCGCGGCGTCCCGGTCCCCACAGCAGAAAGAAAAGCGACCAGAACGCGATGACCTGCGGCTCGAGCCAGAGCGGGATGTTCAGCACCGCCCAGCGAAGAAACTGGCGCCAGAAAACGCCTTTGACCTTGAAGCGATCGAGCATGGTGAGCAACCGTCATCCCGAGCGTAGTCGAGGGACCCGGGGGATGGGCGGCACGATCTGCGCGCCACCGCCCACCCAGGTCCCTCGACTACGCTCGGGATGACGGTTGCATGATATCCGTGAGGGTTCGATCGACCGACGCGAGGTTCGCTCGCAGCGCGCGGAAGAGCGGACTGCGCATCAGTTCGTCGTCGCCGGGATAGGTCGGCACGA
>DATEZA010000223.1:0-8571 GCA_035255945.1 Thermoanaerobaculia bacterium
GCCCCAGCCGACCGGATGGTTGATGCCCCAGATGCCGACGCCGACGAAGATCAGCTTGGCGATGGTGACGGTGAGGATGCCCATCAGGATGCACGAGAAGCCGAAGCCGACGAGCCAGCCGATCGGCGTCTTCTTGCGCAGAACGATGGAGCTGATGTGATCGGTGACGGAAGCGAAGGTGTGTCCCGGCTCGAGAGTCGGAACGGGAATGAACCGGTCCGGAATCTGGAGCTCCGTCGTGGGACGGATCTCGTGGACGGGGGTGAGATCTTTTTGAGCCATGGTTCTGAAAAATCAGAATGCAGAATTCAGAATTCAGAATGAAAAATCGAGAATGAAGACGTGCGCGAAGCGCCACCTCAATTCTTCATTCTGAATTCTGAATTCTGAATTCTGCATTTCGCTTTTGCCTCTTATCCCCTGATCTCTGGATTCGGATTCTTAATGGCCGCCAGATACGTCGTCCGCGGTCTCGTGTTCAGCTCTTCCAGCAGCCCGTAATTCGTCGGCTCTTCCTTCAGTTGCCGCACGCGACTCTTCTCATCATTGATGTTGCCGAAGACGATCGCTTCGGTCGGACACGCCTGGGCGCATGCGGTGGTGACTTCGCCGTCGCGCACGAGGCGGTTCTCCTTCTCCGCGCGGATGCGCGCCGCGTTGACGCGCTGCACGCAGTACGTGCACTTCTCCATCACTCCGCGGGTGCGGATCGTGACGTCGGGATTGCGCATCGGCTTGAGCGCGGGCGTGTCGTAGTCGGCGTAGTGGAAGAAATTAAACCGCCGCACTTTGTACGGGCAGTTGTTCGAGCAGTAGCGGGTGCCGACGCAGCGGTTGTAGGTCATGTCGTTCAGACCTTCGCTGCTGTGCGACGTCGCGCCGACCGGACAGACCGGCTCGCACGGCGCGTTCTCGCACTGCATGCACGGCACCGGCTGGTTGAAGACTTCGGGGTTCTCGGCCGGTCCGCGGAAGTAGCGGTCGATGCGCAGCCAGTGCATCTCCCGCTCGCGCAGCACTTCCGCCTTGCCGACGATCGAAATGTTGTTCTCCGACTGACACGCGATCACGCAGCCGTTGCAGCCGGTGCAGACGGTCGTGTCGATGACCATCCCCCACGCGTTGCCCTTCGAGTAGTCGTACGCCGGCCACATCGATATGTCTTCGCGCTCTTCTTCCCTCTTCGCGAAGTTCGGATCCTTCTGATACGCGGCGAAGGTCGCGCTGCGGATGATGCCGCGCTCTCCCTGATTGCCTTCGTCCTGCGGATTGATGCTCTGATGCTCCTGCGTGCAGGCGATGCGATACGTGTCGTCGACCGGCGAGACCTGCACGCCCGAGCCGTGATGCAGCGCATCGGAGTCGCGCAGCACGTACGTGTTGAAGCCGGTGTCGTTCGCGACTTTGCCGCCGCGCTTGCGGCCGTAGCCGAAGAAGATGGTGAGAACGTTGTCCGGCTGACCCGGCATGACCCACACCGGCAGCCGCATCTTGCGGCCGCGATACGTGACCTCGGCCAGCACCGTCGTGCGCTCATTCACCAGCGCCGGATCGGGACCGATCTTCTGATCCGCGGCCGTTTTCGGACTGACGATCAGCACGTTGTCCCACGTGATCTTCGTCTGCGGTTTCGGCAGCTCCTGGAGCCAGCCGTTGTTGGCGAAGCGGCCGTCGTAAATGGTGGGATCGGGTTTGATTTCCAGCTCGAGGCCGGTTGTTGGGTTGTTGGGTTGTTGGATTGTTGGGGCGGCAGCGGCACCGCCGGCGGCGGGCATCGCGCTGTTCGCGATCACGCCGTCGTGCAGCGCTTTGCGGAACGTCTGATCGTTGAATCCTTTGCTGAACCAGTACGCCTTGACCACGTCGTACGGCGACTGATCGAGTCCGCCGAGCATCGCCCCGAGCACCTCGGAGGCATGTCGTCCGTTGTACAGCGGCGCGATGAGCGGCTGCTGCAGCGAGACCGAGCCGTCGTGCGCGCGGCCGTCGCCCCACGCCTCGAGGTAATGCGTCTCGGGGATGTGCCAGTGCACGAGCTCCGAGGTTTCGTCGTAGTAGTGGGAGAGGTGCGCGCGGAACGGAACTTTCTGAAACGCGTCCACGAATTTGAAATCGGCCGGTGCGTCGAAGACCGGGTTGCCGCCGAGCATGACCAGCGCCTGCACTTTGCCGGCGTTGATGTCGGTGACGAGCTCGCGCAGCGACTCCAGCTGATTGACCGGCTGCACCTCGGGACTCTGCATGACGGTGATCGTCGTGCCGTGATTGCCGAGCGCCTGGTTGATCGCGTGCGCGATCGCATGCACCACCGGCGGCTGTTCGTCGCCGGCGATGACGATGCTCGCGCCGGGGTTGGCTTTCAGATCGCGGACGATCGCGGCGATGTGGCTCTCGCCGTTGCCTGCGAGGAGCGATCTGGCGATCGACTCCATCTGCGACGGACGCACGGGCCAGCGATGATCGGCGCTCGTGCCGGTGCTGGTCGGCATCGACTCGAACGCGTACAGGCGGTTCATCGACGTCACACCTTTGCGCACGCGGCGGCGGCTCATGAAGTCGCGTGCGTAGCGCAGATGTCCCGGTCCGGTTCCCATGAAGTCGGAGCCGAGGGAGACGACGACGTTCGCTTTGTCGAAGTGATAGACGGGATGAACGTACGAGCCGAACGCGAGACGGGCGCCTTCGCGCACGTTGTCGCCGTTGACCGGCTCCCACTGATGCCACTTCATCCCCGGGAGCGCGGCCAGCAGCTTCGTGATCTGGTCGCCGAGCGACGGCGAGGTGATGGTCTGCGTCAGGAGGCGAAGGCCGCCCGGATTCTTGAGCACCGGCTGCAGCGCGGCGATGAAATCGCTCCAGGTCGAGACATCGCCCATGTGGCGGACGACCTGCGAGCGGTCGGGATCGTAGAGGTTGAGGACCGACGCCTGCATGAACGCGTCGGTGCCGCCGAGCGATGACGGATGATCGGGATTGCCTTCGATCTTCGTCGGACGTCCGGTGTGCGATTCGGCGAGGACGCCGGTCGCGAATCCGCCGAGTGTCATCGCGGTGGCGAAAAAGAGCGGCGTGCCGGGGACGTAGTTCTCCGGCTGGCGGACGTACGGAACGATGGATTGCGCGGGTTGCTGACATGCGGCAAGTCCGGCCATGGCCACCGAGGCGCCCATCAGCTTCATGAAATCGCGGCGGTCGACCCCTTTGTCGAGAGCCACGGCCTGCTGCGGGAACTCCTCATGGAAGAACTCGTCGAACGAGCTCTCGTCGCGCGAGAGCTCCTCGAGGCTGCGCCAGTACTCCCTGCCGCGCAGGTCGCCGACGCGCTTGCGGAATTCCTTGAAATCGAGTGCTTTGCTTTCGCTCATTAGTAGTGACACGTCGAACAGGCGATCATCGACTTGACGCCGTATTCCTTCATCAGCTTCGGTCCGAGGACGTCCTGGTCCTTCGCGACATAGTTCATGTTGAAGACTTCGGAGCGCGGCCGGACGAACTTCGACGGATCGCGGTGACAGCTGAGGCACCACGACATCGTCAGCGGCGACGCCTGATACGTCAGCGCCATCTTGTCGATGCGGCCGTGGCAGCTCGCGCAGCCGATGCCTTTGTTGATGTGGATGCTGTGGTTGAAGTGGACGAAGTCCGGCAGCCGATGCACGCGGCTCCAGACGATCGGCTTGTTCGTCGCGAAGCTCGCGCGGACGGGGGCGAGCATGTCGGCATTCGTCCAGATCTGCGCGTGGCAGTTCATGCAGGTCTGCGTCGGCGGGATGCCGGCGAAGGCGGACGTTTCGACGGTGGTGTGGCAGTAGCGGCAGTCGATGCCGAGGCCCGCGACGTGATGTTGATGGGAGAACGGAACCGGCTGCTCGCGCTCGATCCCCTGGTTCGTGAAATATGGCGAGCGAACGATGCCGCCGATGACCCAGAGAATGAAGCCGATGAAGAAGACCGCGCCAAAAATCGTGGCGCGCGAGAAGGTGTTTGTGCTTCGGTGGAAGATCTGCGCCATCGAGGCTGCTACCTACCGTCCAGGTTAGATTTCAACAGAGGAGCTGCGTGGGTGCTGCTGCGAGCAGGCGGGGGCGATCATATCGAAAACAGTTTGTGATGCAAGACACGAGGTTCAGACAGCAGACAGCAGACAGCGGACGCGCGTCGTTCTCCCGCTGTCTGCTGTCTGCTGTCCGCTGTCTAGACTCGCGACACCCCTCCTGAAACGATCAGTGCCATCACGCTCGCGCTGTCCGCTTGCAAAGGCGTGACCCGCGAGGCCGGCACGACGATCACGCAGCCCGACATGCTGTACGAAAACGGCATGTACACCGCGACCTGTCCCGGCATCGACAGAAACGCGAGATCGTCCTGGGTGACGAAGCCGAGAGTGCGGACGTCCTCGGTGATCGCGATGCTCACCGGCCGGTCGAACCGCTTCTTGTCGCCGACGAACGCCTCGAGCAGGTCTTTCAGCGATGCGTAGATGAGCCGCACCAGCGGCGCGCGGGTGAAGATCGCATCCGTCAGCCGCAGGAAGCGCCGCACGACGAAGTTCGATGCGAGCGCGCCGATCAGCACGATGACCGCGATCAGGATCCCGAATCCCGCGCCGGGCGGCATGTGATACGGCAGCAGGCGGTCGATGCGGATGAAGACTTCGTAAACGATGTAGATCGTGAGCGCGATCGGCACGACGATCACCAGTCCGCGCAGGAAGTTCTTGATCAGCCAGTTCATACGCGCAATCTACGTTCAAACCCGCAAATCGTCTCCAAGACAAATGCGCCGCGCGCCGTTAGCGACGATGAACCGGAGAAACTCGCCGCCCCTGTCGCGCAAAAACTCGACGCAGTCGATCGGCGAGATCGCGCTCGATGCCGGCTTCTGCGATGTGGAGCGCGGACGTCTCGTCCGCAGTCGGCGGCCGTCTCGGCCGGCGACTGATCGGGCGCGATCGCGAGGCCGCCGAATGAGCCGCCGGGCGAGTGGCGCTGACGCTCTGCGCCCGCAGCGCCGCCACGAACGCCGCCCGTTGACGGCGCGAGATCTCGATCTCGGTCCCCGATTCCAGCACCGCCGAGCGCGCGCCGAGCGTCCGCACGCGATCGAGACAGACGAGCGCGCGGCGATGTGCGCGGGCGAAGCCGTACGCGCGGAGCCGCTCCTCGAGATCGCGCAGCGACTGCCGGATGAGATAGCTGCGCCGACCGATCCAGAGTCGCGCGTATGTCCCGGCGGATTCGATCCAGTCGACCCGGCGCACCGGCAGCACCGTCACGCCGGTCGAAGTGGTGATGACGAAGCCGGGCGGTTGCGACGGCGATATTTCGAGCTGCCGCGAGATCCGTTCGATCGTCGCGGCGAAACGCGCGTCCGACACCGGCTTCACGAGGTAATCGAGTGCCTGCACTTCGAACGCGCGGATCGCGTACTCGTCATACGCGGTGAGAAAAACGACGATCGGCATTCGCGCGGGCCCGCGTCGCCGGATGACTTCGAACGCGTTGATGCCGGGCATCTGGATGTCGAGAAAGATGACGTCGGCCGCGATGGTGTCCAGCGCCGCGAGCACTTCCGCGCCGTTGCGGCACTCGCCGGCGACGACGAAGTTCTCGTAACGCGCGAGCAATTGCCGCACGCCGCGCCGCGCCGCGGGCTCATCGTCCGCGATCAGCACCAGCAGCCTAGGCAAGGTCCGCCTCCAGCGCGATCTCACGATACGGCAGCCGCATGGTGGCGATCGTACCGCGCGGCGGATTCGCCTCGATGGTGAGCGACGCTCGCTCTCCGTGCAGCGCGCGCAGACGCTCGCGCGTGTTCTCGATCGCATGTCCCGGCACGTACGGATCGCCGGCCAGTCCCGCGCCGTCATCGATCACGTCGATGACCACCACCTCGCCTTCCCGCCGCGCCCGCACCACCACCACCCCACCCTCGGTGCTCTTCGCGATGCCGTGCCGGATCGCGTTCTCGACCAGCTGCTGCACCGAGAACGTCGGTACCGCCGCGGAAAGCGCAGCGTCATCGATCTGAAACTCGGCGCGCAATCGATCGGCGAATCGCGCCTGTTCGATGCCGAGGTATTGGTGCACGAGCTCGAGCTCATCGCTGAGCATCACTTCGTGTCCGCGCTGGCGCAGCGTGCGCCGCATGACGTCGCTGAACTGCTCGATGATCCGCGTCGCATTCTGCTGATCGCCTTCGCGCACGAGCACGCCGATCGTGTTCAGCGTGTTGAAGAGGAAGTGCGGATTGACGCGCGCCTGCAACGCCGCGAGCCGCGCGCTCGAGAGCTGCTCCGACAGCCGCGCCATCGCCACGAAATAACGGACCGCGTGCTCGATGCCGGCAACGGCGAGATACACCGCGACGCCGAATGGCAGCGTGATGAAGAGCCAGCGCAGGAAATGCATGTGCGGCGGTCCCCACAACGCATTCGGCTGCAGCGCGATCTTCAGCAGCGTCCCCGCGCCGGCCCACGCGACGCAGAAGAGCAGCGCGAAGATCAGATGCAGGATCGCGCGCGGCACGATGTGCGGACGGGCGAGCGGCCATCGCGCGGATAACGCGAACACGAACGGCGTGAGCAGCGCGTAGAGGAGCCAGTCGCCGCTCTCGAACAGCGTCGCGCGCAGATCGACCGGCTCACCGCTGAGCGACCGCTGCGCGATCTGGTCGATCGCGCCGAGGATCGCGGGACCGATCCAGGCAGCGGAGACGAGCATCCAGGGACGCAGGCGCATATGAAATTGAGACGCTGAGAGACGGAGAGACTGAGAAACGAAGAGACTGAGCGGGCCGTTGCTCCTCCGTCTCTCAGTTTCTCCGTTTCTCCGTCTCTCCGTGTCTCAGTTTCTCAGTTTCTCAAACATAGCTGAGCAGTTTCGATTGCGAGGTCGCGCGAAGGCGCGCGTACCACCGGCATGGGAAGTAAAGCAGCGCGACGCAGATCGCGAACACGAGGTAGAGCAATCCGAGCGGCCACTGATAGCCGGGCGGCAGCGGCGGCGGATCGACGGGAAGGTTGCCGAACAGCCACGGATCGACGCGTCCTTCGCGGATCAGCGACACGACGCATGCCGCCACATGGATCAGCGGAATGTGCAGCAGGTAGTAGAACATCGGCACGCGGCCGAACGTCGTCAGGATGTCGCTGTTCCACGATTCCGCCCACGCGAGCAGCATCAGCATCGGACCGAGCGTCATCAACAGAAAGAGGAGCGAGGCCGGGTACTTCGTCGTGTTGATGAAGAACAGCGCGCCTTTGCCGTGCCACGGGCGCGGATCGCCGTAGATGTCGAGCCAGCGCAGGATCACGAACAGCATGGTCGCGAACGCGCCGATGCGGAGCGAGATCGCACGGCGCCGCTCCGCCGGCAGCTCCATCACCGGACCGAACGCATAGCCGGCCATCATCACGCCGGCCCACGGCACGATCACGTAGAGGATGAACAACGGTCCGACCGGTCCGCCGAAGTAGAGGATCTTCAGCAGCGGGTTCGGATCGTCGACGTGTGGAATCAGGTTATGCAGCGCGATGATCGCGATCGCGACCGCCGCCAGCACGCCGCGCGGCAGATGAATCGCCGCCGCGAGCACGATCATCGACCAGCCGATGACCCAGATCACGCCGGCGAGGTCGTAGTGCGCGAAGTCGAAGTTGAATGTCCAGAAGATGCGGATGACCGTCAGTTCGAGGACGATCAGCCACACGCCGCGCGTGACGAGAAACTTCGACAGGTTCGCGACTTTGCGTCCGTGCAGATACGCGGCGGTGCCGGCGAAGAAGATGAATGCGGGCGCGACGAAGTGCGTGATCCAGCGCGTGAAGAAGACGCCCGGCGCCGGGCCGCCGGCCGGAACGCCGGAGTAGACGCGCACGTGATCGATCGCCATCAGGATCATCACGACTCCGCGCACGGCATCGAGCGACGTGATCCGTTTGTGCATGCGGGCGAGTGTCGGGCGCAGCGGCACATCATGGCAACGAAGCATTCGTGAACGGTCGATCCCACGCGGCGAACGGCAGATTTGAAACCTGAAACATGAAACATGAAACCTGAAAGGGAGCCGGCGCGAGCGGCCACTTCAGGTTTCAGGTTTCAGGTTTATCTTCGGGCATGGAGCTCTCCGACCTCTAACGACCGCCACGCTCCGCGGCTCTTCGCTTCTGAAACATGAAATCTGAAACCTGAAACCTGAAAGGGAGCCGGCGCGAGCGGCCACTTCAGGTTTCAGCTTTCAAGTTTCAGGTTTATCTTTAAGCCATGGAGCTCTCCGACCTGTACGACCGCCACGCTCCGCAGCTCTTCGCGGTCGCGTTGCGCATCACCAGCGACCGCAGCGCCGCGGCGCGCGCGCTGGAGGAGACGTTCGCCCTCCTTCGCGGCTACGACGCGCAGTTCGGCTCGCCCGAGGCCTGGCTCCTCCGCACCGTCCGGGACCGCGCCCTTCAGCAGCAACAAACCCATTCCGCCTCGGCGCCCGTAAGTCAAATGGTTGGGGGTCCACCAACCGCGCGACAGCTCGTCGAAGAGGCGTTCTATCGCGGCCGGACCGCCTCCGACCTCGCAC
>DATEZA010000224.1:0-12060 GCA_035255945.1 Thermoanaerobaculia bacterium
CGGGCCGTCGATTGCCAGCGCACTGGCGAGGCGGGCTGCGTAATCGTGCAGGGTCTCGCGTCGATGCGCCGGCGTGATCCAGTCGATCGTCCGGATGTCGCGGACGGCCCGTTGTCCATCGAAGAGCCGGCCGTCGGCGCCGATCCCCGGAAGCACGAACAGCGGCGGCATCAGTGACGCCTCGCACGGATGGCGAAGCCGATCGCCAGCAGGCCGAGCGTGGCGAAACTGATCGCGCGGCCGCGCGTGAATGCATCAGGCAAAAAGATCAGCCGCACGTGATGCCGGCCTGCGGGGACATACACGCCGATGAACGCGTGATCGGCAATGCGGTGCCGCACGCGAACGCCATCGATGTACACCCGCCAGCCGCGCCACGCCGTCTCGGAGATCGCGATCCATCCCGCACGCTGCATCGTCGCGTCGAGCTCGAGGCCGAGCTTCGCCCGATGCGCGGTCACGCGGCCGGAGCCGTTGGCGACGTCCTGCGCGGAGTGCTCCGGCGCTTCGATCCAGACGCGCCTGGTGAACTCATTCGCCGCCAGCATTTCGGCGAGCACGCGGCGCCCGCTCGGCCGGTACGAGATCACCGCCGGGATGAACGCGCGCGGCGCGGCGGCGGTGTTCTCGAACAATTGCGCTCCTCTGTCCCGGGCGAGCAGCTTCCACTGCGGCGACGGCAGGGTGGAATCGAGCGGCGTGAAGAGATAGCGGATATTCAGGAACGACAGAAACGGCTTCGTCCCGTCGTCGATCCGGTTGAACGAGACCGGCTGGTCGACCGACCAGAGCGGATACGTCATTGCCAGCCGCGTGTTGGTCATCGCGGAGTTGCCGCGCGCATCTTCGAGACCGTAGAACGCGGCGGCGCCGGGAACGAAGAGCGCTTGCGTTGCCGCGATGCGGAACGGCTCGGCCGAGCGCGGAATGGCGGCGATCGCCGGCACCTGCGGATAGAACGCGCGCTGGGGGAGCGAGGGATAGATCGAGCCGACCTCCATCACGCGCTCGACGACGATCAGGCCGGCGATCAGGATCCCGGTCAGATTCGGCAAGGCATCGATCGCCAGCGCGGCCAGAATCGAAAGCGAAAAGTCGGCGGCGAAGATCATCCGCTCGTTGATCGCTAGATTGAAAACGGGCAGCGAATGGACGATGTGGACGAACGGCGGAATGTTCATGCCGATCCCGCCGCACACCACGGCCAGTGCGAGGAAAACGAATGTGTCGCGCCGGCGGCGGGCAAGGCCGAGAGATGCGAGAGCGGGGGCCAGGACGAGAAAGCCGATGCCGCCGCTGTCGGCCGCGCGCGGCTTCCACGGCATCAGCCAGCCGCGGATTCTCATCCGGATATCGCTGTAGCTGACCGGATACGTCTGGCGGGCGAATTCGCTGCGGACCGAATGCTGAACCGTCTGCGGCATCGCGTCGAGGAACGGGAGCAGGAAGACCGCCGTGAGGGCAAGAGCGACGAGTCCGGAAATGCATGCCAGCGCCATCGCGCGGCGGGACGGACGCTGCGCGATGCCGTATGCGATCGCCACGGCGACGACATGCAGCAGCGTCTCCGGATGACCGGCCAGGATCTCCAGCGTCAGAGCGATGGTCAGCAGGACTGCGTGACGTACGAGCGGCTCCTGCGCGATGCGCCGCACGGCGAAGAGGACGAGCGGCAGCAGCGCCCACGCGCGCGCGATCGGCCAGCCGACGAACAGCGCCATGTTCGCGGAGCACATCCACCCCGCCGCGGCGACGAACGCCGCGGAGTCGCTGCATCCGAGCGACCGCGCCAGTGCGTGGGCAAAGAACGCGGCGAGAAAGAACGTCATCGCCGCGCAGAAGGTGAGTGACGGCGCGAGCGGGATCAGCAGCGCGAGCAGCTCCACCGGATCGTACGGCGCCGGTTGCGCGGCCGCAGCGAGGATGTCGCCGCAGAGCATGTGCGGGTCGAGCAGCGGCCACTCGCCGCGTCCCCATGCCTCGCGCACCGCTGCGCGCCACGGCATGATCATCTGCTCCAGATCGAGCAGCATCGGGTTGTGCGGATCGCCGACGCCGAAGCTGCCGCGGTGCGAATGCAGCGGCTCCGACACGAACGGGAGATCGATCGGCGCATACACCCGCCCGGTGAGCAGAGCGCGTCCGGTGAAGCAGAGAGGGAGAAGGATCGTCACGATCGCCGCGACGCGCGTGACCGGCTGCACGAAGCGGCTCCAGACGTACGCCGTTCCGCCGGACGTGGCCAGATAAAGCAGAAGTGCGGACAAGACAAGCGATTTTACGGGCTGTACAGGTGCGCGCCTGAGCTCGTATGCCGTCGTCGTCGGGCAAAAGAGTCGCGGTCTATTTCGGATCAGGCGCTCTGTATTGGAATGACGGCCGCTGATCCGCGGTCGATGGGGTGCACCCGGGTGCGCCCGATCATTTGGAGACAAACATGAATACCGAAGCGATCCTGCGCAAGCTCGCCGAGATCCGAAACGCCATTCCGCAAGTGCCGCAGCCGCGTGTGGAGCGTCCGATTCACGCCGATTCCGTCGACGACTTCGAACTGCTTGCAGTCGCCGATGCAGTCGAAGCGATGTCGGACGACCTCGAAGCCGCGATCGATGAAGCGCACGTAAAGCTGCTCGCGCAATGCCTCGAGGTCTATTACGCCGCGGAGGAGCTGTCCCGCGATCCGGCGAACGCGCATCTCATTCCGCATGTCGAGGAGATGCGGCGGGCATTCGAGCAGGCGTATGGGAAGGCGATTCCGCCGCGTCCTGCGGCATGAAGAGTTTCTACGAGCTGTAGACGGCGGGAGTTGGAACCATGGCGAGCTGGAGAGCTCGCCCTACACCATGCCCTACACAACGTAGAACGGGAAGCCCGGCCGGGCGGAAAACGTTAGATTCTGTTCCATGGATTCGATCGTCATTCGCGGCGCACGCGAGCACAACCTCAAAAACATCGACGTCGTCATTCCCCGCAACAAGTTCGTCGTGATCACCGGCGTCTCCGGCTCCGGGAAGTCGTCGCTCGCGTTCGACACGATCTTCGCCGAAGGTCAGCGGCGTTACGTCGAGTCGCTCTCCGCATACGCCCGGCAGTTCCTGGAGCAGATGGAAAAGCCGGACGTCGATTCGATCGAAGGCCTCTCGCCCGCGATCTCCATCGAGCAGCGGACGACTTCGCGCAACCCGCGATCGACCGTCGGCACGGTCACCGAGATCTACGACTACCTCCGATTGCTCTACGCATCGATCGGCGTTCCGCACTGCACGAGCTGCGGTCAGGAGATCCATCCGCAGACCATTCAGCAGATGGTCGATCGTCTCCTCTCGCTCCCCACCGGCACGAAGTTCACCATCCTCGCGCCGTACGTCCGCGGCAAGAAGGGCGAGTACCGCAAGCAGATGCTGCAGATGGTGAAGGAAGGCTTCACCCACGCCATCGTCGACGGCAAGGAAGTCGAGCTGTCCGATCCGCCGACGCTCGACAAGCAGAAAAAGCACGACATCGACGTCCGCATCGACCGCATCGTGGTGAAAGAAGGGATCGCGCAACGCCTCGCCGATTCGCTCGAGACGGCGACCCGCGTGTCGAAGGGACTGGTCAAGATCCGATACCACGAATCGTCGCGTGTCATCCCGAGCCCCGCAGAGGGCGAAGGACCCGTTGCCGAAGGACGGCGCGACGTATCCGATACGGGTCCTTCGGCGTCTTCGCGCCTCAGGATGACACCTGCCGAGGAGCTGCTTTCCCAGAACTACGCCTGTCCGGATTGCGGCATCTCCATCGGTGAGATCACGCCGCGGCTCTTCTCCTTCAACTCGCCGTTCGGCGCGTGCGCGCGCTGCTCGGGACTCGGCGTGCTGCTGGAGATCGACGAGCGGAAGATCGTTCCCGATCCGTCGAAGTCGATCGAAGACGGCGCGATCGCGCTCTGGCGTGAAGGGGCGGACAACTGGCGCATCAAGCAGATCTACACGCTCGCGAAGCACTACAAGTTCGCGGTCTCGACGCCGTGGGAAAAGATGCCGCAGAAGGCGCGCAACTGCATCCTCTACGGCTCGGAAGAGAAGATCCGCTTTTCGTTTCAGGGCTCCGAGAGCTCGTACAACTACAGCGGCACGTACGAAGGACTCGTCCCGATGCTCAAGCGCCGCCACCTCGAGTCGGACAACGACGACGTCCGGGAAGAGATCGAGCGCTTCATGACGCCGGCGAAGTGCCCGGAGTGCAACGGCCGCCGCCTCAAGCCCGAGGCATTGAGCGTGACGGTCGCCGGGATGACGATCGACAAGGTGGTGAAACAGCAACTGCTCGAAGCGGAATCGTTTTTCCAGGATATCAACCTCTCCTCGCGCGAGGAGCAGATCGCGGGCAAGATCCTGAAGGAAGTGCGCGACCGGCTGCACTTCCTGAACGCGGTCGGCGTCGGCTACCTGATGCTCGATCGCGGCGGCGCGACGCTCTCCGGCGGCGAAGCGCAGCGCATCCGCCTCGCGACGCAGATCGGCTCGAAGCTGATGGGCGTGCTGTACGTGCTCGACGAACCGTCGATCGGTCTGCATCAGCGCGACAACCGCAAGCTGATCGAATCGCTGCTCGAGCTGCGCGAGCTCGGCAACACGGTGATCGTGGTCGAGCACGACGAAGAAACGATCGAGACCGCCGACCACATCATCGACCTCGGGCCGCGCGCCGGTGTGCACGGCGGCGAGATCGTCGCCGAGGGCTCGCTGGAGCAGGTGATGACGTTCCCGTCATCGTTGACTGCGAAGTACCTGCGCGGCGAGGTGAAGATCGAAGTTCCGGCGCAGCGGCGGCCGCTCGGTGAGAACGAGCTGGTGATCCGCGGCGCGACGCAGAACAACCTCAAGAACATCGACGTGACGTTCCCGCTCGGCGTCTTCATCGCTGTGACCGGCGTGAGCGGCTCGGGCAAATCGACGCTCGTGAACGACATCCTCTACAAAGCGCTGTCGCGGCATTTCTACGACTCCCTCGACACGCCGGGCGAGCACGCGCGCATCGACGGACTGGAGCACCTCGACAAAGTCATCGAAATCGATCAGTCGCCGATCGGCCGCACGCCGCGCTCGAACCCCGCGACGTACACGCAGCTCTTCACCGAGATGCGCAACCTGATGTCCGCGACGCCGGAAGCGCGCATGCGCGGTTACGGGCCGGGACGCTTCTCATTCAATGTGAAGGGCGGCCGCTGCGAGGCGTGCAAAGGCGACGGCCAGATCAAGATCGAGATGCACTTCCTGCCCGACATCTACGTCACCTGCGATGTCTGCGGCGGCAAGCGCTACAACCGCGAGACGCTCGAGGTGAAGTACAAAGGTGCGTCGATCGCCGAGATCCTCGCCATGACCGTCGAGCAGGGCATCGAGACGTTCCGCAACGTCCCGAAGATCTACAACATCCTCCGCACGCTCGATGAAGTCGGCCTCGGCTACATCAAGCTCGGCCAGTCATCGACGACGCTTTCCGGCGGCGAAGCGCAGCGCGTAAAGCTGGCGAAGGAGCTCGCAAAGCGCGCGACCGGCCGCACGATGTACATCCTCGACGAGCCGACGACCGGTCTGCATTTCGATGATGTCGCCAAGCTGCTGCACCTGATGCACGGCCTCGTCGATCGCGGAAACACAGTGGTGGTGATCGAGCACAATCTCGATGTGATCAAGACCGCCGATCATTTGATCGACCTCGGGCCCGAGGGGGGCGACGCGGGCGGGCGGGTGATCGCGATCGGGACGCCGGAGGAAGTCGCGGAGCAGTCGAACGCGCCGACGGGGCAGTATTTGAAGAAGGCGCTGCGGACCCGGAGTGCGGCGGCCATGCCGCCGCTCAAGTGACCGCGGCCGTATTTGAAGAAGGCGCTGCGCACGTGGAGTGCGGCGGCCATGCCGCCGCTCAAAGGGACCGCGGCCATGCCGCGGTCGCGACGGCATGGCCGCCGCGTGCAGAAGCAGCGGCGGCGTGGCCGCCGCACTCCGAGGGTTAGGTGTCGGAGCAGTCGAACGCGCCGACGGGGGCGACAAGCTGAGAGCTTGTCGTACACCGGTGTAGGGCAAGCTCTGAGCTGGTGTAGGGCAAGCTCTCAGCTTGCCTAATGCGACGTCACGTGCAGCGTATCCGATGACGGCGTCGGCAGATTCGCGGTGCCGCGGACCTCGAACACCGGCATCTTCTGCTGCAGGCCTTTGAGCGCGAACTCGCCGAGGGGCTCGGTGTGGAACGAGCCCATGATGCGCTCGAGGGTGTTCTTCGAGATCACGACTTGGCCCGGTTTCGCCACGCCGCTCTCCAGTCGCGAGGCGATGTTCACCGACGAGCCGAGCACCGTGTAGTCGACGCGTTTCTCCGTGCCGACGTTGCCGACCATCGCCGGTCCGCTGTTGATTCCGACTCGCACGCGCACGGGCGGGAGGTTTTCCTTCTCGCGTTGCGTGTTCCAGTCCATCACCAGGCGCTGCAGCATCAGGCCGGCGAGCACCGCGCGATCGGCGTGATCGTCCTGCGGGATCGGCGCGCCGAAGAACGCCATCACGGCGTCGCCGATGAACTTATCGAGCGTGCCGCCGTACGCGAAGATCGAGTCCACTGCGGCGGTGAAGAAGTGCGAGAGGAACTCCGACACCTCTTCCGGTTTCTTCGTCTCGGAGATCGTCGTGAAGCCGGAGATGTCGGCGAAGAGGATCGAGACATCGGCGATGCGGACTTCCGATTCGTCCGCCGACACGACGCCTTTGACGATCTCTTCGATGACCGCAGGCGAGTGATAGCGCTCCATCTTCGAGCGGATCTTGCGCTCCTGCTCCACCTTCTCGCCGAGCTGCGCGCGCTCGATCGCGACCGCCGAGAAATTCGCCAGCGCGGTCAGCAGGTCGAGGTCCTCTTCCGTGAAGCGTCCGACGTGAATCGGCGAGTCGACCTGCACCGCGCCGATCACCCGCGCCTTGTTCCAGAGCGGGACGCACATCGCGGAGCGGATGCCGTGGATGGCGATCGACTTGCCGCCGAGGAGGCGCGCATCTTCCAGCGCGTTGGAGGTCATCAGCGCGACCTGCTGCTCCGCCACCATCTTCAGGATCGTGCGCGAGATCGGGATGTCCTCCGCGTTCGCTCCTTCGATGAACTTCGTCAGTTTCGGGATCGGATTGCCCGCCTCGTCGAACAGGATCAGCAGACCGCGCTCGACCGGCAGGTACTTGAAGATCATGTCCATCACGACATTGAGGAGCGAGTCGAGGTTGTCGCTCTGCAACATCGCTTTCGCCACCTGCACGAGGACCTGAAAGATCTTCTCGCGCGCCATCCCCGGTTCCTGCTTGACGCCCGGTTCCGACGCTTTGCGCGGCGCCACCTGCGCCGCTTCGGGAGTGAAGTCGAGATTGAATTCCGAGTTGAAGTCGGAGATGCGGCGGATGACCGTGCCCGACGGGTTGTCGAACATCGACTCGCCGGTGAAATCGACCGAGGGCATGCCGCGCAACTCGAGCTGGACGGAGCCGATCAGGATTTTGTCGCCCGGAGAGACGGTCGATTCGGCGATCAGGTTGCCGTTCACCTTCACGCCGTTGGTCGACTTCAGATCGACGATGAACCAGTGCCCGTCGCGCGCTTCGAATCGCGCATGTTTGCGCGACACCGAAGGGTGATTCAGCACGAGGTCGTTGCCTTCGGTCCGTCCGACTGACATCTCCCCGCGAAGGTCAGCCACGCGGGGCACGCCGAGGTCAACGTAATGGATCTGGAGTTGATCGGCCATTTCGAAAAGAGCAATCGATTATAACGTGGTGTCCTCCAGCGTATAATCACTCCTCCGGCAAACTCCACCCATGAACGAGCAAGCCACGGCACAGCCTGCCGTCAGTCCCGGTCGCCTCCTGATTCAGGCGGCCCTTCGTACGGATGTCGGTTTGGTGCGCTCGGAGAATCAGGACTTCGGCACCTACACCAGTCCATCAGAAGAGAAGGACACCCATCCGGGAGGACGTCTTTTGGTGGTTGCGGACGGAATGGGCGGACATCGCGGCGGCGCAACCGCCTCGCGCCTCGCCGGCGAAACCGTGAAAGCGCAATACCTCGGCGGCGAGAGCGATGATGTGGCGGCCGCATTGCGCGACGCGTTGCAGCGCGCGAACTCGCGCATCTACAACGAAGCGCAGGCGAATCCCGACCTGCGCGGCATGGGCACGACGACCTCGGCGCTCGCGATCAAGGACGACCTCGCGTGGTTCGGGCACGTCGGCGACTCGCGCATCTACCGCGTGCGCGGCGACGAGATCGAGCAGCTGACCGACGACCACTCGCTCGTCGCGACGATGGTCCGCGAAGGACTGCTGACGGCGAAGGAAGCGGAAACGCATCCGCGCCGCAACGTGCTGCAGCGATCGATGGGCGTCACCGAGGATGTCGAAGTGGATGTGAAGGGTCCGTTCGATGTGCAGGAGGGCGACACGTTCATCCTCTGCAGCGACGGACTGCACGGGCTGGTGAAGCAAGAGGAGATCCTCGAAGTCGCGAAGCAGCCGATCGACGTCGCCGCCGATGACTTCGTCAAGCGCGTGCTCGAGCGCGGCGCGCCGGACAACGTGACGGTGATCGTCGCGCGCGCCATTCGCGCGATGCCGGGCGACGACGATGTGACGCTCCTCGATCACAAACGCGCGGAGAAGACGCAGGAGATTGCGGCGGTGGACACGGCCTCGCTCGAGCCGAGTGTCATGCCGAGCGAAGTCGAGGCATCCCCTGCAAGTCTCGGGAAACCTGCGGGGGACCCCTCGACTTCGCTCGGGGTGACACCGTCACACACCCCCGTGCTGAAGTGGCTCCTCATCGTCGTCCTCCTCGCCGCGGCCGGCGCCTGGTTCTTCTGGAACCGGTAATCCCATGTCCGTCCGGGCCCGCCTCCTCATTCTCTTTGCTTTGCTGGCAATCGCTTGCCGTCGCGACCAGTCGCGCCTCGATGAAGTCGGCAAGATGGCGTACACCGTCAAGCCCGCGGTCGTACGTGTGAATGCGTATGCGACCGGACAGTTCCGCTACACGCCGTCCACCATCAGCGACGTCGAAGCGCAGCTGCATACGGACGGATTCGATTTCGCCGCGCGCGCGCTGCCTGCGAACGAGACAGCGCTCGACACCGGCGCCGGCGGATCCGGCAGCGGCTTCATCATCAATCCTGACGGTGTGATCGTCACCTGCGGCCACGTCGTGTCGCCGACGCGCGACGATGCCGCGCTGCGCCGCGAGCTCCTGCGCAACGGCGCGATCGCGACACTGCTGCGGCACTTTCCGGTCGAGAACCTGCGCAGCATCCATCGCGGCGACGGACTCGATCGCTACATCAACTACGTCGCCACCGCCGGCCAGCTGCAGAACGTGCGGGTGGTCAACGAAGTCGAGCTCTCGAACGGTGAGAAGCTGCCGTTCCGGATCAAGAGCTACTCGCCGCCGCTGAACGAGCGGGGCACCGACCTCGCGGTGCTGCAGATCGATCGCAGGAACCTGCCGGCGATCCGCCTCGCCGATTCCGACACCGCGCGCGTCGGCGATTCGATCTGGGCCGTCGGCTATCCCGCCGTCGCGAGCAGCTCGGACGACGTGATCGGCGGCTGGCTTTCGCGCGACAGCGATCTGGAAGCGACGGTCAGTCCCGGCAACGTCACCGCCATCAAGCGCAACATCGCGAATGTGCCGGTGCTGCAATCGAATGTCGCGATCTACCGCGGCAATTCGGGCGGACCGGTCGTCAATCGCGACGGCGAAGTGATCGGCATCTCGACGTGGGGCCACACCGACGCGGAGCAAATCAAGTTCCTCGTGCCGTCGAATGTCGCGCGCGAGATGCTGCAGGCGTCGAAGGTCGCGATCAACGCCGACGGCGAGATGGGCCGCCACTACCGCGCCGCGCTCGATGCGGCCGCGGACGGCGACTGGAGCAAAGCGAGCAGCGAGGTCGCAGTGGCGAGCGCGATGTTCAAGGGCTCGCCCGATCTGATCCGTTTCCGCCACGATGCCGAGCGCGCGCTGAAAACGCTTCCGCCATGGCGCTTGCATCCGATCGCGAGCGGCGTCGTGGCCGCGTTCGTCGGAGCGTTCGTCATCGGCGGCACGCTGCTGCTGACGCGGTCTCGGACGAAGATCCCGCTTCCGCCGGAAGTCGCGGGGACAGTCGAAACCGTGCTGCCGAATGAAGGTGGTCTCGCGACGCGGATGCTCGGCCGCTTCACGATCCTCAACGGCTCACGCGCGGGCCAGCGTCTCGGCCTCGGCGGATCCGGAATCCGGATCGGCCGGGAGTCGACGATTTGTGAGATCGTATTGGAAAATCCGAAGGTTTCGCGCCTGCACGCTGAGGTCGTCTCCATCGATGGCAAAGTCATGCTCATCGATCGGAATTCGTCGAATGGGACTTATGTCAACGATCAAAAGATCGACAAGCGCTTCCTCAAGGACGGCGACATCATCTACTTTGGTGGACGCAACGCGGTGGCCGTTGCTTACCACGCGTGAGTGAGGGGTCATCGTGGCTGACAAGCGGTGTGAGAACGGGCACTTCATCGACGAGTCGTGGGACCTCTGTCCGTACTGTCCGGTCGATAGCAGCGAGCCGGACATCCCGGTCGTGCGCCCTGCATCGCGGTTGAATGTTCCCGAAGCGGTCTCGCAACCCTCGCGTCCTGCGCTCAGTGTCGTTCCGCCGCCTCCTCCCATTACCACCAACTCTCAGTCCGGTCAGCGCATCTCATCGCCGCCGATGGAGCGCACGATTGCCGTTCGTGCCGCGGCGGACGCTGCACCGAAACGCTACGTGGTCGGCTGGCTGGTGGGACTCAACGGCGCCTCGCGCGGCGAATCGTTCCCCCTCCGCATCGGACGCAACGTCCTCGGACGCGATCGCCGCAGCGACGTGGTCGTGCCGGACGATCAGGCGTCGTCGCATCATGCGGATCTCGTGTTTCGCCCCGAGGAGCGGCGGTTCATCCTGATGGACCACAACTCGACGAACGGGACGTACGTCAATGAAGTGGAGATCGAGCCGCGGCGCGATCTGTCGACGAAAGACGTGATCCGCATCGGCTCGCATCGGTTCCTTTTCATGCCGCTCTGCCACGACGGGTTTTTTTGGGACGATGAGGGCGTGCTGCAATGAAAGATCGGTGGAGTGCGGCGGCCATGCCGCCGCTGGTTCTCGATCGCGACGGCCATGCCGTCGCAACCGCGGCATGGCCGCGGATATCGAAGTGCAGCGGCGGCATGGCCGCCGCACTCCGGGTGAGGGCGCGCTGAAATGAGCGTCGGCCAGATCATCGGCAACTACCGCGTGGAGCGGGAGATCGGCGAAGGCGGGATGAGCCATGTGTTCATCGGCCGCACGCTCAGCGGCACGGACCTGCTGCCGTCCGATTTCAACGTCGTGCTCAAGATCATGTCGGACGAGCTGGCGGGCGAAGTCACGGCGCGGAAGCGGTTCGTCAAAGAGGCGCAGATCCTTTCGAAGCTGCGCCATCGCTACATCACGCGCTTCTACGAGTTCATCAACGACGATCACAACGCCGTGCTGGTGATGGAGTACGTCGAAGGGACGCCGGTCGATCTGCTGCTGAGCGAGAAAAGCGCGCTGCCGGTGCAGGAAGCGATCTCCATCGCGCAGTGCCTGCTCGAAGCGCTCGTTTACGCGCACGGCAAGGGAATCATCCATCGCGACATCAAGCCGGCGAATCTGATTCGCGAGAAGTCCGGAACGGTGAAGGTGACGGACTTCGGGATCGCCAAGATCAAGGAAGGCGCGGGATCGGGACAGACGGTTCTGACGAAGTCCGGATTTCTGCTCGGGACGCCGCACTACATGTCGCCGGAGCAGATCCGCGAGCCGAAGGATGCCGGCGCGAAGAGCGACGTCTATTCATCCGGCGTCGTGCTGTACGAGATGCTGACCGGCTCGCTGCCATTCAACAGCCGCTCGCTGCCGAAGCTGATCGATGCGATCTACCGCGGCGAGAAGCAGCCGCCGAGCGCGTTGCGCGCGGAGATCGATCGCGATCTCGAAGGGAT
>DATEZA010000225.1:0-10002 GCA_035255945.1 Thermoanaerobaculia bacterium
CGAGGATCATCGCGCCTTCGCAGACCGAGGTGATCCACTTCGCGTTCTTCGTTGCGGAGACGATGTAGTCGAGCAGGCAGGGATCGTTCATCGCGACCTTGAGGCCTGACACATCGCCGCCCGGCACCCAGATCATGTCGAGCTCCGGCACGTCGTCGAAGGTCTTCTGCGGCGTGAGCGTCAGGCCGTCGCGCGAGTGAACGGAATCGCAGGTCGGACCGAGAAGCCAGATGTCGTACTGCGTGGTGACGCCCTCGGTCGTGGCCATCGAGTAGAAGATCTCGCGCGCCGCGCACACGTCGAGCAGATCGACTTTTTCGTAAATCGGGATGCCGATAATCATTCCGGCAAAATATCAGAAACGGCGCCTTGCGGCGCCGTTCCAAGTCGTTAGTGCTGTTCGCCTTCCCCACCACCGCCACCACCGCCGCCTTCGCGGCGCGGCGGGCGAGGTCCGCGATCATCGCGGCGCGGGCCGCGATCGCGATCGCCGCCACGGTGACGATCGCCGCCACCGCCACCACCGCCGTGACGCGGGCCGCCGCGGTCGCGATCACCACCGCGCGGACGATCGCCGCCACCGCCGTGACGCTCGCGCGCTTCACGCGCCGCCGCCAGCTCCTCCTCGGTCGGAGGGGGAAGCAGCGGCTTGCGCGAGAGGCGGATCTTGCCCGTCTCCGGCTCGATGCCGACGACCTGCACTTCGACTTCGTCGCCGATCTGGAAAAGATCGGTGACCTGGCCGACGCGCGTGTGCGCCATCTCGGAGATGTGCAGCAGTCCGTCCTGACCCGGCAGGATCTCGACGAACGCTCCGTACGGCTCGATGCGCTTCACCGTGCCCTTGTAGTTCTGTCCCACTTCGGCCGACGCGGTGAGGCCCTTGATGATCTCGATGGCGCGATTGGCCGAGTTGACGTCCATCGATGCGATCGTGACTTTGCCGTCATCCTCGACATCGATCTTCGTCCCGGTCTCTTCGACGATCCAGCGAATCGTCTTGCCGCCGGAGCCGATGACGTCGCGGATGCGATCTTTCGGCACGTAGATCGTGTAGAGACGCGGCGCGAACTCGGAGAGCTCGGTCTTCGGCTCGGCGATGATCGCGTCCATCTTGTCGAGGATGAACATGCGTCCCGCGTTCGCCTGCGCCAGCGCCTGCGCCATCACTTCGCGCGAGAGGCCGCTGACCTTGATGTCCATCTGCAGCGCGGTGATGCCTTTGCGCGTGCCGGCGACTTTGAAGTCCATGTCGCCTTCATGGTCTTCCATGCCGGCGATGTCGGTGAGCACCGCGGTCTTGTTCTCGCCGGTGACGAGGCCCATCGCCACGCCGGCGACGGCAGCGCGCATCGGCACACCGGCCTGCATCAGCGCCAGCGAGCCGCCGCACACGGAGGCCATCGACGACGAGCCGTTCGACTCGAGGATGTCGCTGACGATGCGGATGGTGTACGCGAACTCGCTCTCCGGCGGGAGGAGCGGCTGCAGCGCGCGGCGTGCGAGATTGCCGTGGCCGATCTCGCGTCGCGCCGGGCCGCGGAGGAACTTCACTTCACCGACCGAGAACGGCGGGAAGTTGTAATGGAGCATGAAACGCTGGAAGGTCTCGCCTTCGAAGTCTTCGATCTTCTGCGCTTCCTGCGGCGTGCCGAGGGTGACGGTGACGAGCGCCTGCGTCTCGCCGCGGGTGAAGATCGCGGAGCCGTGGGTGCGCGGGAGAACGCCGAGCTCGATGGAGATCGGACGGATCTCATCGAACTTGCGGCCGTCGACGCGCGTCCCTTCCTTCAGCATCAGGTTGCGGAAGATGTCCACTTCCATCTCGCCGAATGCCGCTTCGACGGAGGCGAGCTTCTCGACGACTTCTTCCGGCGGAACCGTTGCGACGACGGCGGCCTTGACGGTGCGCATCGCATCGCGGCGCTGATGCTTGCCGGTGGTCATCATTGCTTCGCGCAGCTGCGGACCGAATTGATTCATCAGATCGGCGACCTGCTGCTCGGTGAACTTCGGGGTGTATGTGACGGCGAGCTTTTCCTTGCCCGCTTCATCGCGGAGCGCGCGCTGGAGATCGCAGATGCGCCGGATCTCGGTATGCGCAGCCTCGAATGCGTCGAGGACGACGGACTCGCTCACTTCGCGCGCCCCCGCCTCGACCATCACGATCGCGTCGGCGGTGCCGGCGACGACGAGGTCGAGATCGGAGAGGTCGCGCTGCGCGTTGGTCGGATTGATGACGATCTGTCCGTCGGTGTAGCCGACGCGCACGGCGGCGATCGGATTCAGGAACGGGATCTCGGAGATGAACAGCGCCGTCGATGCGGCGTTGATGGCCAGCACGTCGGGATCGTTCTCACCGTCGGCGGAGAGGACGAGCGCGATGATCTGCGTTTCCTGACGGTAGCCTTTCTGGAACGACGGGCGGAGCGGACGATCGATCAGACGCGAGGTCAGGATCTCCTTCTCCGTCGGGCATCCTTCACGTTTGAAGAAGCCGCCCGGGATGCGTCCGCCGGCGTAGGTGTACTCCTTGTAGTCGACGGTCAGCGGCATGAAGTCGCCGAGCACGTTGCCCTCTTTGTAGCAAGCGGTGGCCAGGACGACGGTATCGCCGTATCGGACGACGACTGCGCCGTTGGCCTGGCGGGCAACTGCACCTGTCTCGAACGACAGGGTTTTCCCGCCGATCTGCATTTCCTTCTTGTAGGCCATGTTTCCCTTCGAATGTGCCGCGAGGCCACTCATCGCCTCGGGCTTGTTGATTTTTCCGCGGGTGGCCGAACGATGGGATCCGGCCGAGGAGGGATAAAACAAGAGACGGGCCCGAAGGCCCGTCCCGATGAGTCCGCTACTTGCGAATGCCGAGCTTGTCGATGATGGTGCGATACCGCTCGAGGTCTGTCTTCTTGAGGTAGTCGAGAAGACGGCGGCGGCGGCCGACGAGCTTCAGAAGACCGCGGCGGCTGTGATGATCCTTCGCGTGGGTCTTGAAGTGCTCGGTGAGGTACGTGATGCGATTGGAGAGCAGTGCGATCTGCACTTCCGGGGATCCCGTGTCGCCATCATGGACGGCGTACTGGGTAATGAGGTCGGTTTTCTGTTCCTTGGTGGTCGGCAAAATCCAGTCTCCTTTAACCGGTTAAGCGTACCGTGTTGATACACATAAATACTGAAAAGTCGACACCATAACAGCCGGAAGTGGCAAAAACAATCCCGGACAGCAGACGGCGGACAGCAGACAGCAACGCCGCCTCCCGCTGTCCGCTGTCTGCTGTCCGCTGTCTATCCGGCGAGGACAACCTTGGGGCGAACCTCCACCGGTCCCCCCTCCCGCAGCACGTTCACCACCTCACCGATAACTACCAGCTGATCGTTGGGGTTCCCGAGGGCGAGGAGGTCGCCCTGGTGCACCGGCACGGCGGGGGTCATGATCACGCCCATGCCGCGCATCAGCTTGCCCTGCTGGGACCAGTCGATGCGGAGCTTCTCGAGCGGAAGGTCGATGTCGCTCAGCGCCTGGAAGTACGGCGGTTTCAGGATCTGCTCGACGGGTGTCGTGTCGATCTGATCGAACGGGATGGAATCCGTCACGTTGAAGTTGCCGATGATCGTGCGGCGCAGCTCCTTGAGGTGCGCGGGAACGCCGGCCGCGGCTCCGAGATCGTGGGCGAGCGAACGGACGTACGTGCCGGCCGAGGAGCGCACACGAAATTGTGCAGTCGATTCTTCGACCTTCGTGATCTCGAATTCGTAGACGGTCACTTTTTTCGGCGTGAGGTTCGCCACCTCGCCCTTGCGCGCGAGCTCGTACGCGCGGACGCCCTGCACTTTTTTCGCGGAGAACTGCGGCGGCATCTGTTCGAGCTCGCCGCGGAACTTCTCGAGCAGCGGCGCGAAATCGATGTGCGAAACATCGACCGGATTCGGCTCGCCCGCCGGCGTGCCCGCGGCGTCGTACGAATCGGTCGCCCAGCCGAACTGGATCGTGCCCTCGTACGTTTTCTCCATCCCCATCAGGTACGCCTGCAGCCGCGTCGCCTTTCCGACGCAGAGGACGAGCAAGCCGGTGGCGAGCGGATCGAGCGTGCCGGTGTGGCCGACTTTCTTGATGCGCGAGCGGCGGCGGAACGCCTCCACGACATCGTGCGAGGTGATGCCCGGTATCTTGTCGACGAGGAGCACGCCGTCGGCGCGCGGAGCTTCGGAGCGAGGGTCGCGGTCGCGCATTCGCGGCGGAGTCTAACCGATCACGCTGGCACCCAGCTCGCCGACGGCAGTTCCACACGCGCCGTGGTCAACGGAGTGCACAGCGGCGTGACTGACGCGACGACGCGCGCAATGCGAATCGCGCTGTCGCGCGTCAGCGTCCGCGGGCTGCTGATGCGGTGCGCGTCCACGAAGGTGCCGTTCGAGCTGCCGAGGTCCTCAATCGTGACTTCGTTCGGCGTGGCGATCAGTCGCGCATGGCGCCGCGAAACCGTTTCGTGCACGAGCTGGATGTCGGCGTTCGCACCGCGGCCGATGACGAATTGTCCGGCGATGAGCGGAAACGAACGTCCCTCGCAGAAGAACGTCGCCACGATCTGCGACCGCCGCGGCGCCTCGGTCACGCCGCCGATGAACGCATAACCGTACGAATGCACGGTGCGGATGAAGCGCGGCTTTTTCGGATTGTCGTCGAGCGCGCGGCGCAATTCGTTGACGAGGGCCGCGAGATTCGTCTCCGCGACGAATGTCGACGGCCAGAGCTGATCGAACAGATCGCCGCGGGAGATCGCGCGCGGTCTGGCCGATAGAAGAATGTGCAGGAGCTGTTGTGCCTTCGGCGTCAGATGGCGCTGCACGCCGTTGTGAAGCAGCTCGCGCGATCCGACGTCGAACGTGAGCTCGCCGAAGTGATAGACGTTCATCGGCGGCTGTTCTGTCGCATTTACCAAATTCAAGCAAACCTCCGGATTTCAGGAAGGCGCGAAGGATACATCAATTTCCCCGGCTGCAATCCGCACCAATGAAAATCCAATGAATTCTCAATTCATACGAAAAACGGCGGCTCCAGGTTATGGGCATCACAGTTTCAACGGGAGATCGCTTGAAGAAAACGGTTTCATTTATTCTCGTCGTTGCATTCGCAAGCGCCCATTACGACTACATCGCCGACTGAGCGCCCGATTACAACTCCTGCTGGTAGGTGGGAGTTCTACAGCGGCGCGTATCCGCTGCTCTATTGCGGCGATCGCGAGATCGGCATGAGCTCACCGGTCGATCTGACCGGTCACACCATTACGGCCCGCTTCACCGGCTCGAAGGCCTACAACAACACGCACATTCGTCTGAAGGACATTTCACTGCGCCGTCAGTAATCCGCGCGCGGCGACGTTCGAATTGCGGGCGGCGCCGCTCACTCGCTCACGTCGCGGACGAGCGACGCGACGCGCTTGCGCAACGGTCCGATCAGCGGCAGCGACGAGAGTTGAATCAGCCGCACGATGATCTCGAGCGTGCCGTCGACGAGCCGCTCGGTCCGCCGCTGCGACGGCGATTCGTCGTAGACCCAGAAAAAAATCAGTCCGACCTGATAGAGCCAGAGCAGTCGCGGGAGAAACTCGGCGATGTCCTTCGGCACTTTCGTTCCGTCGAGCGCGGTGCGGAAGTAGTCGATGCCTTCGTCGCGCATCGGCGCGGTCTCTTTCGCGAACGGCGACAGCGCATGCGATGGGTCCATTCCGATGCGCGCAAGTGCGCGGAAGAGGCGGCGATGATCGGCGAACTGCTCGAAGTTCGCGTCGATGATCACGCGTAGTCGCTTCTTCAGATCTTTGCTGCGCTCGACCGCCGCCGGCAGAAACGTCCGCTTCTCCTCGGTGCTGCGGACGTAGAGCGCCATGACCAGCTCTTCCTTCGATCGGAAGTAGTAGTACGCGGCGCCGGTGGCCATCTCCGCCGCAGCGGCGACATCGCGCATCGTGGTCTCATCGAAACCTTTCTCACGAAAGAGTTGCAGGGCAGCGTTGAGGATCCGCTCGCGAGTTTCTTCGGCTTTCGTCGTCATGTCCGGATTCGATGAAATACCACGAACGCCGGCAGTGCGCCCACTTCAGCGCCGGGGATGAACCAGATGCCGTCGGGCAGATGCATTGCGATGCACGCACCGAATGCGATCGCGCCCGCCACGCCGGTGACGATCGCGCACATCACGAATGTTTCGCGCCGTCCGATCGCGAGAAACGCCGTCGCCGCAAATCCGAGAAACAGCGGCGCGATGATCACGAACAGGAAGCCGTACATCCCGAGCGTCATCACCGCGATGAAGAACAACACGACGATCGTAAGGAGCGACAGAACGACTGCACGGACGCTGTTGATCATGGTCACCACTCCTTTCCGCCATCGTGGCACAGGTCGCGCGCGGCGTAGCGCCACTCCGGAAACTGGAACGGGAAACCTTCGCGGCAGAGTCGCGCGGGGACAACGTAGCGCGACTTCAGCAGCAGCTCCGTTTCGGTGCGATGCAGAAACGCGGCGAGCTCGAACAGCGGCTTCGGTCCGGGAATCCCGAAACGCATCCCGCATGCCTCCCGCAGCGCGCGCATGAAGTCGCGGTTCGGGACCGGATACGGCGAGGCGAGATTCACGATGCCGTCGATCTCGTCGTGCTGGATCAGCCAGCGGACGGAGCGCACGAAGTCCTTTTCATGAATCCAGGAGACCATCTGCCGTCCGTCGCCGATATGACCGCCGAGACCGAAGCGGGCGAGCCGGCGGAGGATGTCGAAGGCGCCGCCGCGATGACGGCTCATCACGATCGCGCTGCGCATCTTCACCTTGCGCGTGCCGGGCGTGAGCATCTCGTCGAACGTACGCTCCCACGCCGTCGCGACGTCGGTGGAGAAGTGCCACTCCGCCGGCACGTCAGGCTCGCTGCCGCCGATGATGCCGCGGCATTCGTCGTTCGGCTTGTCGTAGCAATGCGCGTAGATCGTCGCGGTGCTCGCCTGCAGCCACACCCGCGGCGGCCGCTTCGCTTCGGCGATCGCCTCGCCGACTTCGCGCGTCGACTCGACCCGCGATTCCATGATCTCGCGCTTGTGCGCGTCGTTGTAGCGGCAGTCGACGCTGCGTCCGGCGAGGTTGATCACGACGTCCGCGCCGTCGAACGCCGCGCGATTCCACGGCTCGACCTTCCAGGGCTGCGGTTGAGGACTGCGGCTGAGGACGATGACTTCGTCGCCGCGCTGGTGGAAGTCGCGGGCGAGAAGAGTGCCGAGATGGCCGGAGCCGCCGGGAATGATGATGCGCATTTGGTTGCCTCCGTCAGATTTGAACACGTTCAAAACTAATGTAAGCCCTTGCCGACGCTGCCGCAAGTAATTTTTGAACGCGTTCAGAACTGTAACGAATCGGCGGCGGCGCTCACTCATCAGGCAAGAGAGGTCGCCATGCAAGACACCACACAGTTGATCGCCATCATTCTTCTCGCTGCATTCGGAATCGAGCGGGTGGTCGCCGCGGCGAAGTTCGCGCTGCAGCCCGTTTCGCAGGAAGACGGCTCCGCCCAGAAACGGCGCGAGCTGCTCCTCTTCGCGCTCGCCGCGTCGATCGCGCTCGCCGTCGTCGACTTCGGCGGGATCCGCATCATTCAGCGCCTGCAGAGCACGAACACGCCGTCGGGCGTCGACTACTGGCTCACCTGGCTGGTGGTCCTCGCGGGCAGCAATCGCATCCACGAGTTCCTCCCCTCGACCGGAATCGTCGCGCCGAAAGTGCAGGCCGCGCCGGCGGTGCCGCCGGTGACGTTTCTGATCGAGGAAGGGAAGCCGGTGCAGCGCGTCGCCGCGTGATCGGAGCTGGCCATGCGGAAGATCACCGCGTTCCTGAACGAGCTCTCGGACGAGCACGAGCGGCGGTCGCGCCGGATGCTCGCCGCCGCGCTCGCGCTCGCACTCCTCGGCATCGCAGCGGGACTGCGCCCGCCGGAGGTCGTCACGAAGACGGTTACGGAGACGAAGACGATCATCGAATACCAGTATCGAACGCAGTACGTGTACGGCGGCGAGAGTCACCGGCCCGCAGCGGCGCCGCCGCTGGCATTTCCTGCCGGCCGGGAGCTGCCGAAGCCGTTCGAAAACGTCGATCCGCTGACGAAGCACCTCTGCATCACGCCGCGCTGGGTGAACTTCACCAGCATTGGCGATCAGAAGGTCACAGTCTCGAATCCGAGCCCGGGCGAGATCGGCATCACGCGTATCAAATTCTTCAGCGATCGCGCCACGAGCGGCTTCGTCGTCGATTCGCGCGATTGCCTCGATCGCGTATTGCGCGAAGGCGAGCCGTGCACGATCCGCATCACGCTGAAACGCCGGATCGGCGAAACGATGACGTTGCTCATCGCGCACGACGCGGGCAGCGAGCCGGAGTTGATGACCGCCATGGCACTAGAATGACCGGCCATGACTCGGAGCAAAAAGAACCTCGTCTGGATCGACTGCGAGATGACCGGGCTCGACCCCGACAAGAACGTCCTCATCGAGATCGCCGTCATCGTCACGAATTACGACCTGGAGATCGTCGCCCGCGGGCCGGTGCTCGCCATCAAACAGGGCAAAGCAAAGCTCGACATGATGGACGCCTGGAATCGCCGCACGCACAAGCGGAGCGGACTGCTCGAACGGATCGAGAGCGAAGGCGTCCCGCTGGCCGACGCGGAGGAACAGGTGCTTCGCTTCGTGAAGCGCCACTGCTACAAGAAGACGGCGCCGCTCTGCGGGAACTCGATCGGGCAGGACAAGCGCTTCATCGCGAAGTACATGCGGCGACTGCACGAGTTCCTGCACTACAAGGTGATCGACGTGAGCTCGATCAAGCTGCTGGCGACCGAATGGTACGGCGGGAGGTTCGAGCCGCCCGCGAAGCTCGAGCTGCATCGCGCGCAGTCGGACATCGAGGAGTCTATCGCGGAGCTGCGCTACTTCCGCGACACGGTCTTCATTCCCCGGGCTTAGGCTCGCGCTCGTCGTCCGCCGTCTTCAAGCCTTCGTCTTCGCGCTTGACCTGCGTGAGGATCGCTTCGATGCGGCTCGCGCGCATGGTCGTTTCGTCATAGCGGAAGTCGAGCTCCGGCGTGTAGCGCAGGCGGATGCGCGCGCCGAGGAACTTGCGGACGCGGCCGCGGAGCTCCTGCAGGCGCTCGACGGTGTGGCGCGTCTCGTCTTCCTTCAGTCCGCTGATGTAGACGTGGGCGAAATGCAGATCGGGACTGACTTCGACCTCGGTGATCGAGGTGAATCCGAGGTCGGTTTTGAGGTCGTGGCGGAAGACGTCGACGAGCGCGTCGCGGACGAGCTCTCCCACCTTCGATGTGCGTCTGGTTTTCTTCATGACAGCGATGCGTCCTCGTCAAACTCCAGTTTCTCGGTGGTCCAGCCGGTGAGCGTGGCGTCGGTATTCGATTCGACGAAGTCCACGAGCTTCTCGATCATCCGGTCGGCGACGGCGTGCTCGAGCGCGATGAAGCTCACGGCGAGCCGTCCGCGCCGATGCACATCCTGCAAACCGACTTCCGCCGCCGAGACCTCGAACCGCTGCCGCAGCCTGTCGCGCAGACTCTTCACCACCATCCGCTTGTCCTTGAGGGACTCGGCGAATTCGATGTGAAGCTCGAAGAGTGCGACGACGACGAGCATGAAAAGTCAGAAGGCAGAAGGCAGAAGGCAGAAGTTTCAGGCCTTTCCTTCTGCCTTCTGACTTCTGCCTTCTGCCTTTTATGTCAGTGCCGGTTCGACTTTCTCCACCCTGAACGCTTCGATGATGTCGCCGTTCTTGATGTCCTGGAACTTCTCGATGGCGATACCGCACTCGAAGCCCTGGCGCACCTCGGAGACGTCGTTCTTGAAGTGGCGCAGCGAGGCGATCTTGCCTTCGTAGATCACCCGGTTGTCGCGCAGCAGACGCACCGTCGCGGTACGCGGAATGGTGCCGTCGGTGACCATGCAGCCCGCGACC
>DATEZA010000226.1:0-2893 GCA_035255945.1 Thermoanaerobaculia bacterium
AACACGATCATCGGCTGCATCAACGGCCTCGAGCGCCGTTCGTCCGCCAAGATCCGCGAAGGCTCCGCGATCGGCATCAAGCCGATTTCCGAATTCGGCTCGAAGCGGCTCGTACGCAAAGCGATTCAGTACGCGATCGCCACGAAGCGCGACTCCGTCACGCTCGTCCACAAGGGGAACATCATGAAGTTCACCGAGGGGGCGTTCAAAGATTGGGGTTATGCGATCGCGAAGGAAGAGTTCGGCGACATCACGATCACCGAGGCCGAGCTCACCGGACCGGCGCCGGCGGGCAAGATCGTGATCAAGGACCGCATCGCCGACTCGATGTTCCAGCAGGTGCTGCTGCGGCCGTCGGAGTATTCGGTGATCGCGACCACGAACCTCAACGGCGACTACCTTTCCGACGCGCTCGCCGCGCAGGTCGGCGGACTCGGGATGGCGCCGGGCTCGAACGAATCGGATGAAGTCGCAATCTTCGAGGCGACGCACGGCACCGCGCCGAAGTACGCGAACAAGGACATGATCAATCCCGGCTCGCTGATCCTCTCCGGCGTGATGATGCTCCGTCACCTGCGCTGGTTCGAGGCCGCGGAGGCAATCGAAGCAGCGGTCGCGAAGACGATCTCGCAGAAGAAAGTCACGTACGACCTCGAGCGGCAGATGGCCGGCGCGACGAAGGTGTCGACGAGCGAGTTCGGGCGGACGATCGTCGAGAACATTTAGCGTGTTTGCGATCTGGCGCCGGCTCGATGTGCCCGGCCACGATGCCTGCCGTCTGATCCGGTCCGCTGAACAAATCCAGCTTTCCGGCTGCGCCATCTTCGCACAACCGGTTGCGACGCTGCTGATGTATGAAGTGACGTGCGATCCGGAGTGGCGAGCGCTGCGAGGCATGGTGTCCGGCTGGCAGGGTCCACGCGAGATTCATCACGAATTCGTGCGCCAGCGCGATGCGGAGTGGACGCACAACGATCAGCTCGTGCAAGCCGTGTCCGGATGTGTGGATCTGGACTTCGCCTTCACACCTGCCACCAATCGCATCCAACTCGAGCGGCTGCAACTCGCGATCGGTCAGTCCGCGGATGCCCCGGCTGCGTGGTTCGACCTGGAAGACGAAACATTGAAGGTGCTGCCGCAGAGGTACGAGCGCCGGACGGAATTCACGTACTGGTACGAGGCTCCGACTGTCGGATATGCGGCGGAGCTGCAGATCGCGGCGAGTGGCTTTGTCGCGCGATATCCGGGACTTTGGGAGGCGAGCTAGAAAGCCTGCGCGACTCGCAGGAACCACGGCTCCCGGCGCCCGAACTTTGTCGCCAGCGCACTGCCGATTCCGAACACGGACGCCAGTCCCCACACGATCGGGCCGGCCACCGGGATCAGTCGCAGTGCGCCGAGGATCAGGACGCCGAGGACGGACATGGCGAGATCGCCGCGGAGCCATTTGCGTGAGTCGAGTTGATTGCGCGTCCGCGCACCTGCAACCAAAGTCCCCACCGCGTGGAACACCGCGATCATTCCGTAGATCTTCGTGATCACGGCGAACACGGCGAGCGCGAAGAGCAGCGGGATGCCGATGAGGAACGGAACGAGATAGCTGAATACGATCGCGGTGAGGACGAAGCTGGTCACTGCGACCAGTCCGAGCGTGAAGCAATGCAGTGCACTGGCGCGGACTTCCGTCGACGACGCGCGCACTTCGCGGCCGCTCATCAGCGTGAGCGCGATCGCCGCGAGGATCCACACCGCGATCAGCGACACGACCACCGCGGTCTGCTGCACCATCGATGCAGCCTGCTGCAGCGTGATCGAGCGAATCTCCATCGTGCCGCTGAACGGCTCGGATGGCGCGGCGATCATGCCGGTCACCAGCGTCGCACCGACGATCGTCAGCGGAACGAACAGGCGCAGCATCCTACGCATCGATCCCCCGCGGCGAACGGCGAAGCAGCGCGAAGAGCACGGCATTCACCACGATGAACGCGCCGAAGAACGCGATCTGCGCGCCCATCGACGCCGCACGCAACGCCGCGGCCGACGTGAAGACGAACGCACGCATCGACTGCACCGATCGGAACGAGCTCTCGACCACGCGCAGCGGCGTCATGCCCGCGATGAGGCAGAGCACCGCGGCCGCCGCGAGCGCGACGACGAATCCCGCGAGCACCAGCGGCCACGAACGATGCGACGCGCCTTCCCACGTCGCGAGCGGCAGCTGCGGAACGTCGATCGGCTTCGTCGGCAGCTCCGTGTCACCGAACAACGCGCGGCACTCTTCGCACTCGGCGAGATGGCCGGCATTCGCATCCGGATCTTCGAGGTACCGCAGGCACGAGTCGGTCTTCATACCGGTTCCAGGAAAGTGTCGAGCTGGTCCTTCAGCAGATTGCGTGCACGAAACAGTTTGTTTTTGACGGTCCCGAGGGGAAGCTTCTTCATCGAAGCGATCTCCTCGTACGACAACTCGGCGTAATGGCGGAGCTGGATCAACTCTCGATAGTCCGGCGGAAGATTATCGACTGCTTTCTCGATCGCCGCACTCATCTGCTTGTTGCTCAGCGCGCGATACGGCGAAACGCCGTCATCCGCGAACTCCCGCTCCTTCCCTTCGTCCTCGTCGCCCGTCCGCACCAACGGCACCTCGGAGATCGACTTCTTGCGCAGCGCGTCGATTGCACTGTTCTGCGCGATACGAAAGAGCCAGGTCGAGAACTGGAACTTGGGGTCGTAGCGGTCGAGAGCGAGATACACCTTCACGAAGATTTCCTGTGTCATGTCGTGAGCGTCTTCGTAGCGGTGCGTGATCCGGTAAACGTAATTGACGACGCGCTTTTGATAACGCGTCACCAGTTCCGAAAACAGGTCCCGATCGCCCCCGAGGATGCGGGCT
>DATEZA010000227.1:0-4901 GCA_035255945.1 Thermoanaerobaculia bacterium
CAGCGGCTTGATCACGATGTCGGCCGCGCCGCTCACTTCGAACGCGGGCTGCAGCATCGACAGGGTGTTGTCGGTCATGACGATGATCGGCACGTCGCGCAGTTTCGAATCGCCGCGCAGGATGCGGCAGAAGCCGAGACCATCGACGCCGGTCGGGTCCTCGAAGACATCGCCGAGGTCGAAGCCGCCGCGGATCTTTGCATCGAGCAGGATGATCGCGGGATTCTGTTCGAATGCGAGCTCCACACCCTGACGTGCATTCGTCGCCGGAATCACGCGGAAGCCGTCCGCTTCCAGCGCGCCTTTCATGAACGTGAGCTGCCCTTCGTTGTCCTCGACGATCAGCACCGTCACCCGCGTGCCTGCCGTGGAGCGCGTCCGCTTCGAGACGCCTTCCTTCAGCATCGCGTCGATGCGGTCGAGCAGCGGCTGCGCGTTCGGCGGACGCTCGGCCACCGACTTGCGCAGCATCCAGTCGACGAGCTCGCGCGTCTCCCACGAGATCGGCAGCTCCTCCGGAATCTCGTCCGGGATCGCATGCAGATGCGCGTCCATGATCTGGGTGATCGTCTCGCAGCGATACGGCAGGTTGCCGGTCAGCATGCGGTAGAAGAGCACCCCGCACGAGTAGATGTCGGACGCCGGCGTCACCGGCTCCATGCGCAGCTGCTCGGGCGCCATGTAGTCGGGCGTGCCGGCGAGCTCGCGCGTCTTGCCGAGATTCGCAGGCGTCGCGATACCGAAGTCGGTGATGAACGCGATGCGGTCCTTGTTGAGGAGGATGTTCTCCGGCTTGATGTCGCGGTGGATGATGCCGAGGTCGTGCGCGGCGCGCAGTCCGCGAAGGACCTGGCGCAGCACCGCCAGCGCGTGCAGCTCTTCCATCGGACCCTTGCGGTGCAGATGCTTGAGCATGTTGTCCGCGTCGATGTACTCCATCGAGATGTACGGATAGCCGTCGGCGAATCCGAGGTCGAACGACTGCACCACGTTGCGATGGCGGATCTTGCGCGCCAGCTTGAGCTCGAGCTTGAAGCGCTCGAACGCGTCCGGGTCCTCCTGCATCGGCGCGGAGAGGATCTTCAGCGCAACCACTTCATCGATCGATTCATCGATCGCGGAACAGACGAAGCCCATCGCGCCCGAGCCGAGGAAGCGCTGCACGCGGTAGCGGCGTCCGAACACCGCGTTCGGCACGAGCAGCTTGCGGAGCTCGGCCTCGCGCTGCTGCTGGATCTCGGCCAGCTTGGAGCGCTTCATCGCAGTCTTTTCGGACGGCTCGTCGGGGACGCCCGGCGTTTCGATCACGCCGCTGGTGGAGACGAATGTCGGTGCTTCGACCACGGCGCTCGGACTGTCGACGACGATCGTCGGCGAGAGCAGCATCTCGTCCTGCGATCCGGTCGGATCCTCGCGGCCGCACTGGCTGCAGAAACGGTCGATCGAGCGGACGCCCGAGCCGCACTGCACGCACGCCAGGTCATAGCCGGGCCAGGAGCCCGGCCTGAGCAGTTCGTTATCCATTGATCTCTTGCGGGACCACTACATTCGGGGCGAGTTTCGCGAGCGTGGGGATGCTCGACCGTTGCCAGGTGACGTTCCGGTCGTACTGGAAGACGAGACGATATGCGTTGCTGACTTTCAGCTTCGTGATCCAGCGCACGAGGGTCAGGATTCCGGAGCTGTTCATGAAGGTGAGGTCGCGCAGATCGACTTCCACCGCCTGTAGGTGGCGGTCGCGCGCTTCCTGATCGATGCGCGTCCAGAACGGATTGAGCAGCTCGCCCGGGTCGCGCATTTCGACGGCGCCCGACACGGTCAGCCGCATTTTCGTGTCATGCACGGCCGGCACGATGCTCAATCCTTCCATCGAGAACGGAGTGAGTGTCTCGTTCATCATCACGACGCCTCCAGCGGGAAGATGGCGTGGATCGAGACCTCGCCATCGTTGACGTCGAGACGCAACTTGGCGCCCGCCTCGAACAGGATGCGGATCAGGCCGAGCCGGCTCTGTCCCTCGGTCATCGCCGCCTCTTCCATCTTCTTGAGGTAGACCATCTCCGGCTGGCCCGCGTGAATGAGCGCGAACTCCCGCCGCAGCGTGTTGATCTGCGAGGTCTCGGCCTTGTTCTTCACGCAGACATCGACCTCGTTGTTCTGTTTCTCGATCGAGATCTTGAGGTACCCCTCGGCTTCCGACGCGTACTTGACCGCATTCTCGAGCAGCTCCGATGCCGCCATCGAAATCTGCTCCGCGCGCTCCTTGTCGGCAAGGCCAATCATGAAGAAGCTTGCGACGAATTTCCGTACGCAGCTGATGTAGGTCCATCGCGGACCAAACCGCATTTCGACGTAGTCAGACAACGCTTCCCCCCTCGCTCAACGTTCGTCATCCCGAGCGTAGTCGAGGGACCTGGGCGGGTGGGGGCGATGCAGCGCGCCGCCCACCGCCCAGGTCCCTCGACTACGCTCGGGATGACGTCTCATCAATTTCTCTTCACCGCCATCAAACTCACATCATCACTGGGCGTTTCCGCCCACCGCCACGCGACCTGCGCGATCTCCGTGACGATCTCCGACGCGGGCCGCTTCTGCAGCGAGATGAGCTGCTTCGTCAGCCGGTCGACGTCGTAGCACTCGCCTTTCGCATCGCGCGCTTCCGTCACGCCGTCCGTGTGGAAGAGCGCGACGTCGCCGCGCTCGAGCATGACCGTCTGATCGGTGGTCATGCTCTCGATCTCTTCCTCCACGCCAAGCCACAACCCCTCGGTGGCAATCCGTTCCACCGTCCCGGTTTTCGCGCGATAGACGAGCAGGTCGGTGTGCGCGCCGGCGAATACCATCCGTCCGTCGCCGTGAATCCGCGCGATGACCATGGTCATGAACTTGTCCTGATCGAGCCGCGCCTTGAGGTTGTAGAACATCGCGCGATTGAGCAGCGTCAGGAACTTCGCCGGCGTCGTGCCGTTCGTGTTCTGTTCGCAGAGCACGGTGAACATCGACTGCGCCATCATCATGATCAGGCCCGACGTGACGCCGTGACCGGTCACATCGCCGACGCCGATCCAGGCGCCCCCTCCGGTGATCGGACGGAACTCGTAGAAATCGCCGCCGACTTCTTCCGCCGGCAGCATGATCGCGGAGATGTCGAATCCGCTGAGCTCGAACGATTTCGGCAGCACCGAAGTCTGGATCGAGCGCGCGAGCGCCATCTCCTGATCGTGCTTGCGCTGGATCTCCGCATCGCGCTCGCGGATCTCGGTGAGCATCTCGTTGAAACCGTCGATCAGTTTGCCGACTTCATCGTCCGCATCCTTCTCGACGTGCAGCGAGTAGTCCTTGTGTTTGGAAACCCGCTTCTCCGTTTCGAGCAAGCGGAGGATCGGTTTCGAGATCGTGCGCTGGAAGAGCGCGGCGAGGATCAACGCGACGATCGCGGCGCCGGCGATGACCAGTCCGCCGATGGTGAGGTATTGCGAACGGCGGGCGGCGAGCTCGCTCAGATCGGAGCGCATCCAGAGCGTGCCGGCGCGCTTGCCGTTGAACGTCACCGGCCGCACGACGGTGATGCCGGTGAGATCGATGTGCGAGCCGTCGCGCGGAACGGTCGAGGGCGCCGCCGGTCCGTCAGGCAATGCGTACGACGCGAACAGGTGCCCTTCGTTGTCGAACAGAAACGCGCCGACGACATGCGGCTGCGCGCGCAACGCGGAGAGCACCGAACGGGCAGTCTCCCGGTCGTTGAAGACGAGCGGCGAGACCGAGTTCTCGCCGACCACGCCCGCCAGCGCGTTCAGATCGCCGAGCATTTTCTGCTTGAAGGTCTCGCGGTCGTAAAGCGCCAGCGCTGCCATGGTGAGAAGCAGCGCTACCAGGCTCGTCAGCATGAACCCGGTCATCAACTTGCTGCGAATGGAGAGATCGCGAAAACGCGCCATGTTTCAGATAGTCCGATTTGGGGATCGAGCGGCCTATTCTAGCGCGAGAGCCGCGGTTCAATTGCGATAGTGGTGGATTGCTGGTAGAACTACTACCGGAGTAGATAGCGGACAGCAGACAGCAGATAGCAGGGAGCGAGGGCTGCTATCTGCTATCTGCTGTCTGCCATCTGGCACAGCCAATGGTCACCGACGACACCCAAACCTCCCGTGGACGCCTTCTCACGGCCGGCAAGGAGCTCTTCAGCCGCCTCGGCTACGAGCAGACGTCCACCGCCACGATCGCCCGCGAGGCCGGCACCTCGGAGTCGCAGCTGGTGCGCTACTTCGGCGGAAAACAGGGCCTGCTCGACGCGATCTTCAACGAGAGCTGGCGCGGTCTGAACGAGCTCATCTCGCAGACGATCGCCGGCTCCGAGCACGGCCGCGAGGCGATCCTCGGCGTCTTCTCGCTGATGATCGAGGCGTTCTCGCAGGATCCGGAAGGCGCGTCGATCTTCATGTTCGAAGGGCGCCGCGTGCGGGGCAACGAAGTCGCACTGTCGAAAGGCTTCCAGCAGTTCGTCGACCTCGTCTGCCGCCTCATCCAGCGCGGCCAGAGCGACGGCTCGTTCCGCTCCGACGTCAACGAGGCCGTGCTCGCGTCCGCGATGATGGGGGCCGCCGAGGGGATGATGCGCGATCGCCTCATCGCGCGACGCGGCGGGAAAGAAGAGCCGTTCGACAGCACGTCGCTGCGCCGCATCTTCGAAGCCATGGTCAACGGACTGGCGTGATGGAGCGCGGGCGTCCTCGCCCGCAGTCGACGGGCGTCTCGCCCGTCGACCAACCCCCGCGGTCGGGCGAGACGCCCGCCCGCTGCGGACGAGACGTCCGCGCTCCCAACGGCGCCCTACATCACTCGTCGATCAGCGCGGCGTGGGCGAAGTTGCCGATCACGGCCGGCTTGATGTGCCAGATGTC
>DATEZA010000228.1:0-18446 GCA_035255945.1 Thermoanaerobaculia bacterium
ACGGTCTTGGCCGACACGCCGCTCGCGCGGGCCATCGAACGCGTACTCCAATGCGTAGCGTTGTTCGGTTTGCTGCTCGTGGTCAATCGCACGATCTCTTCCACCGTGCTGCGCGGGATGCTTGGCTTACGCCCGGACCGCCCCCCCTGCCCGACCAGCCAGAATCCCCAACCCTCCAAAGTTTTACGCTAGACTTTTTTCCATCACTGTTCCCAGCGATCCCGCGCAGCTCATCGAGAGCCATCTCGAGGTCATCGAACGTATCGTCGGTCATGCCTGCCGGCGTCTCGGCATCGCGGCGGACGACGTGGACGATGTCGCTTCGGCGGTGAAGCTCGCGCTCGTCGAGAACGATTACGCGATCCTCCGCCGCTTCGAAGGGCGCTCATCGCTCACGACGTATCTGGCGATGGTGATCACGCGCCTGATGGCGGACCAGTACGAGCGCTCGCATGGACGCTGGCGCCCGTCGAGCGAGGCGAAGCGTCGCGGCGAGCGCGCGGTGTTGATCGAGAACGTGATCGGCAAGCAGCGGCGGACGATCGGCGAGGCGGTGCCGCTGCTGCAGGCGATCGATAAATCGATCACGCGCGAGGAAGTGGAGCAGCTCGCCACGCAGTTGCCGCAGCGCACGCCGCGGCCACGAGAGGTGGAGCTGGCGGATGAGAACATCGTCTCGAGCGATCGTGCCGACACCGCCGCCGTCGACGCCGAACTGCGCGGCATGTCGCAACGCGCGGGTGCGCTGCTCCGCGAAACGATGAGTGCGTGGCCCGCCGACGATCGATTGCTCGTGCGGCTGCGGTTCGAGTCATCGCTCACGATGGCCGACGCCGCGCGGCTGCTGAACGTGCCGCAGCGTCCGCTGTATCGAAAGCTCGAGTCGCTGCTGGCGCGATTGCGCGAGACGCTCATCGCCGCAGGAATCGATGCGGCGACCGCACACGAGCTCCTCGGCGCCAGTAACCGTATCGATCTCGATCTGGGTCTCGGATGGAAAAACGGCGAGGCGAACCGGACTAACGACGAGGTCAGACCATGACGCGACCGACGCAATCGCCCTGTCCCGATGACGAAACGCTCGCGGCGTGGGTCGACGGACGCCTCCCCGAGCACGAACGCGCGGCGCTGATCGAGCACGCCAGCACCTGCGAGACCTGCATCGTCATGCTCGACGTGGCGAACATGACGCTTCGCGACGAACCGCGCGGCGGATGGCAGCGCTGGATGCTCGCGGTCGCCGCGTTGGTCGTGCTCGCCGTGACCTCGCTGCTCGTGTTCCGCGCGCGGCAAACGGATCCGCTGCACCAGCTCGTGAACAACGCGCCGCGATCCGCGCGCACGGTGGAAGCGAGGCTGTCGGGCGGATTCGCGTACGCGCCGTACCGCGGCTCGATGCGTGCGAATGGCGCGGCCGCCGACACCGAACAGATGAAGTTGATGGGTACCGCTGCGGAAGCGCTGGAGCGCGCGGAACGCAATTCCTCCGAGGATGCGGAGCGCGCGGCTGCGGTGGCGCTGGTATTGATCGGACGCGCGGAGGAAGCGGTGCCGCGACTGACGGCGATCGCGAATCGGCATCCGAACGATCTCACCGCGTGGAACGATCTGGCGGCCGCGCAGTACTCGGCCGCACTCGCAGGACGCACGTCGCTGTATCCCGAGGCGCTCGCATCGGCGAATCGCGCGCGGCGCATCGATGCACTTTCGCGCGAGGCCCTGTTCAACCGCGCGCTGATCCTCGAGCGGATGGCGCTGCGCGATGAAGCGCGCGCGGCGTGGCAGAGGTATCTGCAAATCGATCCGGCTTCGTCGTGGGCGACGGAAGCGCGGGAGCACCTCGCGAGGCTCCACGCAGTGCTTCCAAATTACGAAGAGGAGCGAGCGCGCGCTTATGCCGAAGTCGAATACCTCGGCCGCTGGGCGACGGCGTTTCTGCACGGCGATGAACAAGAATTGACGCGCTGGCTGACGACCGCGCGCGAAATCGGCGCGGCGCTCGAACAGAAAACGGGCGAGTCGCTGCTGCGCGATGCGGTGCAGTCGATCGACACGGCCGACTCGGCGCGCCGCCGCCAGATCGCGACCGCGCACGAGCTCTATCGCACGGCTCGCATCGCGTTCAGCCGTCACATGCTCGATGACGCCGACCGCGACCTGCGCCGTGCCGCCGATGCGTTTGCAAGCGCGAACGATCCGATGGCGCTCGCCGCGCGCTCGTACGCGGCGGGAGCGACGCTCGCACGCAACGACGTCGGCAAAGCGCGTGGCGAATTGCGTGCGCTGGCGGCGGAAGTCGATGCGAGGAACGGCTATCTCTCGCTCGCCGCGCAGGTGCGCTGGGAGCTCGGACGCGCGCTGATGTTCGACGGCGACTGGAACGGCGCGGCGCTCGTGCTGCGCGAGGCGGAACAGCGATTCCGTCGCGCCGGCGAGCACGTCAACGAAGCGACGATCGGCGCGATGCTGGCCGAGGCGCTGATCGCAGCGGGACGTCCGGACGAAGCGTGGAGCGCGGAGATCCGCGCGTTCGAAACCTTCAGCCTCGCGAATCGCAACGACCTGCTCGACGCGACGATCAGCAACGCCGCGACGACCGCATTGCGCGCCGGCCGCGCCGAAACGGCGCGCGCACTGATCGCGATCGACGAATCACTGCAACGCGGGCTCGGGAACGAGCTGCTGCTCGCCGACACGCTCGTGCGCAAGTCGATGCTCGATGCGCAGAGCGACACACCGGCTGCGATCCGCGCGTCCGAGGAAGCGACCTCGATCGCGATGCGGATTCCCGACGCGTCGCTGCGCGCGCGCCATCTCGCCGACGCCGATCTCGCGCACGCCGCAGCGCTGCTCGAGCACGATCCGAAGCGCGCGGGCGAGCTCGCATCGCACGCACTCGATCTCTACGCGTCGGCGGGCATGGTCGCGCTGCAGGCGGAGCCGTATCTCATCCGCGCCCGCAGCGCTCTGCGCCTCGGCGACACGGAGGCCGCGCAACGCGATCTCGACGCCGGTATCGCGGCAGTCGAGCAGCATCCGATGCGCGTCGCCGGCGCGGTGATCGGCACCGGCGTGCTCGATGCCGGCAATGCATTGTTCGACGAAGCGATACATCTCGATCTCGAGCGCAACGATGCCGCGGCGGTCTTCACGCATTTCGAGCACCGCAAAGGATTCGTATCCGACGCTGCTGATTTGCGTCGTCGCTTGCGCGGCACGAACACCGCCGTGCTGGCGCTGATCGTGTTGCCGAGAGAAGTCGTCTCGATCGCGATCACAGAACGCGATGTTCAGACGGCACGACATGCGATCGAGCGCACCGAGCTCGCGCGGCTCGTCGATCGCGATGACGATGCCTCGTCCGCGCAGCTTTACGCGCTGCTGATCCCGAAGCTCGACGGCATCCGATCGCTCATCATCATTCCCGACGAACTGCTCGAGCGCGTGCCGTTTGGCGCACTTGGCGACCTCGTCGAACGCATGGCCGTTGCGATTGCGCCGAGCGCGTCCGCATTACAGCTCGATCGCGATACGCATCCGCCGTCGCGCATCGCCGAGGTCGGATTGCCGTCAGGACAATCGACCGCACCGCTGCCCGAAGCGGAGCTCGAGCTCAGTGAGATCGGCGCGCTGTATCGCAACGTGCGTCGCATCGATTCACAGAATGTAACGGCGAAAACGGTCGAAGATATCGCATGGTCCGCGGACGTGCTGCACATCGCAGGACACACGGAAGGCGATGAAGCGCTTGCGGTTTCAGGCGACGCGATCTCGTGGCGCACGATCGCCGCGATGAATGCGATGCCGCCAATCGTCGTGCTCTCCGCGTGCAACACGCTGCGCCGGCCGCGCGATGCCGACCGGCGCGCGCTCAGTCTCGCCGGCGCGTTCGTTGCGGCCGGCGCGCGCGAAGTCATCGGCACGCTCGCACCGATCGGTGACGCCGACGCGCGCACGCTTTTCTTCGCATTGCACGAGGAGCTCGCGCGCGGCATTGCGCCTGCCGAGGCGTTGCGTCGCGTGCAGATCGCACAGCGAGGCCATGGCCGCGCGTGGCGGCGTCTTGCACTGCTCACCACCAGCATCCACCGCGTCGAATAAGGAGGGAAGCCATGGGTCAGCTCGTGATGTCATTCCTCGGCATCTGTCTTCACGTCAACAAAAATGCCGGACTGCCGGCCGGCGTCGGCCATCGCATCATCGCGGTCGACGCATCGAATCCTCCGCGCGATCACTGGGGCCAGCAGCCGCCGCACTACTGCCATTTCGCCGCGGCGCCGGCTGTGCGCGAGGCGCTCGAAGAAGGCGGGATGCCGGTCGGTGCACCGATCGGCGGCTGGCGCATGACGCTCGCAAATGCGGCGCCGCTGCGCGTCGACCTCAATGTCCCGCCGCCACCGCCGATCCCGCAGGCTTCGCAGGGACCGACGCTCGACGTGGTGCCGCGACTCGAAACGTACTCGCCCGGCATGAAGCTGCGTCACGACCTGCTGCTCGCCGGCCCGCCGGCACGGGCTGCGTTTTTCGTCGACATCTCCACGGGCGGCATCAGCGCGAACCGATTCGAGGAAGGGGGCGTGTACACGACGTGGTCGGTGGAGACGGACGGCGATCCGCAGCTGCTCTTCGAATCGCGAGAGGGCCAGTCGATGACGATCGCGATCCCGTCGACGCCGATGTCCGCGCGTCTCGACTTCGGCGTCCCTGGCTCGCTCGTCCTCAGCAACTCACCGCTCGACAGCGGCGACGACACGTTCGATTTCGTTCTCCACTACCTCGCACGCGAAGGGGGTATCCCGCCGGGCCTCGTCGGGCATTTCCCCGGCGATCCGAACGGGCCGCAGTCCTCGGATATCGGCATGTCGACGAGCTGCTCGAATTCGCAATATCCGTGAGGTGTCATCCCGAGCGGTAGTCGAGGGACCTGCGTGGGCGGGGGCGCGATTGGCGCGCCGCCCATGCCCCCGGGTCCCTCGACTTCGCTCGGGATGACGGCGCGATGCTACACAAAAAAATTTTGCGCCCTGCTGGAAAAACTCACGTCATGACCGGACTACCGACTCGCCCCCACAAACATAAGGAGAACGGTCATGACAGCTCTGGAAGTGCCTCGCCTCGAAAACGAAGTTCTTGGCAGTCTCGCCAACGCCGACCAGTCGGATCTCGACTCGGCGCGATATGGCTACGACCTGGTCTGCGCTACGACGCAGGACTCGATCAACGCCACGATGAAGGAGTACCTCGCCGGATTTCAGGGGACGGAATTCACCGCCTGCTACACGTTCGATCCGGCCACCGGGAAAAAGATCCTCACGCCGCTGAGCGACATCGTCGCAGCGATCGGCGGCGATCCCTTCTCCATTCCGAACAATTCCACCGACTCCAATCCGATGGTGCAGAAGCTCTACAACGCCTGCAAATTCGAGTTCGCGTTTCGCGCGAAAATGGGACTGCCGGCCGGCGTGGCTCCCGCCCAACAGCCCGACGTCGTGGTGCTGAACAAAGGCAACTCGAGCGTCTCGTATCAGCTCTACTGCTCCGAGTTCTCGGTGCTGATGCTGGAGCAGAACTTCGGCGCGCTGCAGTTCACCAATCTCCAGCAGCCGGCGAACGACCCGTGGCTGTTCCTGTTCGAAGTCAATCTCGACATGCGCGCGGGCGACATCAACGCGTTCAACAACCTCCCGCCCGCGGTACAGAACCGGGTGAAGAACCTGAATCCCGACTCGGCGTTCAGCGTCCAGCAGCTGCTGCTCGATCTCACCACCGCAGGGCTGCAGTCGATGCCGACGATCAAGGGCCTCGATCCGACCAGCGACGCATACGTCTATCTCACCCGCACGTTCATCAACGAGTACTGGGCGAACCTCGGCTCGTCGGGCATTCTGCTCGGCTACGCGGTCCTGCCGACAATTCCGAACGCCAATCCGTCCAGCCCCTCGGTCATCCCGACCGATCTCAACATCGAGGTCTCGCCCTACGTCGACGGGAATGGCAATCCGACCACGCAGTACGGCCTCTACACGCTGAATTACCTCGTGATGTCGCAGAACCGGCCGATGCCCGCGCCCGTGCCGTTCTCGTGGAACTGGGTCGAGGCGAGTGAAGAGGCGGACTTCGACGGCACGATGGCAGTGCGGCGCAGTGTATTCGCGACGTTTCTGCAGAACCTCATCCAGCCGTACTCGGCGACGCTCTCCATCGACACGACCGTCTCCATGACGCATGACGGCGAGGACTTCTACACGACCCTCAGCGCGCCGTGGAGCCCGAATCCCGCGCAGTGGGCGATCACCGCGCCCGGCACCGCCGCCGGCCCCGACGGCTTCACGCCGATCATGACCATCGGCTACTCGCACAACAGCTACGACTCGTCCGAGGATGCGCTGCATCTGTCGTCGATCAACGGCACGTTCAACTACGCCATGAACGGCGATGTCTCGGCCTCGGGCAACGTGCTTCGCCTGCAGCTGCACACCACTGCGTACATCGAGTTCAACGCGCACATCGTCGGCATCAACGCCGCGAACTTCAGCGGCAACATCGTCGATTACGCGACCGCGGTCACGTACACGCTCGGCGTCGATCAGAACGGCCAGCTGACGGTCACCGAGGGCAACGCGTCGATCACCGACAACTCGCAGGACATCGACGTCAGCACGTGGGACAGCATGATCGGCCTCGGCGACATCGCGTCGATGATCCGCTCCATGCGCACGCAGCTTTCCGCCGCTGTCGCCAGCTCGACGCAGAACTACGAGAGCACCATCGCTTACCTGCTCAACGGCTCCGGCGCGTGGGTCTATCCGGGCGGCAAGACGTTCGTGTTCAAGGAAGCGTCGTTCTCGGACAACCAGGATCTGCTGACGCACGTCACGTACGCCGATCCGACGCAGCACGCCGAAGCATTGGTTCGCGGCGCCGCACGCAAGGCGCGCCGCCGCGCGATCAAGGTGGTGCATTCATGAGCAGCACCACTCTCGATCTCGTTTCAACCATCACGTCTGACGCCGGCGCGTCGACTCCGATCGTCACTACCTCGACGGAGCTGATGCGCAATTACAAGCAGGTGTCGATCATGGCGCCCGACGAAAACTTCGCAGCGGTGCAGACCGCATCGGGCAATGCACTGCTCTTTTCGATCGGCACCGACAACGCGTTCTACGTCACGGCCGAGACTCCCGGCGTGGCGAGCGGCTGGCAGCGGACGACTCTCTCCGCGTCGCTGAACGCGCAAGCGAAGACGTTCGCGGTGGCGGAGAACGCCGCCGCCGCGACGCTCGACCTCGCGCTCGTGACGACCGACGGACAGAACGACACCCTCTATCTCAGCGTCGGCAACTCGGCGAGCGACACGAGCTGGATCGCGAACATCGCGTGGACGCAGGTCCCGTTCGACGACTCCGCGCATCCGCTCGCACGCGTGGTCGTGGCCGAGGTGTTCATCAACAACACGGCGAACGGGGAGTCGATCGTCGTCGATGTGCTGCGCGATCCCTCGAGCAGCGTGCCGTTCGTGTTCCGCTACTACATCGATCCGACGAAGCAGATCAGCGGCAATGCCTGGAATCCGCACGACATCGCCGGCGATCTCGATGCCTCGACGATCGTGAGCTGCCTCGGACGCAGGCCCGGCGATTTCGTCGACGGCATGTACACCGGCGGCTCGATCGCGGGACGCGCGCAACTCTTCTTCGCGCCGCTCTACAACGCGTTCAATCCGAAGGTACCGGCCTCGCCCGCGCGATTGAACCTGCCCGGCGGTGCGATCGCCGACGCGCTCGTTGCGGTCGACACCGGCGCCGCAACGACAGACCTCTTCGTCGCATCGGACCAGACGATCTACTACTTCGCCGCCGGGTCGCAGGAAGACGGCGCCACCGGCACCGCGCTGCTCACGAATCCGCTGTTCGAAGGGGTCCGCAGGTTCTTCGGTTCCGGCGACGCGAGCTCCGTGATCCTGTGGGGTCTGAATCGCGCGAACGAGATTTTTTACCTGCGCTGCGCGCGCGGGCAGATCACCAACCCGAGCGCGTGGAGCGTGCCGCTGCCGATCGTCCTCGGCGCGGAGCAGGTCTCGCCGTACGTCAACCGCGTGAACGACGGCAACACGTTCTTCGTGCAGACCGGTCCGAACGACGTGCAGCGCGCAACGCAGGCGCCCGACACCACGACGTGGCGCTACGAGCACATCCTCCTGCCCGCTCCCGCGAACGCGAAGGCGATGCAGGCCAGCTCGTACACCACGCGCATTCAGGTGACGGATTCGACGAAGAAGCCGCTGCCGAACGTGATGGTGGCGATCAGCGCGCAACATCGCGCCGGCGTCTACCTCAACGGCCTCTACACGATTCTCGACACGGCGCCGGTGTCGATTCCGACCGATGCCACAGGCGCCATCACGGTCGTCGAATGGATCGAGACGGTGCGCGGAACACCGATCACCGCGACGCTCGCCGGCGCCGCACCCGCGACGGTCAATCCGATGACGAAGGCGTTCGCGAAGGCGTCGTCCCTGACGAGCACCGACGCGTTGCGCGGCGCGCAAATCACCGCGCCGGACGGCACGACGCGGCCGCTCGTCTCGGCCGATGTCAGCGATGACGATCTCAAAGTCGCGGCGGGCGCGTTCGGCCAGATGCAGTCGATCTACAGCACGCTCCCCGCGGACGGCTCGGTTGCCAATCACACCTCCTCGCTTCGTTCGTTTCAGGCGGGACGCATCGTCTCGTTCGCCGTCTCGCCCGGACGTCCGCTGCGCGCCGACGCGCTCACCTCGTTCGAGAACACGATCGAGACCGCGGCGGGCGATCTTCTGAGCTGGCTGGAAGATGCGACCGATTACGTCGTGCACCTCGTCGAGGACACGGCGACCAACGTCTGGCACTTCGTCGCGTCGATCGGCAACAGCGTCTACAGCTTCGTGCTCGACGCCGCAGCGAAAGTGGTCGGCGCACTGGAAACGATTTATCGCGCGATCAAAACAGCGATCGAAGACCTGATCCTCTTCCTCGAGTTCCTGTTCGAGTTCCAGTCGTTCGTCCACACGCGCAACGTGGCGAAGAAGCTGTTCAAGATCGCGGTCGGCCGCATGCTCGACGAGGCCGGCACGATCAAGGGCGATTTCGACTCGGCGCTGCAGAGCGCGCGCACCGGCGTCGACAACTGGGCCGGCCTCGCGTCATCGGGCTGGCAGGACGGCGTTCCGGGCAGCGACCAGGGCCTCGGCGCGCTGCGTACCGGCGTGGAGATCGGCGAGTACCTCACCGCGCCCGCGATGTGGCTGTTCAACCACCTGCTCGACAACCTCGGCGGCTCGAACGTCAATCCGGCGCAAAGCGGCAACAACGGCCCGCTCGGCGCCGCGCTCGACGCGATCGAGAATCCCGCCGATCTGGCGATCGAGGCGATCAACGGGATCAAGTCGCAGCTGATCGACGGCTCCGTCTTCGACTCCGCATCGCTCGGCGACATCCTCAAGAAGATCGCCGCGATCGTCGTCGATGCCTTCCTCGACGGCACGCAGACGCTCATCGATCTGCTGCTCGACGCGCTCGTGGTGATTGCGCGGGAGGCGATCGCGCTGCTCGACACGCCGATCTGGATTCCCGTGCTCTCCGACATCCTTTCGGACTTCGGCATCTCGATCGATTTCTCGCTGCTCGACGTCTTCATGCTGATCGCGGCCGTGCCGGCGACCATCGTCTACAAGCTCGCCACCGGCAGCGCGCCGTTCGAAGGCGAGTTCGGAGACAAGGTGCTCGCCGCAAACACGTTCGCCGATCTGCAGGCGGCGTTCGGGAGCTCGAAAGCGTTCGTCGCGGACGCGGCGGACGACAATCACGAGAGCTGGGCGATCATCACGCTTTCGTCCGACGACGCGCTCGCCGTCTATCGCGTCGGTCATGTCATCGCTGGCGTCGGCGGGCTGACGCTCGCGGTGCTGATTCCGGCGAGCATCGCGTTCAACAGCATCGCGGAGTACGGCTACTTCCGCACGGCGGCGAACGTCGTCACCGCCACCTCGAACGCGATGGCGACGATCTTCGAGACGCCGCTGCCGATCAAGGACACCGACATGTATCGCATGGCCAAGATGACGTCCGCGCTCGCCACGCTCAATCAGGCGTGCTACGGCGGCTGGCGGCTCTTCGCGACGTCGTCGCCGGCGACGATCCAGCAGGCCTCGACCGTCTGCACCGCGCTCGATGCCGTGCTCGCGTTCCTGTCGATGACGCCGACCTGCTATCACTTCCAGGAGCTGGCCCAGGATCCGGCCGGCGCGCCGCGCAGCTCGGTGATCGTGAACGAGACCTCCAACCTGGTGAACGACCTCAATCGCATCGTCTCGTTCTTCATGACGGTGACCGAGGATCCGGAAGCGAAGGTGGCACTCGCCACGCTCTCGGCCACGCTGATGCTCGGATTCAGCGGCCTGCAGTTCGCGGAGTCCGCGATCGATCCGTTGTGATGTTGCCGAGGAGCGCGCGAGGCTCGCTTCGCGCGCTCCTCTTTTTGACCGATTCGTTCGCAGCACTCGCACTCTCCCCGTCGTACGATCGCGCACATGCGCAGAGCTCTTGCGGCGGCGGCCCTCTTCTTCGCGTTTTCGCTCGTGGCGCAGACGCCGCAGCAGCTGTATCAAACGGCCAAAGCGGCGTATGACAAAAAGGATTACCCCGCCTACCTCGCGGCGATGCAGACGCTCGTGCGGCTGCGGCCGCAGCATCCGCTGATCCGGCAGAACTACGCCGGTGCGCTCGCGCTGAATGGGCGGGCGGAGGAGTCGGTCGCCGAGATCCGGAAGCTGATCGCGATGAGCGTCGCGACCGACCTGTCCGATCACGATTTCGATGCGCTCCGTTCGCGTGACGACTTCCGCGATGTCGAGCGAATCAACGCGCAGGTGAAACGCGACCCGGTCTCGCACGCATCGATCCGCTTCCGTCTGCCGAACGATCTCCTCACCGAATCGATCGCCTTCGATCCGAGGACGAAGAGCTTCTTTGTCAGCGCGAATCATCCGCGCAAGATCATTCGCATCGATACACGCGGCCGCGTCAGCGATTTCGTGAAGCCGATGGACAACTTCTGGGGTGCGAACGGACTCGCCGTCGACGCCAAACGGCGCCTGCTCTGGGCGAGCAGCCGTGCGTTCATCCGCGGCGGCGAGATTGACAAGACGCACGAGCACGACACCGCCGTCTGGGCATTCGACCTCGACACCGGCGCGGTCGTGAAGCGGCTGATTCCGCCCCCCGGCGCCGACGCACTCGACGACCTCACGCTCGCTCCCGACGGCACGCTCTACGTCTCCGACTCGCAGGGTGCGGTGCTCACGCTTCCGCCCGGCGGCAACGAGCTGCAACTCTTCGTCCCGCGCGGAAAGATCCGCTCCTCGCAGGGCGAAACGGTGCACGGCAAGTACCTTTACGTCGCCGATTACGGCGGCGGAGTCGCAGTCATCGATCGCGAGACGCGCGACGTGACGCACATGCCGCTGCCGGATAACTTTCCGGCGTTCGGCATCGACGGACTTGCGTACGCGAACGGCTGGCTCTTCGGCGTGCAGAACGGCGTCGAGCCGAATCGCGTGATCAAGCTGCACCTCGCGCCGGGCGGCCTGAGCGCCGATCGGTGGGAGATCGTGGAGATGAATCATCCGTTGATGGATGAGCCGACGATCGGCACGATTGCGGGCGACGAATACGTCTTCCTCGCAGCGAGCCAGGGCAATAAATTCGACGAGAAGAAACTCGATCAGCTGCACGAATCGATCGTCATGCGGGTGAAGCTATGAATTTCAAGGAATTGCACGAAGGTCCCCACATCCTCATCCTCCCGAACGCGTGGGACGCAGTCAGCGCACGCATCGTCGTGAATGCCGGCGCGAAAGCAGTCGCGACGAGCAGCGCGGCGGTCGCGTGGGCGCACGGTTATGCGGACGGCAACGCGCTGCCGGTGCCGCTGCTCCTCGCGACGCTTCGCGACATCACCCGCGTCGTGAATGTGCCGGTCACCGCGGACATCGAAGCGGGCTACAGCGACGATCCGGACGATGTCGGCAAAACGGTTCGTGCGTTGCTCGATGCCGGAGTGGCGGGCATCAACCTCGAGGACGGCGGCGGCTCGCCCGATCTCCTCTGCGCGAAGATCGAAGCCGCGCGGCGCGCCGGTCCGATCTTCATCAACGCGCGCACCGACATGTTTCTGAGGAAGCAAGACAATGCGCTCGACGAATCGATCGCCCGCGCGAAGCGCTACACCGACGCAGGCGCCGACGGCATCTTCGTCCCCGGCGTCACCGACGCCGCGCAGATCGAGACGATCGTCCGCTCGATCGCGCTGCCGCTCAACGTGATGGCGCGTCCCGGCGTCCCGCCGGCGGCCGAGCTGCAACGCATCGGCGTGCGGCGATTGAGCGGCGCGGCGTGGCTCGCACGCGCGGCGCTGAAGTCATTGCACGACACCGCAGCGGAGTTCCTCGCGCACGGCGATTCCGACGCGCTCGCGGCGAAAGCCACGCCGATCGCTGACTACAACGGCATGTTCTCCGGGTGATACGATTCGGGGCGACTCGCAACCCCAACAATCCGGAGCGCTCATGAACGTCGATGATCTGTCGAACGTCTGCTGTCAGTCCTGCGAAATCTATGACGCGTCGCTTCGCTGCTCGTCGCATCCCTCGGTCATTTCGCTGATCGTCACCTCCAATCAGAGCTCGCACGTCGGCATCTTCTGCGCCCGCTGCCGGGCGATCGAGTCCGCAAAAGCGATGGCCATCTCGCTGCTCGCCGGCTGGTGGTCGTTGCAGGGACCGGCGCTGACCATCGCCGCGGTGCGCGCCAACGCGCAAGGGGGAGAGCAGAGCGCGTCCGCGAACGCGCAGCTGCTTCGCGGACTGGCGCGGCTCCAGTTCGACAAGGGCAATCCCGAATTCGCATCGATGTTCGCCCGCGCCGCCCATGCCGTGCAGCCGCAGCGCGAGAACACCCGGCTCCTCGACGAGCTGAATCGCAAAGGGCAGCGCGCGACGGCTCCCGAGTCGATGTGGCGCCTCGTGCCGTTCGCTCCACTCGTGCTGTTCGTCTTCCTCGTCGGCTTCATCGGCGTGCGTGTCGTGTCGCGCATCCACTCAGCGACTCCCGAAACTCCGGCGCAGCAGATCGCGGCGGCGGCGGTCCCGGCGGCTCACATGCCAACGCCGTCGCCCGCGTCCGCGCCGGTGCGCGAGGATCTCAACGGCACCGCCGACGATCTGGAGAAACGGCTGACGCCCGACTCCAGTCCCCGGCTGGCGAAGGCGTACATCCGCGCCCGGCTGAGCGAGATGCGCGGCCAGATCGCGCCGCGCGTCCGCCACGGCGACGACCTGCTGGCGATGGAAATGAAGATCCGGGCGATGAACGAGCAGCCTGCCACGGCGGCCGCGCTGGGACCGCCCGGAGCGCGCACGGCATACGACCATCTGACCGAGACCATGGCCGAAGCGACGCGCTACTACCACGGCGGCGCGGCGGTGGAGACGATCGAGCGGACTCTCGGCGAGTCGCTCGATACGACGGCGATCATCGCCTACGTCGCGATCGACAATGAGGTGCGCGGCAACACATCGAGAGCGGATGCGCTGGGCAATGTCGTCGATCAGCGGATGGAAGGGATGGTGGAGATGAAACGCGATCTGTACATTCGCGCAGCGGTCATTTCGACCACCACGAAAGCGATCGACGAATGCCTCAAGTCCGTGCGGGACTGACCGTGTGGCGCCGCCGACTCGGCGGCGGATGGTGTGGATGACGCCGGCGGGTCGCCGGCGCCACACAAAGCGGCGGAGGACGACGCCCACTCGGTCCGGATAGTGTGGCGCCGCCGACCCGGCGGCGGATGACGGATGACGACCACTCGGTCCCGGACCACGCCGGCGGGTCGCCGGCGCCACACACCAGAACCGGCGGATGAAACGCCGTGCGGCGCGCGTTGTCCCGCCAAATGGAACAGCCGCAACAGCAACAGATTCGCATCTCCATCGACGAGCAGACCGCCCTCGGCCGCTACGTCAATTTCGCGCACATCATCCATTCGCCGAGTGAGTTCATCCTCGACCTCGGACTGATCATGCCCGGCCAGCCGGACGTGAAAGTGATCAACCGCTCGATCATGACGCCGCTCCACGCGAAGCAGCTCCTCGAAGCGCTCGCCGCGAACGTGGCGATCTTCGAGCAGAAGTTCGGCGAGATCCGCCTCGAGCCGCACGCGTTCGACACGCCGAACGAACCCTCCAATTGATGGCGCGCATTAAAGTCATCGGCGCCGGCCTGGCCGGCTCGGAATGCGCGTTCTCGCTCGCGCGGCGCGGCCATTCCGTCGACCTGTTCGAGATGCGGCCCGTGAAATCGACGGCCGCGCATCAGACCGGAAATCTCGCGGAGCTGGTCTGCTCGAATTCATTCCGTTCATCGAACGTGACGAATGCCGTCGGTCTGCTCAAGCATGAGATGACGCTGATGCAGTCGCTCGTGATGCGTTGCGCGGATGAAGCGCGCGTGCCCGCGGGTGATGCATTCGCCGTCGATCGGGAGCGGTTCTCCGCAACCGTCACGAACGCGATCGCGAACGAAGCGAACATCACACTGCGACGCGAAGAAGTCGAGTCCCTCGATCGCGGCGATTACGACTTCCTCGTCGTCGCCACCGGCCCGCTCACCTTGCAGCCGCTCTTCCACGCCATCGACGAATTTCTCGGCCGCGACGGCTTGTACTTCTACGACGCGATCGCGCCGATCATCGCCGCCGATTCGCTCGATAACTCGAAGCTCTACTGGAAATCGCGCTACGGCAAAGGCTCCGGCACCGATTACCTCAATGCGGCGATGACGCAGGCGGAGTACGAAGCATTCATCGCCGCGCTGCTCGAAGCGGAGCTCTATCCGCTGCACGATTTCGAGCACGCCGTGCACTTCGAAGGCTGCCTGCCGGTCGAGGAGATCGCGAGCCGCGGCATCGACACGCTGCGCTTCGGTCCGATGAAGCCGGTCGGGCTCGAGCATCCGGTCACCGGCGAGCGACCGCATGCGGTCGTGCAGCTGCGCAAGGAAGATCTGTCCGACGAATACTTCAACCTGGTCGGTTTCCAGACGAAGATGAAAGTCGGCGCGCAGCAGCGCGTCATCCGCATGATCCCCGGCCTCGAGAACGCACAGTTTGCGCGCTTCGGCTCGATGCACCGCAACACGTTCATCAACGGCCCGCGCCACCTGCGCAACACGTTTCAGACGAAGAAGGATGACCGCATTTTCTTCGCCGGACAGATCACCGGCGTCGAGGGCTACATCGAATCAGCCGCGGTCGGACTGCTGGCCGCGCGCTACATCGACGAGCTCACCCGCCACGGTGACATTCGCCCGCTCCCGTATCACACCGCCCTCGGCGCCCTCGGCCGCCACGTCGCGGAGTCATCACCCGATCGCTATCAACCGTCGAACGTGACGTGGGCGCTGATCGAGGATGTCGTGGGCCGCGTGAAAAAGATCGAGAAGCGCGAGCGGCAGGTGGAGCGCGCGGTGGCCGAGATCACGCGGATCGCCGGGTAGGGAAAATCGATCCGCACACCTCTCCTCAACAGGGAGATGGGCGCTCCACTCGAAGAACTGCGCAAAGAACTGGCCGACGTGTCGGCGCGAACGACGCGCTTCGCGATCGGATCGCTCACCCTCATCGCGTTCTCATCGCTGACATTCGCGCGTGCGCTGCGTCGCGTCGACAGCAGTGAAATCAGCATGCTGATCGACAAAATCGGCGAGGCGATCTTCAGCCACGACACGTCGCCGGAGCGTGCGAGCCTCATTCACACCACGATCGCAAAACTGAGCGATGCGTTCACAGTCGAGCTGCCGATCACCGGCGCGCATCTGCAGGTCAACCTGCTCTACTGGTCGCCGCTGCTGCCGTTCCTGATCCTGGCCAGCCTCGCCTATCTCTCCATCGCCGCGGCGAAACAACAGGCGCTGCGCACGATCGCAGTGTCTCGGATGAAAGCGGGCGAGCCGGTGTCGCCACTCGACAGGCTTACGTTCGGCGGCGATGCGCCTTCGTCCTACTCGTCATATCCGGCGCGGCTCGGCACGCCGCTGTACGTCGGAATCATCGTTGCGCTTGCGATCAACATCATCGTGGCGCTGGTTACGACGACCGGAGACATGGCGCTCGCGTTTGTCGAAGAACTGCGGCACCTGGCGGTCTTCTCCTTTTACGTCTGGTGCATGACGCGCTTCGTGCGGCGGCGAATTCTTGCCGAGGCTGCGTCGGTCGCGGGAATCGAGCCGCCGCACTACCGCAAACGATTCGAGCGGCTTCGCGTCTGGCTCGCCGCCCGCGCACGGCGCTGGTGGCGCGCGCTGACGTTCGGCGGCAGCGGAATGATGCTCGCGTCGCTGTTCATGATCACCGCATCGCAATCGTCATGCGGCGGAAAGAAAACCGGCGCGCAGCTCTTTCTCGGCAAAGATGGTGCGATCTGGCCGCCGGTCGACGATTTCTTTTGCCGGCCGATGTTCCGGATCGATTCGGTCGGGCGCTGGGTCTATGTCGCCGGAATCGTGTTGGCCGCACTGGCAATCGTGTTCGCATCGATCCCACCTCTCGCAAGGCAGCAGTGGCTCCGCGATCTCTTCCGTGGCATCGCCGTCGTCATCTTCTTTTTCGTCGTTTGCTCGTTCGGCTTCGTCTGGGTCCTCTTCATCGGATGGCCTGCGTTGATTCCGCCGCTCTGGCAGCTGGTCTACTGGGTCATTCCATCGCTGCTCTACGTCTGGATGACAGTCATCCGAAAACGAAAATATGCGGAGACGTGGCAACGCGTCGGACCTGCGCTGCGAGTGCTTTACGCGCCGGCGTGGATCATCGCCCCACTCGCACTCTCCGAATATGAGGGCTCCCTGGTCTTTTTTGCCGGCGCGCTCTGCCTCGCCGGCGCCTTCGTCTACGCGCCCGCGCCGCTCGCAGCAACTGAAGAAGCGCCCGCACCGCTGGGCGCCGTCGTGCGAGTTGCCGGATAGCGGTAACGAAGTTGCATCCGGTTAATCGGCGCGCTCCTGCTCTCCGTGCTCGCCGCCTGCTCGATAACGCAGGCCTACTCGCAGATCACGGTCGAGGACGACGGCTCGCCGTACGTCGCGCCGGGCGAGTACACGGTGAAGATGAAGTACGGCGACTTCAAAGCGCAGACGAAGCTGACGGTCGAGGCACCGCCGGGCGTGCACGAAGGAGAGTTCGTCGCACCGTAAGCCCCCCGTCATCCCGAGCGTAGTCGAGGGACCTGGGGGGTGGGAGGCTCGCTCATCGTGCCACCACCCACCCAGGTCCCTCGACTACGCTCGGGATGACGGGGGTGCGGCCTCGCAACGCTCGCCCAGCGCCTGAAGCTGCCGAGCGGATGGACGTACGTCGTCACGGCCAGCGGCGGCACAGCGTACGTCCTGCAGGACGACCTGCGGGACACGTATCAGCGGCGAAGTGACGCACCGCTGCGTCTGGCACCTTCATTTCATTGATCAGACGGCGTGAAGCCATCGATCACGATTCTTTACGACGCCGACGAAGAGCGCGTTCGCGCCGAGGCGGTCGCGAAAGGCGAACAGTTCCCGCGGCTGGTGTGCGAGCAGTTGTGCGATACGTTGAGCGCGCGCGGCTACGCGATTCGATCCATCGCCGCGCAGCCGCCGGTCGATGCACTGATGCGGCGGCTCGCAGATGACGACTCCGATCTCATCTTCAACGTCTGCGAGTCGCTCGCCGGCGACGGCAGCGAAGAGCGCCGCGTCGCCTCGATGCTCGAGCTGCTCGACAAGCGCTTCACCGGCTCCGGCTCGCTCGCGCTGACGCTCGCCGGCGACAAGTCGCTGGCGAAGAAACTGTTCGCATTCCACGGCATCCGCTCGCCCGAGTTCACGATCATCGCGCCGGAACACATCGAAGGCGCGCCGAAGCTCGATCGCTTTCCGCTGATCGTGAAACCGATCGCGACCGACGCATCGATCGGCATCGACGCGCGCTCCGTCGTGCACAGCGTCGACGAAATGCTGGAGCGCGTCTTCGCGATTCACGGCGAGTTCCACACGCCCGCGCTCGTCGAAGAATTCATCGACGGCCGCGAAATCTACGCCGCACTCCTCGGCAATCCGTTCGAAGCGCTGCCGCCGATCGAATGGGATCTCTCGCAATGGGGTGGCATCGCCGGCACGGAAGCGAAGTGGAAGGACACCGACACGTCGAACGAATTCGTCGCCCAGGATCTGCTGCACGACGACGCGCTGCGCCGCGCGGCGATCGATGCCGCGCAGGCGCTGCTGATCCGCGATTACGCGCGCGTCGATCTGCGTGTCGCGAATGACGGTACGCCGTTCGTCATCGAGGTGAATCCGAATCCGTGGCTCGATGCGAACGCGGAG
>DATEZA010000229.1:0-17983 GCA_035255945.1 Thermoanaerobaculia bacterium
ATATGTCGCCGCACAGATCACCAAATTCGACCGCGTGACGATCGCGCCGAACGACACGCTGATCGGAAGGATCGAAAACATAGTCATGCCGAGCGTAGTCGAGGCACCTGCGGGGGCGGTGGCTCGATGAGCAAGCCACAGCCGTGCGCCGCCAACCGCCCAGGTCCCTCGACTCGACGCTCGGGATGACGAAAGGAGCAACAGCATGCAATCCCTCACCCTCGGATCGCCTGAAGCCGAAGCCGCCCTTCGCGAGCTCGAATCGCGACGGAGCGAGAGCAACGAGCGCGCGCTGCGCGTCGCCGACGAAACGATCGCCGGCGTGCGCGCGCAGGGCGACGCATATGTCGCCGCACAGATCACGAAATTCGACGGCGTGACGATCGCGCCGAACGACATCAAGATCATCCCCGGCGAGCTGCCGGTCGATCCCGAGATCGCGGCGGCGATCGACACCGCGATCGCGCGCGTCGGCTCGTTCCATCTCGATCAACTGCCGAAGTCGTATCGCTGGACGTCGGCCGACACCGAAGTGCTGCATCGCGTGCGGCCGCTGCGCCGCGTCGGCATCTACGTTCCGGGCGGACGCGCGGTCTACGTCTCGACGCTGATCATGGGCGCCGTGCCCGCGCGCATCGCAGGCGTGCCGGACATCATCGTGGCGACGACGGCGGCCGCGGCGGAACGTCCCGAGCTGCAGTACGCGTGTCGCAAGCTCGGCGTCCGCGAGATCTACCGCGCCGGCGGGGCCTCCGCGATCGCCGCGATGGCCCTCGGCACCGAATCGCTGGAGCGCGTCGACAAAATCGCCGGGCCCGGCAATCAGTACGTGACCGCGGCGAAGGCGCGGCTCATCGGCGAAGTCGGCATCGACATGACCGCCGGTCCGACGGAGCTCGTCGTGATCGCGGACGAAACCGCCGATCCCGAGCTCGTCGCCGCCGATCTCGCCGCGCAGGCGGAGCACGGTCCCGATTCCGCCGTCATCTGCATCCTCCTCGGCGACGCGAAGGTGCCGGTTGTTCCGGAAAAACAATCGCTCGTGCTGCGCACCAATTCGATCGACGACGCGATCGCCGTCGTGAATCGCATCGCGCCGGAGCACCTCTCGATCATCGCCCGCGATGCACGCGCGATCTCCGAGCGCGCGGACAACTGCGGCGCGATCTACATCGGCGCGACCTCCGCGCCGGCCCTCGGCGATTACATCGTCGGCTCGAATCACGTGCTGCCGACCGCGGGCAGCGCGCGCTTCTTCTCGCCGCTTGGTGTGTACGACTTCGTCAAGCGCTCGAACGTGGTGACGGTCGGCGAGCGCGATCTCGAGACGATCGCCGCCAAGGCCGTCGCGCTCGCGAATTTCGAAGGGTTGCCGAATCACGGGCGTTCTGTCACCGCACGGAACAAGGTGACGGCATGAGCGTCCGCAGCGACGTGGCCCGCATGACGGCGTACACGCTCGAGCTGCGCCACGCGGAGGTGAAGCTCAATCAAAACGAGTCGCCGTTCGACTTTCCGCCGGAGCTGAAGCAGCAGGTGCTCGATCGCGTTGCGAAACGCTCGTGGAACATCTATCCCGATTTCGAATCGATCTCGCTGCGGAGCGCGATCGCGCGCTCTCTCACGGGGACGAGGGGCCCGACGGAAGACAACATCCTCACCGGCAACGGCTCAAACGAATTGCTCGCCGCCGCGATCAGCGCATTCGTCGGCCCGGGCACGCCGGTCGTCTTACCTCGTCCGACCTTCACCCTCTACGAAAAACTCGTGACCATCGCCGGCGGCCTGCCGATCCCGATCGAGTTCGATCCCGACTCCGGCTTCCTCCCGCTCCAAGCAATGCTGAATGCGATCGCCGAATATCCCGGCGCGATCGTGATCGTCTGCTCGCCGAACAATCCGACGGGCGGCGTACTCCCTCCGCACGGCCTGGAAGCGCTTCTCGACACCGGCGCCACCGTTCTGTTCGATCGCGCGTACGGCGACTTCGCGAACGACACGATGCCGCAGCTGCACGACCGTCTCGTGACGTTCTCCACATTCTCGAAAGCGTGGGGACTCGCCGCGCTGCGCGTCGGCTGGCTCGCCTCGACCGCTGCGAATTGCCGCGAGATCCGCAAAGTGAAACTGCCGTACAGCCTCAACATCATCAGCGAAGCGATCGCCGAGATCGCACTCGAAAATCGCGACGTGCGCGATCGCAATGTCGCCGCGATCGTGAGCGAGCGCGAGCGCGTGTTCGATGCGATGCGCAATGTTCCGCGCATCACGGTCTTCCCCACCGCGGCCAACTTCATCACCTTCCGCACGCAACGCGCGCTGTTCGAAGAGCTCTGCGCGCGCGGCATTCTCGTGCGCGATGTGTCCGCCTATCCGCGGCTCGCCAGTTGCCTCCGCGTCTCGATCGGCTCACGCGACCAGAACGATCGCTTCCTCGCCGCGCTGACGGAGATCGCATGAGAACCGCATCGCTCTCCCGCTCCACGAAAGAAACGTCCGTCTCGGTCGAAGTGAACCTCGACGGCACCGGCGTATCAAACATCGACACGCCGATCGGTTTCCTCTCGCACATGCTCGATGCGATCGCGCGCCACTCGAAATGCGATCTCGACATCGTCGCCGCCGGCGACACGCACATCGACTACCACCACACCGTCGAAGACACCGGCCTCGTCCTCGGCGAAGCATTCGCCAACGCGCTCGGTGACAAGCGCGGCATCCGCCGCTTCGGTCACGCCTACGTCCCGCTCGACGAAGCTCTCGCCCGCGTCGTCATCGATTTCTCCGGCCGCCCGTTCCTTGTCTTCGAAGTGCCGATGGATCGCGAGATGCTGCTCATCCACAAGGATTTTCCGTTCGCGCTGGTCGAGGAGTTCTTCAAATCGTTCGCGAACAAATGCGCGTGCAACATCCACATCGATCTCATTCGCGGCCGCAACGGACATCACGCCGCAGAGGCAATCTTCAAAGCGTTCGCGATCGCGGTGCGCGAGGCGAAAGCGGTGGTGTCGAGCGATATCCCGAGCACGAAGGGGGTCATTTGATCCTTATCGACTCCCCTGTCGCGAACACCGCGAACATCGCGCGCGCGCTCCGCACCGCCGGCGCCGATCTGCAGATCACGAGCGATCCCGATGCGATCGCACGCGCACAGAAACTCGTCCTCCCCGGTGTCGGCTCATTCGCCGCGGCAATGCGCTGGCTGATCGAGCACCGCATCGACTCCGCGATTCGCGATGCAGTCAACGGCGGCGCATCGCTCCTCGGCATCTGCGTCGGACATCAACTCCTCTTCGACCTCTCGCACGAGATGGGCACAACGCGCGGCCTCGGACTCGTGCCCGGTGAAGTGCGCAAATTCGAAGGACGACTTCCCGTGCCGCAGATCGGCTGGAATCGCGTGACCGCGCGCGGTCCGTTGTTCGAAGGAGTGGAGAATCCCGTCTTCTACTTCGTCAACTCGTATGCGGCGGCAAACGCGCCGCACGAAATCGCCCGCGCCGATTACGGCGGCCCGTTCACCGCCGCCGTGCAGAACGGACGCGTGTTCGGCGTGCAGTTCCATCCCGAGAAATCGTCGAGCGCCGGGCTGCAGGTCCTCAGGAACTTCATCGCATGGAAGTGATCCCGTCACTCGATCTGCTCGGCGGCAACGTCGTCCGCCTTACACACGGCAACTTCGATACCGCGAAGGTGTATGGCGAACCGGAAGCGGTGCTCGCATCGCTCGACGTGCCGCGAGGCGCGCGACTGCACGTCGTCGACCTCGAGGCCTCGCGCACCGGACGTCCGGTCGAGACGCGCATCGTCGAACGGCTCGCGTCGCGCGATCTCATCGTGCAGGTCGGCGGCGGAATCCGCACGCTCGACGACGCACGCCGCTGGTTCGATTGCGGCGCGGAGCGCGTCATCGTCGGCACGATCGCCGCCGACGGCTCGCCGCTGCTCGCGTCACTCGTCGAAACATTCGGTGCGCAGTGCATCGTCCCCGCGGTCGACATCCGCAACGGCGTGATCCGTATCGCCGGATGGCAGCGCGACGCGCCCGTGTCGATCGCAGAAGTCTTCACGCGCCTCGAATCGCTCGCGATTCCCGAGGCGCTGGTGACGGACATCTCGCATGACGGAGTGCTGCGCGGTCCGTCGTTCCGCCTTTACCGCGAGCTGGCACGCCTGACATCCATCCGCATCATCGCCTCGGGCGGCGTGTCGAATGCCGGCGACGTCGTTTCGCTCGCGCGTCAGCGCAACATTAGCGGTTGCGTGATCGGCAAGGCGCTGCTCGAACGGCGCATCGATCTCGCCGATGCACTCGCGCGCGTGGCAATGCCGAACGCGATTCCGGAGCGCGTCATCCCCTGCCTCGACGTGCGCGACGGCCGAGTGGTCAAGGGCGTGAACTTCGTCGACATCCGCGACGCCGGCGATCCGGTCGAGTGCGCGCGCCGCTACGAAGACGAAGGGGCGGACGAGATCGTGATCCTCGACATCTCCGCAACCGATGCAAATCGCCAGACCGCGCTCGATACCGTGCGCCGCGTCGCCGATTCGCTCTTCATCCCACTGACCGTCGGCGGCGGCATTCGCACAGTCGAGGACTTCCGCGCGATGCTGCGCGCCGGTGCGGACCGCGTCGCCATCAACACCGCGGCGATTCGCAATCCGCAGCTGATCGCCGATTGCGCGTCCGAGTTCGGTGTGCAGGCCGTGGTGCTGTCGTGCGATGCGAAGGATGGGCGCGTGATGGTGCGCAGCGGAAAAGAATCCGCGGACATCGATGCGGTCGAATGGTGCCGCCGCGCGGAATCGCTCGGCGCGGGAGAGATTCTCCTCACATCGGTCAATCGCGACGGCACCGGCGCCGGCTTCGACATCGAGCTGCTGCGCGCCGTGACGAGCGTGCTCAAGATCGGCGTGATCGCATCGGGCGGCGCCGGCAAGCTGGAAGATTTTCGCGACGCGATCGAATGCGGCGGCGCGCGCGCCGTGCTCGCGGCGTCGCTCTTTCACGATCGCGTGCTGACGGTCGGCGAGGTCAAACGCCATCTCGCCGAAGAAGGAATTCCGGTCCGATGAAATTCACCGATGGATTGATTCCGGCCATCGTGCGGGACGCCAAGTCCGGCGCGATTCTCACCCTCGCGTACATGAACGAGGAGTCGCTGCGGCGCACGCGGGAGACGGGCGACACGTGGTTCTGGTCGCGCTCGCGGCAGGAGCTGTGGCACAAGGGCGCGACATCCGGCAACACGCAGCGCGTCGTGCACATCGCGGAAGACTGCGACGGCGACGCGCTCGTCGTCACCGTCGATCCGGCCGGCCCGGCGTGTCACACCGGCGCCGTTTCCTGCTTTGCCGATGTACCTCCGCCATCGCTCGATCTCGAGTCCCTCATGCGCGTCCTCCGCTCGCGCTACGACGAACGCCCCGAAGGCTCGTACAGCGCGTATTTGTTCAATGAGGGACGCGACAAGATCCTCAAGAAAATCGGCGAAGAGGCGACCGAGGTCGTGATCGCGGCCAAGGGTCAGGGGCGCGAACGGATGGTCAGCGAGATCGCGGATCTCGTGTATCACCTGGCGGTTTTGATGGTGGATGAGGGCTTGGATTGGAGCGAAGTCGGGGCGGAGCTACGGAGCAGAAGGTGAGGGCCACCGCACATTGAGAACGATCTCGAGCTCCTCGAATGGCTCGGCGCGGAACGGTTCGTCGGCTCTCAGTACAGCGATCTCGACCCAATTGCCTTTCTCCAACCGCTTCACTTCGACATTGCAGTTCGGCGGATCGATGATCCACGCGTGCCGCACACCGTAATGCGCGTACTTCGGCATCTTGATCCGACGATCGTACGCGGCCGTCCATGGTGACGGGATTTCGCAAATCCAGTCCGGGACGACATCCATCCACACCTCATCGTCGGTCAGCGACAGCCGTTCGAGACGCCAGCCCGCCAGATCAGGAATGAGTGCGTTTTCGTTTTGATCGAAGTGCACCTCGGGCTCCATCAGGATCAACCATCCGCCCGCAGGGTTGCTGAAACGCCGCTCGATCTGGCCGTGCAGTTGCGACTGGATTTTCGCGTGCCGCACTCGGGGTCGCGGCGCCAGGTACAGTTCCCCGTCGATCAGCTCCGCGATCTTGTCTTCGGGTGCTTTCAGCAGGTCTTCGTATGTCGCTTTTTCCCGTGTCCGCGCAGCCATGAGCTCATGTTAACGCTAACGACGGACGCGAGCGGATAGGGAGCGCCGGAGTTACGAAGCCGGCGGTGAGGGCCAGATCGAGCCAAAGTCGATCTCGATGTCGGGGAAAGGCTCGGCGTGGAATGGTTCATTCGTTTTGAAGAGCGCGATGTCGATCCAATCGCCTTTTTCGAGCCGCTTCACTTCGACGTTGTTGTTCGGCAGGTCGATGATCCACGCATGCGCGACGCCGTGATCGGCGTACGTCGGCAGCTTGATGCGGGGATCGAATGCGTCGGGCCAGATCGTCACGATGTCGCAAACCCAATCCGGTGACACGTCCTCCGCTTGCTCATCGTCGAGCCAACACTCGCCGCGCCATCCTCCAAACTCAGGCACGAACAGATTCGCGCCGACGTGCAGCTCCGGCTTCCGGAGGATGAACCAGCCCGGCAGGTTATGGAGAGTAATGTCGAGCACCGTGCGCATCCGGGATTGCCGCGGGCTGCCGCGCCGCGAGAGCAACAACTCCCCGTCGAGAAGCTCCGCGGTGAGGTGCTCGGGCACATTGAGCACGTCCTGAAGCGTCGCGTGCGCGCCCATCTGGTTATGTTAACGTACCCCTTCCCATGATCGACAACACACTGATCGAAGAAGCGATCAAAGCTCGCGAGAACGCGGTAGCTCCCTTCTCCAAATTCAAAGTCGGCGCGGCATTGCGCACCAAAGCGGGCAAAGTTTTTCACGGCTGCAATGTCGAAAATTGCACCTATGGTCTGACCGTTTGCGCGGAGCGCGTCGCGCTCCTTTCCGCCCTGGCCGCGGGCGAGCGCGACTTCGACGCCATCGTCGTCGTCACCCAGAGCGACGAGCCCGGCACGCCGTGCGGCCCCTGCCGCCAGCTGATGTGGGAGTACTGCGGCGACATCGAAGTCACACTGGCCGGACTCAAAGGTCAACGTGTTGACTACAAGCTCGCCGAGCTCTTCCCGCACCCCTTCTCATTCTCTCTGGAGGAATAACCGATCGTGCGACGCGGTCTGATCGCGCTCCTTCTCTCCCTTCTCGCCGCCACCGCCTTTGCCGCACCGAAACAGGTCGACATCATCGTCACCGGCGGCACCGTCCTCACCATGGCCGGCCCGAACATCGAGCACGGCGCCGTGGCCATCGACAAAGGCAAAATCGTCGACGTCGGCAAGGCCGCCGACATCGCGAAGAAGTACAAAGCCGCGTCGACCATCACCACCACCGGCGCGATCATGCCCGGCTTCGTCAACGCGCACACGCACGTCCCGATGACCCTCTTCCGCGGCATCGCGGATGACCGCGAGCTGATGGACTGGCTGCAGAACTACATCTTCCCCGCCGAAGCGAAGAACGTCACCGCCGATTTCGTCACGTGGGGCACGCGCCTCGCCGCCGCGGAGATGATCGAGTCCGGCACCACGACCTTCGCCGACATGTACTACTTCGAGTCCGACATCGCGCGCGAGACGAAAAAAGCGGGACTGCGCGGCGTCCTCGGCGAGACCGTCATCGACTTTCCCGTCCCCGACAACAAGACGTGGCCCGAAGCGATGGCGTACGTGCGCCAATACGCGAAGACGTGGAAAGGCGATGCGCTGATCACTCCCGCCATCGCGCCGCACGCACCGTACACCGTCTCGCGCGAGCACCTCATCGAAGTGCGCAAACTCGCGACGGAGCTCGGCATCCCGATCCTGATCCACGTCAGCGAGACGAAGAACGAGCTTGCGGACATCGCGAAAAAAGCGAACGGCATGACGCCCGGCCAGTACCTCGACTCGATCGGCTTCCTCGGCAAGGACGTCGTCGCCGCGCACGGCGTGTGGCTGACCGCTGACGAGATCAAGACCTTCGCCCAGCGCGGCACCGGCGTCGCGCATTGTCCCGAATCGAACATGATGCTCGCCTCAGGCATCGCGCCGGTCGTCGACATGCGCAAGGGCGGCATGAACGTCGGCCTCGGCACCGACGGACCGGCCGGCTCGAACAACAATCTCGACATGATGGAAGAAGCGGCGTCCGCCGCGCGTCTGGCGAAGATCGGCAAGATGGATCCGAAGGTGCTCACCGCACGCGACGTGCTGGAGATGGCAACGATCGGCGGCGCGCGCGTCCTCGGACTCGGCGACAAGATCGGCACGCTCGAAGCAGGCAAGCGCGCGGACGTGATCGTCGTCGATCTCAGCCAGCCGAAATCGCAGCCGGTCTACGCCGTCGAATCGGCGATCGTCTACGCCGCCTCGGGCAGCGCAGTCACCACGACCATCTGCGACGGCAAGATCCTGATGAAGGACCGCCACGTGCGCACCGTCGACGTCCCCGCCGCGATCGCGCACGCGAAGGAGTACCGCGACCGCGTCCTCAAGTCCCTCGCCAAATGAAGACCTCCCGGAGTGCGGCGGCCATGCCGCCGCTGCTTCTTCGCTCGGCGGCCATGCCGCCGGTCAACCGCGGCACGGCCGCGGTTGGAAAAATCAGCGGCGGCATGGCCGCCGCACTCCTGTTCGCTGCCTGCACGGTAGCGACCACTCCCGCACCCATCACTCCGCCGCCGCCCGAGCCGCGCACGACCGCGACCGCCGCGCGCGTGATCCTCGTCTCGTTCGACGGCCTCGGTGCAAACGACGTCGAAGCGCAGAAGCCCGCGGCGATCGTGCATCTGGCGAATGAAGGGACGTACGCGCGCGTCGTCCCGATGACGCCGAGCGTGACCTCGACGACGCACGCCACGATCCTCACCGGCGCCGATCGCGAGCACACCGGCATCCTCTCCAATCACTTCCACGCACCCGGCACACCGCCCGGCCAGGAAACGAAAGGGATGGACACGGAGATCAAAGCGCCGACGCTGCTCGACACAGCGCGCGCGGCGGGCAAGCGCGTTGGTTCGGTGCTCTTCCCCACGGTCGACGGCCGCTCGCCGCGCCGCACGCCCGACTGGGGACTGGTCTGGACGACGCACGTCGTCCCCGCGCGCATGGTGAAGCTCACCAAGAACGACTTCCATCAGGAATGGCTGCCACCCGGATGGACGGCATCGCGTCCGCGCCGCAACTCCTTCAGTCCAGTGATGCGGACGCGCATCGATGAAGACATCCCGAACGAAGGACGGGAGCAGTTCGATCTCCTCGCATACGACACGACCGACGATCGCGTGCGCAACTACGACGCGTTCTTCGTCGAGCACGCCGGCACGGAAACGCCGCTCGCTGCGCAGCGCTGGTTCTCCGTCTCGACACGGTTCGCCGATGGCCTGTACGGCTCGTGGTCGAAGCTCGTCGCCATCGATCCCGCGCTGAACAACGCCACGCTCTACCTCGGCGCGATCAATCGCAACGAAGGACTGCCTGCGGCTTACGTGCGGATGATCGACGACGAAGCGGGCTTCTGGCCCGGCACTCCTGATGAGAAAGCGGATCGCACCACGTTCGTCGAGCAGGTTGACCGTCTCTCGAGCTTCCTGACCAAGGCGACGACGCTCTCCATCCAGCGCATGCCGTTCGATCTGCTGCTCGCGTATCAGCCGATCGTCGATTCGACCGAGCATCATCTGCGCGGCGTCGACGAGCCGGCGGTGACGCTCGCGATCAGTGACGCCGATCGCGCGATTGCTGTGCTGTCGAACGCGGTCGATCCCGCGCGCGATGCGCTGGTCGTGGTCGGCGATCACGGCGTGGCGAAGATCGACACCGACGTGCACATCAACCGCATCCTCGCGAACGCCGGCTTCGCGCCGCGCTGGACGGCATTCACCAGCGGCAACGTGGCGATGTTCTCGCGCGCCGGCGACCCCGACGACACCGCCGCGCTGATCGATTTCCTGCAGAGCATCAAGGCGCCCGACGGCGCGTTCGTCTTCGAGCAGGTGCAGCGCGATTACGACATCACCGCGTACGCGTTCCCGCGCTTCGTCATCACCACGAAGGAAGGCGAGCCGTTCACGAAGCCGGAATCGCCGGGACAGCACGGCGGCCTGACCACGCATCGCGACTACGACACGGTGCTGATCGCGTGGGGACGCGGCGTGTCGCGCGAGACGCTCGCGTCGCTGCCGCAGACCGCGATCGCCGGCTTCGTGTTGCGATTGCTGGGATTGCAATGACGCCGGACAGCAGGCCGTCCTCCCGCTATCTGCTGTCCGCTGTCTGCTCTCTCGGTTTCTATCTGATCCTGGCGATCGGATTGACGTGGCCGCTCGCCATCCAGCTCGACACGGCCGTCGCCGATCGCGGCGATCCGCTGCTCAACGCCTTCATCATCGACTGGAGCTGTCACGCGCTCACGTATGCGCCGCTGCAGCTCTTTGATGCGCCGATCTTTCATCCGGCGAAGTTTCCGCTCGCGTTCAGCGAGCACATGACCGGCGTCGCGCTGCTCGTGCTGCCGTTTCATCTCGCGGGATTGAGCGCCGTGACCGTCTACAACATCGCGATCCTGCTCTCGTTCGCGCTCGCCGGCTACGGCGCGTTCGTGCTGGCGCGCGTCGTCACGGGCGACACGCTCGCGTCGCTCATCGCAGGCGTCTTCTTCGCCTTCGTGTCGTTCAAATTCGATCACCTGTCGCACGTGCAGATCATCGCCAGCGGATGGATTCCGCTGACGCTCGCAGCGTTGCTCATGTATGCGCGGACGCGCGCCACGCGCCATGTCGTCTTCTTCGCGATTGCGTTCACGATGAACGGGCTGACGAATATCTACTGGCTGATGTTCACGTCGGTCGCGGTGCTGGTGACGATTCTCTTTCTGCGGATCGTCGATCGGCGCGTGATGATCGCGCTCGTGATCTCGGGACTCGTGCTGCTGCCGTTTCTGATCCCGTATCAGGTCGTCTCGAAGACGTATCGCATGAGCAGAACGTCGGGCGAATCGCTCGGCGGCTCGGCGACGATTTCGGATTGGTTCACCGCTTCACCGGCGAGCTGGATTTACGGGTGGCGGGAAGGGCATCCGGAGAGGCATCTCTTCCCTGGGCTGCTCGCGATTGCGTTGTTCGGGTTCGCGGCATGGCCGCGAACGATTCGAGCGGCGGCATGGCCGCCGCACTCCATGTGGTTGTGGCTTGCGATCGCGGCGGCGGGTGCGGGTTGTGTGCTCGTGCGATGGCATAAGTCCGATGTCGCGTTCATGCTCGCCGTCGTCTTCTTGATCGCTGCGGTTCCGTGGCGCGAGCATGTCGTGAATCCCGAACGCTGGGTCGCATCGATTTGGATTGTGATCGGCTTCATCGGGTCGTTCGGCGAGCGCTCGTTTCTGCACTCGTTTCTCTTCCGCGTGATCGAACCGTTCCGCGCGACGCGCACACCCGCGCGGTGGGCGATCATCGCGTACTGCGGACTCGCGATCTGGATGGCCATCGGTGCGTCGCGACTGCCGCGCCTGAGATTCGCGTTGCTCGCGCTGAGCATCGTCGAAGTCATCCCGCGCTTCACGTGGCAGCACGTGCCGGCGCAATTCCCGCCGGTCTATGCGTGGCTCGCCCGCACGAGACCGGCGTGCGCGATCGAGCTGCCGATCGGGTGGAATGAGACCGAGGCGGGATACGTGCTCGCGTCGACGACGCATCATGTGCCGATCATGAACGGCGTGTCGGGTTTCGATCCTCCGCTGCACGAGGCATTGTCGAAGCATGCGTACGACGATGCGATGCTCGATCTCATCGCGCAGAACGGCGGGACGGTTGTGATCGTGCATCCCGAGGCGGCGGAGCGGGTGCGCGGGTGGCGGCTGAAAGAATTGGCGCGTTTTCCCGACGGCGATGTCGCTTATGCAATCGGAGCGCGGGCGTCTCGCCCGCAGCCGGCGGGCGTCTCGCCCGGCGGCAATCGGTGATCGAGCGAGACGCTCGATCACTGCGGGCAGGGATGCCCGCGCTCCGGCACCTGCGGGAACTGCCAGCGCGCCTCGCGGATGATCTCCTCGCATTCGGCGACACCGGCGAGCGCGGGAGCGTCCCAGTTCGCGAGCCACATCGGATTCACGTACGGAAGCACCGCAATGTGCTCGACGCATCGGAGCGCGGGCGTCTCGCCCGCAGCCGGCGGGCGTCTCGCCCGGCGGCGATCGGTGATCGAGCGAGACGCTCGATCACTGCGGGCAGGGATGCCCGCGCTCCAGCACCTGCGGGAACTGCCAGCGCGCCACGCGGATGATCTCCTCGCACTCGGCGATGCCGGCGAGCTCGGGAACTTCCCAATTTGCGAGCCACATCGGATTCACGTACGGAAGCACGGCGATCTGCTCGACGCGATACGGCAGCTTCGCCTTCTCGAATTCGGCGTTGAGGAACGCGATCACGTCATTCGCGGTCGGGATCAAGACCATGCTCCTTGAGCTTGGCAGCCAAAGTCCGCGCCGTGATGCCGAGCAGCTCCGCAGCCTCGGCACGTGACGACGTCCGCTGCAACGCATCCAGCAACTTCAATCGCTCCGCTTTGCGCGTGGCGCGCTCCACCGCCTCGGACAATGTCCCGCTGAGATCGAGCGCATCGCGCAGCACGTCATCCGACGGCGCGCCGACACCGAGGTCGCGCGGCTCGATCGTGTTGCGCTCGCAGAGGATCGCGGCGCGCTCCAGCGCGTTTTCGAGCTCGCGAATGTTTCCCGGCCAGTCGTGCTCGCGCAGCACGGCACGCGCGGCGTCGGTGATCTGCAGCGAACGTCCGAGTCGCTTCAGGAAAAAATTCGTCAGCGCTTCGAGGTCTTCCTTGCGCGTGCGCAGCGGCGGCAACGTGATCGGAAACACGTTGATCCGGAAGAACAGATCCTCGCGAAATCCCCCCTGCTTCACTTCCTCGGACAGATTGCGATTCGTCGCCGCGACGATGCGGATATCGACATCGAGCGTCACCGTGCCGCCGATCCGCTCGAAGCGTTTCTCCTGCAGCACGCGCAGCACTTTCGATTGCACGCCGAGGGCGAGCTCGCCGATTTCGTCGAGGAAGATCGTGCCGCCGTCGGCGAGCTCGAACTTGCCGATCTGCCGCGACGACGCGCCGGTGAACGCCCCTTTTTCGTGTCCGAACAGCTCGTTCTCGATCAGCGTGTCGGGAATCGCCGCGCAGTTGATCGCCACGAACGGCTTGTTGCGCCGCGGCGAGAGCTGATGGATCGCGCGCGCGAACAGCTCCTTGCCGGTGCCCGATTCGCCCTGCAGCAGCACCGTCGATTCCGCCGGCGCGACGCGCTGGATCGCCTGCGACACTTCGACGATGCGCGGCGAGTCGCCGATGATCTCCGGCAATCCGTGCCGCGTGCGGAACTCTTCCTTCAGCAGCAGGTTCTCGAAGCGCAGCTCGCGATGTTCCTGGCAGCGGCGCAGCAGCACGAGCAGATGATCGACATCGATGGGTTTCTGGATGAAGTCGAATGCGCCGAGCTTCATCGCCTCGACCGCGTTCTCGATCGTGCCGAAGGCGGTCATCACGATCACCGGACACTCCGGATCCGATTCCCGCGACTGCCGCAGAACCGCAATGCCGTCCGCGCCGGGCATGCGGAGATCCGTCAGGACGGCGACGTAGCGATGTCCTTCCGCGAGCTTGCGAATCGCCTCGTTGCCGTTCGTCGCGACATCCGCTTCGAAGCCCTCGGACTCCATCGCTTCGCGCAACATCTGCGCGAGCGACGCCTTGTCCTCCACGATCAAGAGACGTTTCATAAGGCAGCCGGCCTCTCGACTTCTGCCCTCTGCCCTCTGACTTCTGCCCTCATAGTCCGAAGTAGTTGCGGATGCGCGAAAGGAGCGTCTGCTCTTCCTCTTCCTGGCTCGCGTTGCGGAGCTCGTCGAGGCGGTCCTGGCGCTCCATCACTTTGGTGGAGATTGCGTTCGCCAGTTCGGGAGTGTCGTGCAGGATCGGCCCGAGGGCATCTTTGCTGATCTCGAACGAGACGACGTCGGTGAGTGCGGCGACGTCGGCGGCGCGCGCTTCGCCGGTCAGGAGCGCCATCTCGCCGAACACGGAACCGGGGCCGAGCTGCGCGACCTCGTGCCAGCCCATCGGCGAATCGTCGCTGATGCGAACGGAGACGGTGCCTTCGTGCACGACGAACATCGAATCGCCGACTGCGCCGTGGCGGAGGATCGATTCGCCCTTCGAGTAGAAGTGGACTTTGGCGGAGTTGGCGAGCGCCGTACGCGCGTCGTCCGTGAGCGGCACGAAGATCTGCACTTCGCGCAGGCGGGCGAGCATCTGCTCCGGCGTGATGTGCACCTGCGTCTTCGGCGGCGTGTAGGGTGCGTAGGCGCGGATCGGCGTGGCGAACGAGATCTCATTGCGCTGGAACGCGTACCAGACCGCCTTGCGGATCTCCGAGTCGATACGATCGCGCATCGAGTAGTCGCGGGTGAAGTACTTCAGTTCGTATTGCACCGAGGAGTCGGCGAAGCCGGCCACGCGTCCGATCACCGGCATGTCGCGCGCGATGCCGTCGATGTGCGCGGCGGCCTGCGTGAGGACATCGATGACGGTGGCGGGCTGCACGTGGTAGTCGACGCCGAACGCGAGCACGCGCGCGTTGAGGCTGTTGCGCGGAAAGACTTCGATGCGCTCTTTCGACATCTGCGAGTTCGGCAGGATCACGACCTGGTTGTTGAAGGCGCGGATCCGTGTGGCGCGCCAGGTCACGCCTTCGACGACGCCGATGTAGTCGCCGGAATGGATCACGTCCCCGAGGTCGAAGGCATCTTCGAGATGGATGGCGATGCCGGCGAAGAGATTGCCGAGGGTGTCCTGCAACGCGAGACCGACCACGGCGGCGAGGACGGTGGTGGTGGTGAGCCACGCAGTGAGCGACGTGCCGTAGAGTCCGGAGATGACCCAACCGAAAAGCAGGAGGTAGCCGACGATTGCGAACATCTGCCGCAGCAGCAGCGGCGCGCGGAGATTCTTGCGGCGCGCGATCACGACGTCGAACACGAGCCGGTCGACAACGCGGACGATGACGAAGATCAGCGGAATCCACGCGGCGAGCAGGAGCCCGCTCATGTCCTTGCCGAAGATCACTTCGCGCCAATCGGAATGCGGGAAAAGAAGCTTCGGCTCGTGCTTCACGACCCAGTAGAGAAAGAACAGCGTCGCACTCAGCAAAAGCGGCGCGACCACGCGTGACGTGCGGGTTTGCTCCGGCCTCACGACGCGCGCCGCTCCCGGTTGAGCTGCACGATGTCCTTGATCCCGATGAGGATGTGGATCACGCCGAAGCCGGAGATGAAGCCGCGCACGAACGGATTATCGACCCACATCGCCAGCATCAGGTTGTGATGCAGGATCGGATTGATCATCCATACCCGCGTCCACGGCACGATCACGAAGAAGACGCCCGCCTCGAGACAATAAAGGGCAAAGAAAAGAGCCAACGACACGGGGGGAAAGATAGCAGACAGCAGATGAGAGATAACAGACAGCAGATAGCAGATAGCAGAAAAGCAAAAAAGGCGAGCCGCCTGGCCCGCCTTCCTGCTATCTGCTATCTGCTATCTGCTGTCTGCTATCTGTTTATTGATGATCCCGATGCACGTGGCCGCTGTCGCCGCTGTTGTGATTGCCGCTGTTGTTGTTGTGCGATCCGCCGCCGTCGTTGTGAGGCGCCGGAGGCGGCGGAGGCGGAGGCGGCGGCGGATTGTGATGCTCGGGCGGCGGCGAGGAGCGCTCGACCTTCGGCGGAGGAGGAGAGTTGTGCGAGGGCGAGTCGCCGCTGTTCCGGGAGCTCCCGCGATCGCCCGAGAAAATACGCGCGCCGCCGATGCGATCGATCACGCGGCGTGGGACATCGGACCCGCTGTTGCCGCTGTTGCCGTTGTTGTTGCCCGTACCGCTGTTGGCCGGCGGCGTCTGCGCCGGCGTCTCGTTGCCCGACGCACCGGTTCCCGAGCCGCCGCGAACTGCGCGGCCGCGCCAGCTGCCGCCGTTGTCGCGATTCACCGCATCGGGCGGATTGCCGGATGACGGCGCCGCGGGCGTAATCGACGTCACCGGCGGCTCGACCGGACTGATCACGCGCGCACCCGATCCCTGCTGACGCCAGTCCGAACCGTTCCCGTTTCCCTGTTCCGGATTGCGATGGACCGTGTCGCGCGGAATCGAGCCGCCACCGATCGGCGCGACGTTGCCGCGTCCAATCGGCGCGACGCTGCCGATTGCAGGACCGATCGGCGCAACCGAACCGCCGCTCGGGATGGGAGCCACGCTGCCGCGTCCGATCGGCGCAACGCTGCCGCCGCCGCTGACCACGGCGCCACCGTCGCTCGGACGATTGCGCGTGATCCGTTCACGCACCGAATTCGAAAGATCCGGGTCTCGGCGGAAGAACGGAGTTACATCCGCCGAGGACCCGGAGCCTTCGTTGCCGGTACCACCACCCAGACCTCTGCGGATCACTTCGTGAACCGCATTGGCCGGATCCTTGAGCTGATCGCGGGTGAAGCGTGCGCCGGTGTTCGAGACCGTCGCGGAGCCGCCGTCGCGTGACAGACGAGTGCGTACGGCATCGATCGTCAGCGCTGCGCGGTCGACGCGGCGCGACACCAGACCGTCCGGCGTGATGAACGTCCACGGCCGGAGATCGAGCTCGCTCACGCGCACCCTTCCGTAGAAACCGAAGCCGAAGTCGAGACGCGCCCGCGAGTACGGGCGATAGCACCAGTTGTAGTACGGCCGATAGCATTCGTACCAGCCGGCAGGCACCCAGCCGACGTAGTTGTCGCCGTACATCCAGTAGACCCACGCCGGCGCGTAGCCGCTGCCGGGCATCCAGAACCAGCCGTAGGACGGGTCATACGCCCAGCGGCCGTAGTGATACGGCACCCAGCCCCACGCTTCGTCCGACACCCACACCAGGCAGCCCGAAGGTCCGTTGACCCAGCTGCCGTGGTAGTACGGACGCCAGCCCACCGCGACGTACGGGCGCCATGCCCAGCCGTAGTTGCTGACGAAAATCCACGAGCCGTTCGCATCGAGATCGGGATCTGCGTATGCGAGCGACGAATCGAGGTACTTGCTGTTGCCGCGGTCGTAGCGCTCGGAGCGGCGGAGGAACCACTTCTCGAATTCATCCGCGACCACGCGGTCATTGCTCACCAGTCCGTACACGCCCTGAGGGTCGACCTGCGCTTCCTCGCCCGCGCGGAGGCGCGAGCGGCGCGTGGGAGTGCGGACTTCGACCGCGCCGTCGAACACCGTCACGCGGTCCTTGCCGTTGTCGGTCTCGACCGCGTACACGGCCGCGTCCTGCGCGACGTAGCTGGCGTTGTCGGTGTCGAGGCGGACCACGTCCTGACCGACTTCCGTGCGGTGCACGATCACGTGTCCGAGCTTCAGATCGATAGTCGTCTGCGATGCATCGCCGTCGTAGCTGTCGAGGATCGACTTGAAACGGACGGCGGTCGCGCGATCGAGCCCGAGGACATTGCCGTCGGAGAGACGGATCTCGGAGCGTCCGCGCCGGTTGGTCACCACTTCGTCGCCCGGGAAAACCGGCAAGTTCACCCGTGCTTCGACTTCGCGGTTGTCGTCACCCTGGTGGATGATCGTGCCGCCGTCGTCATAGGTGAAGTAGGACTGCGCGCGGCCCTGCTGCGCGGCGAACGCCGGAAGTGCAGCCGTGATCGCGAGTGTGAAGAGGAAAGCGAGTTTACGCATTGGGTTCTCCCTGCCAGCTGGTCCGTACCTGAAGCGGGCCACGTGCCATTCCCGGACGAGTATTCCGGGCTGATTTTTCAGTGAGTTAGCTCCGGGAGGAGGGGAGCGCAATCCTGAATTGAGGACAGCGTCGTCACC
>DATEZA010000230.1:0-2233 GCA_035255945.1 Thermoanaerobaculia bacterium
GCCTTGAAACGCACCTACGACCTGTATTTCGAAAACCTCGAAAAGCCGCGCGAGGACTACACGCCGTATGAGATGCGCATCATCGGCGCGCTGATTCGCATGGGTGATCGCGAGCGCGCGCTGCAACTGATCGGTAGGTTCATGAAAGACCGGCGGCCGGCGGCGTGGAACGAGTGGGCCGAGGTCGTCGGGACGGACATGCGCAAGCCGCGCTTCATCGGCGACATGCCGCACGCGTGGGTTGCATCCGATTTCGTCCGCTCGATCTTCGACGCGGTGTCGTATGAGCGCGAAGACGGCACGCTCGTTGTCGGCGCAGGCGTGCCCGCGCGGTGGTTGCCGCTGCACGTCGGTGACATCCGCATGCACCTGGAAGGCAAGCGCGCGATCGTCGATATCGCGGGTAAATCGCGGAAGATCATCGTCGTCTCGCCGCTCGATGCGAAGAAGTCGACCACGATCGAGCGGTTACCGGCGCGCGTCGTGTTCGAGTGACTTTTCCGTCTCCGCGTCGAACAGATGCACGCGCTTCGCGTCGACGCCGAGGGCGATCGCGTCACCGGTGTGCGGCGCTTCGTGCGGATCGAAGATGGCGATGAGCTTTTCGCTGCCTGCGGTCGCGTAGACGATCGACTCGTGTCCGATCGGCTCGACGAGATCGACGGTCGCCTGAATCGGACCGCCGAGGTGGAGATGTTCGGGACGAACGCCGGCAATCAGCTTGCGGCCGTTTTCGAATGAGAGACCGAGGGGCAGTGCAGTGGCTGGGAAGAGATTCATCGGCGGCGTCCCGATAAAACTCGCCACGAATGTATTCGCCGGCTTCTCATAAACCTCGGCCGGCGTCCCGACCTGCTGGATTTTTCCGTCGCGCATCACGGTGATGCGATGACCCATTGTCATCGCTTCGATCTGATCGTGCGTGACGTAGACCGAAGTCGTGCCGAGCGATTGCTGCAGCCGGGTGATCTCGGCGCGGGTCTGTACGCGCAGCTTGGCGTCGAGATTCGAGAGCGGCTCGTCGAAGAGAAACACCGCGGGCTGGCGCACGATCGCGCGGCCGACGGCGACGCGCTGGCGCTGTCCGCCGGAGAGCTCTTTCGGTTTGCGCTCGAGCAGTGGCGAGAGGCCGAGGATCTGGGCGGCGGAGTCGATGCGCTTGTTCGATTCGTCGCGCGGGACGCCGCGCATCTTCAGGCCGAATGCGAGGTTCTCGCGCACGCTCATGTGCGGGTAGAGCGCGTACGACTGGAAGACCATCGCGATGTCGCGGTCTTTCGGCGCGAGGTCATTCACGACGCGGCCGCCGATCGAGACTTTGCCTTCGCTGACGTCTTCCAGTCCCGCGATCATCCGCAGCGCGGTCGATTTGCCGCAGCCGGACGGGCCGACGAGCACCATCAGCTCGCGATCGCGGATGTGCAGGTTGAGGTGCTCGATGACGGTGACATCGCCGTAACGCTTCGCGACTTCCTCGAACGTGACCTCGGCCATCGCTACAGATTAGCGCAACCCGAACCGGACGATTTCGTAAACCCGCGCATGACCGTTTTCGTGATGCTGCTGCTGATGGGCCTGAAGCCGGACGTGGTTCGCGAGCCGCAGGTGCAGGTGCTGATGCGCGGACTGCTGCGCGATGCGCGCAGCGGCTTCGAGCATCGCGAGGAAGCGGCGTTCATCGTGCGCGCGAAGAGCGGGAACTACTATTCGATCGAGTGGCCGTCGACCGGCGAGCTCGACTCGGCGCGATGGGAAGGCGCGTTTCCGGAAGGGACGGTGGCGATCGCGCACACGCATCCGACGCATCTGCCGAATCCGTCGACGATCGATGCGACCGTCGCGCGCAATGTGCACGTGCCGGTGTATGTGGTGACGCACTCGCGGATCACGCGGACGGACGGGGCGGGGGCGGTGGTTGTGGCGGAGTGGTGATGTGTACGACAAGCTCTCAGCTTGTCGGGACAAGCTGAGAGCTTGTCCTCGGGACAAGCTGAGAGCTTGTCCTACACCCGGCCGGCGTAGAGGGCGACGACGATCAGCGCGTTGTACGAGGTGTGCATCACGATCGCGGACGACACCGAGCCGCTCTTCACGCGGATGATCAGCGCGGCGATGGCGAGAGTCAGGATGGCGAGCATCGCCGGCCAGTAGTTGGCGATCTCGAAGATGTGGCTGAGCCAGAACAGCAGCGTGACGACGATCGAGGCGGGGATCAGTCCCCACGATTCGCGCA
>DATEZA010000231.1:0-16640 GCA_035255945.1 Thermoanaerobaculia bacterium
CACATCTCGATCGGCGGGCTCGACGTCTCCCGCATCGGACTCGGCGCCATGTCGATGGCTGGCTACTACAACATCGGAGCAGGCAGCGAGGCCGAGTCCATCAGCACCATTCACCGCGCGCTCGACCTGGGCGTCACGCACATCGACACCGCGGAGATCTACGGTCCTTACGCGAACGAGGAGCTCGTAGGCCGAGCCATCAAGGGCCGCCGCGACAACGTCGTGCTGGGGACGAAGTTCGGTCTCGTCTCCCACTCCGGTGGCGGCCCGGGCGTCATCGACAGCAGTCCGGCGAACGTTCGCGCCGCGGTCGAGGGATCGCTGAAGCGGCTCGCCACCGACCACATCGACCTCTATTACCAGCACCGGGTCGACCCGAACACTCCCATCGAAGATACCGCCGGTGCGCTGGCCATGCTGGTCGCCGAGGGTAAGGTTCGATACATCGGTCTGTCCGAGGCGGGCGCCGATACGATCCGGCGCGCGCATGCGGTTCACCCGATTGCCGCGCTCCAGACTGAATACTCTCTCTGGACGCGCGACCCGGAGGCCGAACTGCTGCCCCTCCTGCGTGAGCTGGGCATCGGCTTCGTCCCGTACTCACCGCTCGGCCATGGCTTCCTTACCGGTGAGATCCGCTCCAATGACGAGCTGTCCGCCGACGACTGGCGCAAGACCAACCCGCGCTTCACCGGCGAGAACCTCAAACACAACCTGCGCATCGTCGATGAAGTCAAAGCCGTTGCCACTGAGGCCGGTGCGACACCGGCGCAGGTGGCGCTTGCCTGGCTGCTCGCTCAGGGCGACGACATCGCCCCGATTCCGGGCACGAAGCGGGTCGCCCGCGTCGAAGAGAACACCGCCGCCGACCGGCTCGAACTGACCGCCGCGCAGATCGAGCGGCTGAACAACCTCACCCCCGCAGCAGGTGAACGCCACGATGAGGGGAACATGGCCATAATCGAACGCTGAATGATGCGCGCGAGGCAATTGGATGACGACATTGCGACGCTGGCGAAGTTGATCGGCGCTCTTGCTCCATACGATGGAAACGTCGAGCTTCGCGCTCCCGGTGTGCGCGTCGCCAGGGTGTCGCGGCCGAATGAGGAGCCGATGCACTACCTGCAGCGCGCGTCCCTGTGCATCGTTGCGCAGGGCGCGAAAGTCGTGATGATCGGCGACGACACGTACGGTTATGAAGCGGGACAGATGGTGGTGTACTCGATCGTCGTGCCGATGGCCGGCCGTGTTACGCGGGCGAGCCATGCGGAACCGTATTTGTTGCTGATGATCGATCTCGACGCGGAGAAGATCGCCGAGCTGGCTCTGAAGGTGTTTCCGCACGGGCTGCCCCCGTCGCGCGACACCCGATCGCTTTATGTCGGCAACATGGACGCACACATGATCGATGCGGCGGCGAGGCTGCTCGAAATGATGGCGCAGCCGGCCGATGCCGAGCTGCTCGCGCCGCTCGTGCGCGACGAGATTCTGATCCGGCTGCTCCGAAGTCCGATGGGCAGCCGGGTTGCGCAGATCGGGACGGCTGGTTCGGGCGTGCAGCGAATCGCGAACGCCGTGTCGTGGTTACGGACGAATTTCGATCAGCAGTTGAACATTGCAGATTTGGCGAAGCTGGTGAACATGAGCGTCACGTCGTTTCACCGGCAATTCAAGGCCGTCACCGGCATGAGCCCTCTGCAGTATCAGAAATCGCTCCGGCTGCAGGAAGCGCGGCGCCTGATGCTCGCCGCAATGCTCGACGCGGGACAGGCGAGCCGCCGCGTCGGCTACTCCAGCGCTTCGCAATTCACGCGCGAGTACGGACGCTTCTTCGGAAATGCGCCGGCGAAAGACATCAATCGCTTACGCGAACAAGGTCTCACCGCGGCGGATGGAACAACGCATCAGCGTACGTTCTGACGTCCGTGTGTCCGAGCACGGCCAGCGCGCGCGAGCGTCCTGGAGGTCGGGATCGGCGAGATAGCCTTTGTAGATGGCCCGGTAGCCATCGACGGTCAGCGGTATGTGGAAGTTGCCGGCCTTGTGACCGTCCGGGATGCGCGCGACTTCGTAGATCGTGCGGTCGTAGCGTGTCTTCACCTCGTCGGGATACTCGACAACCTCGTAGATGAAATCACCAAGGTGCAGAACGAAGTCGAGCTGTTCGCCGGCGGGAGCGCGTTCATCTTCGTAAATCATCCGGCGATAGGCGTTGAGCTTGCCCTCATTCACATCCTGACAGCTCACGAATGCGAAGTTCACCGTGCGGGGATCGTCTGGCAACGGCGCTGTGATCGTGCGGCCGGCCCGGCTGCCATTTCCGTCGCTATCGGTGAATCGATACCAGTACGTGTGCGCCGGCTTGAGTCCACCGAGCAGAACGCGCGCGGTCCAGTCCGCGGCGCTCGAGATCGGTGCCTTCGCATGTGCGATGACTCGGCTGAATGCCTCATCCTCGGCCACCTCGACGGTCAGGATCTGGCGTGTGCCCTCGGCGAACGGACGCCTCGTCCACAGGATGACGCTGTGCGCGTCCGGATCGCCCGATGCAACCCCTTGAGGATAGAGATCACGCCGTTCATGCCATTTGACACGCGAACCGCGGGCCGGTCCGACCCATGCGAGCGACGCACCGATTGCTGCGGCAGTTTTGAGAAAGGATCGGCGGCTGATCTTCATTTCTCACTCCGTCCGAACGAGATCAGGACGAGGATGTCACACCACAGCTTTGCGTTGGATGGCTCCTGTCATCGTCACGAGAATGTCTCCCGGCGTTTGCATGCCTGTGATGGCTTTGAGGTGGGCAAACCGGCACACAGAGAACCGCTCACTCCGGAGCGATCGACGGACAATTCGGCGGTGCGAGGGCACGTTGCCGCTGGCTGGGAGACAGGGAGTCGAACCCCGATTCATCGGTCCAGAGCCGATTGTCCTACCATTGAACGATCTCCCAGTAGGCGAAGGAAGGGGATGCTACACGGCGCCAAACACGATGGTCAAGCAACGCATTCCGATGGTTTGGTGGCACAATCAATGCGGAGGTTGATGACGTGCTACCGGAAGTATTCGAGTGTCCGACATGCGAGCGACAGTTCGTTTTCGAGCTGGTCGAATCGGCCGAAGACCACTCGATTTACTGCCCGCAATGCAAGCGCTACCTCGGCGAAAAAGACATCAACTTCGTCCTCCTGACCGAGATCGACGAGCTCACCGAACGCCTCCGCTTCGAGCGCGACCGCCTCGAAAAAGACGAAGCCGTTTACGGCATGACGGAATGCGATGCCGAGCTCCGGACGTACGGCACCGAGATCCACAAAGTCGTCAACATCCTCCGCCGCACCCTCGCCGATCTCGACGCGCTGAAACAGCAATACCTGTGAAGCGCGGTCCTCTCGACGGCATCCTCGTCGCCGATTTCTCCCGAGTCCTCGCCGGTCCGCTCTGCACGCAGATGCTCGCCGACGCCGGCGCGCGCGTGATCAAAGTCGAAGAGCCGGGCCGCGGCGACGAAACGCGCCGTTGGGGACCGCCGTTCGCCGGCGGCATCAGCGCGTACTTCCTCTCCATCAATCGCGGCAAGGAATCGATCACGCTGAATCTGAAGTCGGACGAAGGCCGCTCGATCGCGCAAACGCTGATCGGGCGCGCCGATGTTGTGGTCGAGAACTTTCTGAAAGCGCCGATCGACTTCGCGACGAACGAGCGCGCGGTCGTCTGCTCGATTCGCGGATTCGATTCGGATACACCCGAGGCCATGACTCCGGGTTACGACCTGCTCGCTCAGGCGGGCAGCGGATTGATGTCGATCACCGGCGAGATCGACGGTGAGCCGAGCAAAGCAGGCGTCGCGCTCGCGGACGTGCTGACGGCGCATCACGCATTCGGTGCAATCAACGCGGCGCTCGTCGCGCGCGAGCGGACCGGACGCGGATCGCGGCTCGAGGTCTCGCTCTTCAGTTCGACGCTCGCGTCGCTGGTGAACGTTGCGCAGAACGTGCTCGTCACCGGCAAGGAGGCGACGCGCTACGGCAACGAGCATCCGTCAATCGTGCCGTATCAGCTCTTTCATGCGAAGGACCGCGCGTTCGCGATCGGCGCCGGGACGGACAAGCACTTCGAGCAGATCTGCACGATGGTGATCGAGCGTCCGGAGCTCGCGCGCGACGAGCGATTCGCGACCAACGCCGCGCGTGTGAAACATCGTGGAACGTTGGTGCCGCTGCTCGACGAGATCTTCCGCACGAAGCCCGCGCGCTACTGGCTCGCGCGTCTGCGCAAGGCGAATGTGCCGTGCTCGCTCGTGCAGGGCGTGCTCGAAGCGTTGCGATCGCCCGCGGGCGAGAAGCTCATCGCAACGCTCGAACATCCGGTCATTGGCGCGTACGAAGCCGTCGGGTATCCGGTGCGATTCGACGGTCAGCGGATGCCGGCGAACAGCGCGCCGCCGGAGCTCGGCCAGCACACGAACGGAGTTCTTCGCGAGCTCGGCTTCACACGTGCGGAAGTGAATCGCCTGCGGAAGACCGGCGCGGTCTAAGGAGTTGCGCGGCGTGAGAATTCGGTAAGAAAGCCTGAAGAAGCCTTGGGCAACCAACGCTGCCGGCCGTGCCGGCTAACGGGAGGAGATGTAGAGCAGCAGACAGCAGACGAAGATGAAGAGCAGCAGCGCGGAGCCGAGTAACACCGGGCGCCGTTCATTCTTCTCCTCGCCGAACGAACGAAAGACGAAGTAGAGACCGGTGAATCCGATTCCGATGATGAGCAGCCCGACGATGGTCACGCGAATGATGGCGGTCTGAAAATCTGGCACACATGAAGTCTATCGCCGCCGCCATTTTCGACTTCGACGAGACGATCATCGATCTCGAGCCGCAACACACCGCTGCGTACGCCGCGGTCTGTCGAGCGATGGGCAGCGACTACTGGCAGCTGCCGGAGAGTTTTCGCAAACGCTCGGGATCGCGCATCGTCGACGACATCCGCGACATGCGCACGCACTTCGGCTGGACGCCATCCGTCGACGAATTGATGTCGATCCGCCTGCGCGCGTTCGACGAGCTGTGCCGCACGTCATCGCTCGAGTTGTTGCCCGGTGCCGAAAAAACGATCCGCGATCTGCACGACCTCGGCATTCCGCTGGCGATCGCAACGTCCGCAGTCGCCTCATCGATCGACCTCCTGCTGCGCCGATTCGATCTGCGCGACTGCTTCGATCTGATCGTCGACGGCAGCGATGTCGTGCATGGCAAACCGGATCCCGAGGCGTATCTGGTGAGCGCGAAAAAACTTGGCGTCGATGCGCGTGAGTGCGTCGTGTTCGAAGACTCGCACGTCGGCGTGCTCGCGGCGAAACGCGCCGGTGCGTACTGCGTCGCGGTGCCCAACCGGCACGCGCAGGAGCATCAGGATCTGTCGATGGCCGATCTCGTGCTCGACAGCTTCGAGCGTCTTGACGTCAGAACGGCTTTCGCGCCGAAAGCACGCTGAGCTCCGCGACGAGCCGGATCAATCCGCGGCCTTCCTCGTTCGCCGTCTCATACGTTTCGCAGAGTTGCGCGAGCTCGTCTTCGTCTTCGTACGCCGCGACGGTGAAGCCGTCGGATGGTTGCAGCGTCGAATCGGTCGGCACGCGCGACCACGATCCGTCCCTGAAGTGATAGGCGACGTAGCCGCGCGTCCGCATCCGTCGCGCCTCCCCGAGCTGCGCGAGGATGTGCGCGCCGGCGGACGTGCCGCGCTCGCCGATCGCGTTCGACTTCTGCGCCGCGAGCACCTTCCCCACGAACGTCGCCATCATGTCCTGCAGCCGCTCCTCGGCGTTGCCGATTCCCTCGATGAAATGCATCGCGGTGTGTGCGACGACGCTCACTCCGTCGCCGCCCGGCCTGCGCACTTCGCTGCTCCGAATCACTTCGCCGAGGAACTCGATGTCTTCGCCCATCCAGCGGAACGTGAGGTGGAGACGCTGGCCGGGCGCGGCGAGGCCGTAGTGCTCGACGAATGCGCCGCCGACGCCGATGTCGAGGATCAGCGCGCTTTGTTTATCGAGCTGCGCAAGGATTGGTTTCGCCAGTCGCAGGCGTTGGAATTCACGGCGGTCATTGGTGACCATTGGCCGAATTATTGCTGCCTTCGCTACAGGAGGTCCAATGGCGGAACGCCGGGAAGAACGACGAAGCATCTGGCGCGTCGGTCCGGAGAGCACGTGGACGACCGTGCTGCCCGTCACCTTCATCATCGCGTCGCTGCTGTCGCTCGTCCTGCTGCCGATCATCGTCTCGAATCACACCCGGCGGATGCGCGACGAGATCAAGCGCCTTTCCCAGCCGGCGCAAAAGGCCGCGAGCCGGATGCAGGTCGATCTCTCGAAGGAGTTCGACAACGTCATCGCCTATCAGGTCACCGGGCAGCCGCAGTTCCGCGACGAGTACAACCGCCTGCTGCGCGATCAGGAAGCGAATCGCCGCGAATTGCAGCAGCGCGCCGCATTCCTCGGCACCGACGTTTCGTCCGGCCTGGACAATCTCGTCGCGCAGACGAAGGCATGGCACGAGGGGGTGAGAAGCGGCGAGTTCCTCGACCGGCAACTGCCCGAGGGGGTATTTCTGTCGCGATTGTTCGAGCAGCATCCGAAGTACGAGCAATCGCTGCACTACGCATCCGAGCTCGAAGGCGCGATTCAGAACGGCATCGAAGATCGCCTGCAGAAGATCCACTCCGCCGAGCGGCTCAACATGTCGCTCACGATTCTGCTGACGCTGCTCGCGCTCACGTCCGCGATGCTCGTCGCGGGACTCGGCCGGCAGATGCGGCTGCTCGCGCGCGAAGCGATGCGGCGCCGTCAGGAAGCGGAGCGCGAAGCAGCGGACGCCGAGGCGGCGCGCGATCGCGCCGAGCGCGGCGAACGGCGGGCGGCGTTCATCGCCAGCGCGGGACAGGCGCTCTCCTCATCGCTCGATTACGAACAGACCGTGCTCTCGCTCGCGAAGCTGATCGTGCCGAATCTCGCCGAAGTGTGCGTGATCGACATGTCCGATTCAGCCGGAGCGTTGAGGCGCGTTGCCGCGGTGCATCGCAATCCGGAGGAGCAGGTCGCGCTCAATCCGCTGGTCGGCGAATCGATCGGCACCGTGCCGGACGTGCTCGTGCGCGTGATGAACGAGCGCGACGCGCGGCTCGTCGGCGCGGCCGCGGGGATGATGCGGTACATCAGCGGCGCGGCCGATGCGGAGGAGCGCGCGGTCATGGTCGTTCCCCTCGTCAGCCGCGGTCAGAGCCTCGGCGTGATCATCGCCGCGGCGCCGCGCGGGAAAGCATTCACGGAGGATGATTTGTCGTTGTGCGTCGACCTCGCGCGGCACGGCTCGTTCGCGATCGACAACGCACATCTCTACCTCGATGCGCAGCAGGCGATCCGCGCGCGCGAGCAGGTGCTGGCGATCGTGTCGCACGATCTGCGCAACCCGCTGAATGCGATCACGCTCGGCGCGCAGTTGCTGCAGATGTCGCAACTACCGGATGAGGATCGGGAGCAGGTCGACACGATCGAGTTGTCGGCGAAGCGGATGAGTCGCTTGATCGCCGATCTGCTCGACATCACGCGGCTCGAAGGGGGCAAGCGGCTGCCGATCGAGCCGGAGCGCGTCGAGCCGGAGTCGATCCTCAGCGAAGCCTACGAGCTCTTCAAAGCACAGGCGGCGGCGCAGCAGATCACGTTGCGGCAGGAGGTCGTGCCCGGCACGCCGCCGGTGCTCGCCGATCGTCATCGCGTGATGCAGGTGCTGTCGAATCTGATCGGCAACGCGATGAAGTTCGTGCCGGAGGGCGGGATCATCTCCTGCCGTGCGGAGTCGGCGATGCGCGAAGTGCTCTTCACCGTCGCGGACAACGGGCCGGGTATCCGCCGCGAAGACATCGGACGCATCTTCAGTCCGTACTGGCAGTCGGAGCGCGCGGAGCGAATGGGCGCGGGACTCGGACTGCCGATCGTGAAAGGGATCGTCGAGTCACACGGCGGCAAGATCTGGGTCGAGAGCGAAGAAGGACGCGGCACGCGGTTCTACTTCACGCTGCCGGTGCACGAACTAACTCCGCGGCGGGATCTCCAGCTCCTCGCTGATGCTTAGCTCGGCGAAGAGGCGGATGAGGCGGCGCCCTTCTTCGTCGGACACGAGGTAGACGAGGCAGAGTCGCTCCATCTCGTCGTGGTCGACATCGCGCGCGACGGTGAATCCGACCGACGGCTGCTCGGGGAGAAACACGGGGCGGCGCGTCCATGTGTTGTTCGACTCGAGCCGATAGCAGACGTAGCGCGCCTGCGTGCCACGGACGGTTTTGTCGCCGTCGATCGCCTGACCGGCGTGCATCGGATTCATCGGCGGCCGGCTCTCGAGCTCCTTCGTGACGAGCGTTGCGAGCATGCGGCGGAGGACGTCGCCGGAGCCGTCGATCGCGGCGACGAAGCGCAGTCCCGACTCGTAGCCGCTGTCGGGATACTTCGAATTCGCGCCGGTGGCGGTGCGCACGAGCTCGCATTTCAAGCCGATCTCGTCGTCCTCGAAGGAGAAGCGGAGCTCGGCGGAATCGTCGTCGAACGGCTCGGCGTGATGCACGCGCGCGCCGATCACGCCGACTTCGAGGATGGAGACGGCGGTGGTGCCGAGGGTGCCGGGGACCGGCGGATCGAGATGGAGCCGTTGAAATTCGCGGCGCTCAGAGGACGACATGTGGGGGGAATTGTAGTTGCTGGGTTGGTAGGGTTGCTAGGTTACTGGGTTGCTGGGTTGCTCGGGTGCCACCCCTAGCAACTCAGCAACCCAGCAACTCAGTAACCCAGTAATCAAGCAACCCTTACTGCGCGCCAAGCATCTTCACCGACGCAACATATCGTCCGCGAATCGTCTGCCGATATTGCGTCGTCCGCGAGATCACGCGCTGCACGTAATTCTGTGTCTCACCGAACGGCGGCATCCCGCCGTAGCGCTCGATGTTGCCTTCGCCGGCGTTGTACGCCGCGAGCGCCGTGCGCTGATCGCCGAAGCGGTCGAACAGGTAGCGCAGGTACTTTGTCCCGGCTGCGATGTTCTCTTCCGGATCGAACAGATTGCCGGCACCCATCAGCCGTCCGGTCTCGGGCACGATCTGCATCAGTCCCTGCGCGTTCTTGTCGGAGATCAGCCGCGGACGGAAATCCGACTCCGCTTCGACGACCGCGGCGACGAGCTCCGGTGCGAGATTGTTGCGGCGCGCTTCGCGATAGATGATCGAGCCGTACGGCACCTGCGTGTTGAAGAACTGTTCCTTCATCACATCGAACGTGAAGCGCTGCGGCGGCATGGCGGACGTGCCGAACGTGGCGCGCAGCCGGCGCGTAGTGAAGATCGGCAGATCGCTCACCGCCTGTACCTGGCGCTTGAGGGTGAGCATCGGGATCGACATGTTCACCGCATCGGTCGGAATGCTGCCGATCGCGCCGAATGCGAGCGGAACGCCGACCATCAGCGCGATGCCGCGACCGGAGACCGCGCGTCCGGCCCGTTGCGCCATACGCAACGAACGGCGCCATAGAGTCCGCTCCCGCCGTGCGTGAATCTGACAGTCGCAGATGATGCGGAAGTCCTTCGCGTTCATACAGCGAGCGGAAATGGGCAAATCCCGCACCAGTTTCATCTGTTGCAAATTCAAAGTATTGACTTCCAATGAATTAAAATTTTCGACATGCAGCCGGTCGACCGCCGCCGCTTCCTCCAGCTCTCCGCCGCCGCCTCGCTCGTGCCTGGCGCGCTCATCGTTAATACGAATGAGCCGCGCGCGGCGTCGCGAGAGTACCTGCTGCAGATGAACGGCTATGCCGTGAATGCGGAAACGCCGCTCGAACTGCTGACCGACTACATCACTCCTGTGGAATTGTTCTTCGTGCGCAGCCACTGGATTCCGCGCACACCCACACTCCGCCAGTGGAGCCTCACCGTCGATGGTGAGGTAGGGGAGTCGTTGAAGCTCAGTGTAGATGATTTGAAGAAAATGCGTGTGACCGAGACTACATGCGTCCTGCAATGCGCGGGAAATGGGCGCGGGCTCTACACGCCGACGGTTCCCGGTGTCCAGTGGCGCTACGGCGCGGTCGGAAACGCGCAATGGAAGGGCGTCGCGGTGAAGGACGTGCTCGAACGCGCGGGCGTGAAGGCGGCGGCGAAGCATCTGCACCTCTTCGGCTCCGACGATCCGCCGGGGAAAGTGCCGCCGTTCCATCGTTCCATCGAGCTGGAGAAAGCGATGAGCGACGCGATCCTCGCGTACGAGATGAACGGACGTCCGCTCGACAAGAATCACGGCGCGCCGCTGCGGCTCGTCGTGCCCGGATGGGCCGGCGATCACTGGATGAAGTGGGTCGTGCGCATCAGTCCGCAGCCCGAGCCGCAGAAGGGCTTCTACATGGACACGGGGTATCGCTACCCGCTCAATCCCGGCGAGCCGGGCGTGACGTTCAAGCCGGAAGAGATGCGCGTGCTGACGGAGCTCGCGGTGAAGTCGAACATCACGACGGCGCCCGCCACGGCAAAGGTGGGTGCGGCGAAGACGATCGGCGGCTTCGCGTTCTCCGGCGCGCCCGACATCGAGAAGGTCGAGCTCAGCGATGACGACGGCGCGACGTGGAATCCCGCGCAACTCGATGCGCGGCATTCGCCGTACGCGTGGCGGCGCTGGTCGTATCGCTGGACGCCGCGCGCTGCCGGCACTGCACGTGTGCTCGCGCGGGCGACCGACGCGCGCGGCAGCGTGCAGCCGCGCGACTCGGTGTGGAATCAGAGCGGCTATCTCTACAACGGGTGGCACTCGGTCGAGGTCGAGGTGACGGCATGATCGGTGCGCTCCTGCTCGCAGCACTTCCGCTCGTCGGAACGAAACTCGCGACGCTGCCCGAGGGCAAAGGCAAAACGACGGTCGAGTCGCGCTGCTACACGTGCCACTCCGCCGACATCCTCGTGCAGCAGCACCTGACGCAGAAGCAATGGACCGCGACGGTCGAGAAGATGATGCGCTGGGGCGCCGCGGTGACCGACGACGAGAAGCCGGTGGTCATCGACTATCTCTCGAAGCAGTTCGGACTCGACAACAAGAAGTTCAGTCCGGTGAAGGTGCGGCTGAAATGAACCTTGTACGCGCGCTGCCGTACAAGTGTTCATGACCTCCATCGTGCTCGCCCTTCTGCTGTCCACCTCGCTTTCGATCAACACGAACACGGACAGCCACGCGCGCATCGTCGCGCGTCATGAAGCGCGCGACGCGCGGCTGGTGATCACGACGAAGCATCGCGCAGTGTTGATCATGCTTTTGAAGGATGCAGTCGCGGTGCAGCTGACCGACTCCGCGATGGCGGACATGAAGACGAAGGACGACGCCGGCTTTTTCGAAGAGCTGCTCGTCAGCGGCGTCCGCCTCGCCCTCGGCAAATCAGTCGAATATCCGATCGCGAACATCCGCAGCGCCGAGCTGCGCGACGGCGTGCTCGTGCTGACGAACGACGAAGGCAAGCCGGTGTTCGATCAGATCAAGGTCAATGGCGAGAACGTCACGCACGACATCGCCCCCGCCGACGCCGCCCGATTCGTGAATGCCTTCCGCGCGTTGAAGCGATGACGTTTACGGAGCGCGGACGTCTCGTCCGCAGTCGGCGGGCGTCTCGCCCGACGACGGGTTGTGACCGGACGAAACGTCCGCTCACTGCGGCCGAGGACGGCCGCGCTCCATTAGGCCGAGGGAGACGGTCGTTGCCGTAGTTTCCGTCGTTCCCGTGGTTTCCTCCCCAGTCGGCGGGCGTTTCGCCCGACGACCAGTGACCGGACGAGACGTCCGCTCACTGCGGCCGAGGACGGCCGCGCTCCATTAACCCGACGATGGCGGCTCCGACGTCTCCGACGGCTCAGTCGTCCCAGTCGTCTCCGTCGTCCCGGTCGTATCCGTCGGCGGTTCCGCGGGCGTCGCCGTATCCGTTGGCGGCGTCTGCTGCAACGGCGCGGTATCTGTCGTCGGCGCAGGCGCTTCCGGCTTCTTCTCCGTCAGCACTTCCTTCTCGAACAGATAGCCCCAGCGCCGCATGCGCGAGAGGATCATCTTCTGCCGCGAGCGCAGCCGGCGATTCGGTCCCGCCGGATCCATCACGCGCGGATTGGGCAGACATCCGGCCAGCAGCGCAGCCTGTTGCGGCGACAGATCCGACGCATCGCGCTGAAAGTAGAAATGCGACGCCGCCTCCGCGCCGTACACCCGCTCGCCCATCTCGACGACATTCAGATACAGCTCCAGAATCCGCTTCTTCGTCAGATGACTCTCCAGCGACCGCGCGATGAAGAACTCCTTGAGCTTGCGCAGCGGATTGCGCGACGGCGAGAGGTAGAGGTTCTTCGCCAGCTGCTGCGTGATGGTCGAGCCGCCGTGCGCGACGCGCTTCTTCTCCCAGTCCTTCCGAATCGCGTCCTGCATCCCCTTCACATCCACCCCATGATGCTCGTAGAACGAATCATCCTCGGCCACCAGCACCGCGCGGCGCAGATACGGCGAGATCTGTGCGTACGGCACGAACGTGTAGTGAATCGCGTCGTCCTTGCCCGCCGCGCGCAGTTGTTCGCGCCGCAGCTCCATGAACGCAGTCGTCTTCGGCGGACTCTTGGCGAGCGCAGAAACGTCGGGGAAGGTGAGCCATTCGTACGCGGCAAACGCCACGATGAGAATCAATGCGCCGAGGAAGAGGCGTTTGAACAATCGAGCGATTGTACTTAGATTGATGAACATGAAACGCCTCGCCGTCGCTCTCCTGATCGTCCTTTCCGCTGCCTCCGCATTCGCGCTCGACACCACAAAGCGCGGCAATCGCATCGGCGTGCTCGTCACGCGCGATCGCTACACCGATCGGGGTGCCGAAGCGGCGATGGCGGCATCGATCGGGAAGTACCTCCGCGAAGAATTGCAGAAAGCCGGATTCGACGCCTTCCTGACCGACGTCACGTACGACGAGCTGGCGCGCAACACGACATCGGCCGCCGATTACTACGTCGAAGTCGCGTCGAGCGAGACGAGCGGCGGCTCGCCGGGCGGCGTCGGAGTCGGGAATCGCGACCTCGGTGTCGACATCTCGGTGGTCGTCGCGCATGTGGCGGCCGAGGTGCGGCTGTACGACGGACGGTCGCTCGAGCTGATCCGGCGCTTCGAGCTGCAGCAGTCGAAGAAAGCCATCGCGCCGACGTCGATCTCCATCGGCGGCAGCGGCATCTGGGGCTGGTTCTCCATTCCGATCACCGAGGTCGTGCAGTTCCGCCGCGCGGCGCACGGCATCGCGAAAGACGCTGCGACGCAGCTCGCCGAATACCGGCAGGCCGATTGAAACCGGTCATCGTGCTGACCACCGTCGGCGCGGACTTCGATCCGCGTCCGCTTGCGCGCGAGCTCGTCGAGGCGCGGGTCGCCGCGTGCGTGAACATCGTGCCCGGCGTCGAGTCGGTCTATCGCTGGGAAGGAAAGGTCGCAGAAGAGGGCGAGAAGCTGCTGCTGATCAAAACGACGGACGAGCGTCTCGATGCTTTGCAGAGCGCGCTGCTGGCGAAGCATCCGTACGACGTGCCGGAATTCGTCGTCATCACACCGGACGACGTGCGCGGCGCCTACCGCGAATGGCTGCTCGACTCAGTGCGCTGATCGCAATCAAACCGAGCGTGGCGAAGCTGATCGCCCGCCCCCGCGTGAACGCATCCGGCAAAAAGATCAGCTGCACCTTGTGCCGCCCCTCGGGCACATGCACGCCGATGAACGCGAGATTGGCGATGCGGTGCTGCACGCGCCGGCCGTCGATGTACGCGCGCCAGCCGTCCCACGCCGTCTCCGACACGATGATCCATCCGGGGTGCTGCATGTTCGCGTCGAGCAGGTAGCCGTTGTTCGCGCGCCGCGTCTTCACCGTGCCGCTGCCGTTCACGACGTTCTGGTTCGGATACTCCGGCACCTCGACCCACGCGCTGTTGCGGAAGTCGTCCGCTTCGAGCATCTCCTTGCGAACCTGATTCTTCGTCCGGCGATACCAGATCCATTGCGGGATGAACGCGCGCGGCAGCACGCCATTGTTCTCGTACAGCTTGCCGCCTTTGTCCGTCGCGACGAGGTTCCACATCGGGCCGGGATCGGAGTCGAGCGGCGTGAGGAGATAGCGGATGTTGAGGAATGCGAGGAACGGCTTGGTTGGATCGCCGATCACGTTGAACGATGCGGCCTGCGGCACGGACCAGAGCGGGAACGTGTCGCGCAGGCGCCAGTTGTTCATCGCCGAGTAGCCGCGCGCGTCTTCGAGACCGTAGAAGGCGGCGGCGTCGGGGATGAGCATGTAGTGCTGTCCCGCGATGCGGAACGGTTCGTCCGATTTCTGCGGAATGGCGGAGAGTGTCGGCACGTACGGGTAGAACGCGCGCTGCGAGATCGATGGATAGTAGTTGCCCACTTCCGCGATGCGCTCGATCAGCAGCAGGCCGAGGATGAGGTGCGGGCGCTTGAGCGAATCGACGGCGAGCGCAGCGAGCATCGCGAGGAAGAGATCGGCGGCGAATGCGAATCGCTGGTTGATCGCGACGTCGAACAGCGGCAGCGAGTGCAGGATCTGCGCGACGGGCGGTGCATTGATGCCGGCCAGCGCGCAGATCGCGAAGAGCGTGAAGAAGAACCAGGTCTCGCGTCGTTTGCGTGCGACCACGAGCGCGGCGATCGCGAACCCGATCACGACGAAGCCGGTGCCGCCGGCGTCGGGCTCCTGATAGCGCATCTTGTCCCACGGCACGAGCATCACGAGCGCGCGGCGCGCGATGACCCCGGGCGGCGAGGTGAATTTCTGTCCCGTGAACCAGACGCGTGCAGCGTGCTGAAACGATTGCGGCGCCGCGTCCATGAACGGCATCAGAAAGACCGCCGTGATGCCGAGGGCGATGAGTCCCGCTGCGCCGGCGATGGCGATGGCACGGAGCGCGGGCGTCCCGCCCGCAGTCGTCGGCCGTCCCGGCCGGCGACTGACGTCGAGGGAGACAGGACCGTCGTCGAGCGAGACACGACCGTCGTCGAGGAAAACACGACTGTCATCGAGCGAACCATGACCCTCCTCGAGCGAACCCCCACCGTCGTCGAGCGAGACGCTCGCCGACTGCGGGCGGGACGCCCGCGCTCCGAACAACTCGAAAATCCCGTAGAGCGCGCCGAGCGCGATGACGTGGAAGAGTGTTTCCGGATGTCCGGCGAGGATCTCCAGCGTGAATGCCGTCGTCAGCACGACGCCGCTGCGCAGCGAAGTCTCGTGCACGACCATGTGCACGGCGAAGAGCACGAACGGCAGCAGCGCCCACGCGCGCGCCAGCGGCCAGCCGACCATGAAGGCGATGCTCGCGGAGCACATCCACGCCGCGGCCGCGACGAGCGAGGCGGGCTCGCGGCATGCGAGCGCGCGCGCGAAGACGAATGCGGAGAAGGCGGCGATGAAGAAGGTGATCGCGGCGCCGAACGTCAGCGCCTTTGCCAGCGGAATCAGCAGCGCGATCAGCTCGAATGGATCGTACGGCGCAGGCTGCGCCGACGCGGCGAGCACGTCGCCGCACAGCATGTACGGATTCAGCAGCGGCCACTCGCCCTTCGCCCACGACGCGCGCACCGCCTGCTTCCACGGAATGATCTGCTGGTACAGATCGCTGAGCGACGCGTTGTGCGGCTCGCCGAGTCCGAAGTCGGCGCGGTATGCGTGCAGCGGCTCGGACATGAACGGCAGATCGATCGGCGCGTAGACGCGTCCGAGGATCAGGGCGCGTCCGGTGAAAAGGAGAGGGAGAGCGATCAGGACGAGCGCCGCCGCGCGCGAGATGTTGCGGACGCAGCGGCTCCAGAGCCAGAGCAGCGCAAGAGTTACTGCGAGATAGAGGATGAATGCCGACAAGCGCGGAGGATTCTACTCAGGTGCGGCGGGCTTCCTTAGACACTCGTTCACCGCCTCGGCATGCGTGATGTTGAGCAAGTGCCCGGCACCGGGGATGATGTGATCGGGCTGCACGCGCGAGATCGGGATGACCCGGTCGCGATCGCCGTGAATGTGAATGACCGGCATCGGAAGCGTCTCCACGCCGCGCCACGAGAAGATCGCCGTGGTCGCCCAGTGCACGAAGTCGAGCGGCGTGCTTCGCAGCATGTCGGCGAACAGATCGATGTGCTCGCGCGATCGCGCGCCGAACCAGCGCGCGGCGATCCGCGGCGGCTTTGGCATCAGCCGCGCGAGAACATGAAACGCGCGAAGCGATGGCGCAACTCCGCGAGGCGTGCGGCAGCTGCCGAACAGGAAGACACGCTGTGGAGCGAGGTGCCGGGCGAGCTCGAGCGCGACCATGCCGCCGAACGAAGCGCCGCCGAGGTCGAACGGGCCGTCGATATCCAACGCGCTGGCGAGCCGGGTTGCGTAATCGTGCAGGGTCTCGCGTCGATGCGCCGGCGTGATCCAGTCGATCATCCGGATGTCGCGAACGGCCCGTTGTTCATCGAAGAGCCGGCCGTCGGCGCCGATCCCCGGAAGCACGTACAGCGGCGGCATCAGTGACGCCTCGCACGGACGGCGAAGCCGATCGCCAGCA
>DATEZA010000232.1:0-14748 GCA_035255945.1 Thermoanaerobaculia bacterium
CGCCGACCAGCGGCTCACGAAGAGCAGCATCGTCCTCGCCCTCGGATGGCTCTTCGTGTTCGGCATGCCGCTCGCTCCGCGCACGAAAGCGGTGCAGGCATCCGCAGCCGTGACCTCGACGGAGCATGGTTCGTGCGCGACGGTCGATCAGGGAATGACCGCCGATCAGGTCGCGAAGAATGTCGGACCGCCGGATGAAAAGCGTCCCAACGACGACGCGCGCGGACCAGGCGCGGTGATCTGGATCTATCGCGACTCGCGCTGCGCCGTGCATCTGTTCGACGGCAAAGTCGAAGCGGTCGACTAACTGTGGGTGGATGGGTGGCTGGATCAGCGCGCCGCCGCACACCCAGGTCCCTCGACTACGCTCGGGATGACGGTCGTTATCGCTTGGCGTACAACCGCGCATCGCCCTCGGACGCCACGAGCTCGTATCCATCGAACGAGCGCTCGAACTTCCACGTGTAGATGTAGTCGGGCGCGTACGTGACCGGGTCGACCGGCGGCGGCCACGTCTCGAGATCGAAAATGCGCGGACGACGTACGTCCGCCCGGTAGACGACGGGGAAGAATGTCGTCGAGGCTTCGTAGTCGCCGAGGTCGATGAGCCGGTTGCGCGCGGCAGCGTACGAGACGGCGTGCCAGAGAAACAGGAGCTGCGTGTTCGGCGCCGCGCGATCGCGCATGAGCGTGATGAGCGTGTGGCCCGGCTTCGCTGCGGCCAGTGGCGCGATGACGCGCTGCATCACCTTGTCGCTGCGCTTCCACTGCGTTCGCAGGTAGAAGACATTCGCCGATGCGACCAGCGCGAGCGCGACGATCAGCGGCGCGCGCAACAGCCGCGGTGTGAGCCACGGCAGGATGATGATGAACGGAAAGATGAGCAGCCGCGCTTTGAGCACCAGCCCTTCCTGTTCGCTGACCGGCGCAGCGAGGTACATCGCGATCGCGGCGATCGTGAGGACTGCGAATGTCGGACGTGCTTTCCATCCATCCAACGCGATCGTCGCGACGATCAGCAATCCGTAGACGACGCCGAGCACCGTCCCGAACACGATCTGCCGCGGCTCGAACGTGTAGAGGAGGATCACGCGCAGCAGCGGCTGAAACAGCAGCGCGCCTTTCCAGGTCCACGTCCCGCCCGGGCGGTCCGGATGCAGCAGAAAGATGCCGACGATCAGCACCGGCGCGATCAGCGGAGTCAATCGAATCCAGCGGCGGTCATCGCTCATCAGCCACGCAATACCGATAAAAACGACAGTGACGGCGACGGGCAACGGATGCGCCAGCGCGCAGAACAACAACCAGAGCGAGGTGATCCACATCCGCTCGCCGCGCCACCACGACGCGATCGCGTGCAGGCTCAGCGCGACCGCGAGCGCGTAGTTGTAGAAGCCCATCTGCAGCAGCAGGTGATAGCTGAGCGGCATGGCCAGAAACGCCCACGCGCCGCCGAGCCGCCAGCATCCGGAGAGGAACAGCAGCACGATGGCGCAGAACAGCAGCTTCTCGTTCGACACCATCAGCACGAGGTGCCCGAGCCAGTTCGGATTGAGCCGCGTGTTGACCGCGAAGACGCGCGTGAACTCCGGCGTCCCCTTCGCCAACTCGCGCAACACCTGCGCGTTGTAAACGTGCGACGGCCCGTCGACCGTCGGAAGCAGCTCGACCCGCAGCACCGGCAGCAGGTGCAGCGCCGCGACTGCCACGAACAGCGCGACGACCCATCGCTCGCGAACCATCCCCCGAGTGTATGCCGACCACCGGAGTGCGGCGGCCATGCCGCCGCTGCATTTTCCGACGAGCGGCCATGCCGCTCGTCCTGCCGCTCAATACATCAGATACTTCGCCCGTCTCTCCAAAAACGGCCCCAGCGCCCCATTCCCCCGCAGCAGCGGCTGCATCTTCGTCCGATCGAGCTTGCCTGGATAAAGCCGATCGAGCGTGTCCGCGATCGTCAGACCAGCGGCGACAGCGCGCAGCGCGTGACGATCGGTGATCGTGATCTTCACGCCGCCGCACTCCTGCTTCGCGAACATGTCGGAGTCGGGAGTGAAACGAATCGGCGTGAATGCAAGGCCGGGGATCTGCAACGCCCGCGCGAGTTGCGCACCGTCGATCCATGGCGCGCCGATCACCTCGAACGGCGCCGGCGTGCCGCGGCCGACGGAGATCGCACGTTCGAGCAGACCGATCCCGGGATACAGAATCGCCGCGCGCAGGCTGCGAATGTTCGGCGACGGATTCACCCACGCCAGTCCCGCGTCATCGAGGAACCACTCGCGCTTCCAGTTCGCCAGCGGGACGACGACCAGCTCGGCGCCGATGTGCTTCTCGTCGTTGAACATCTTTGCCAGCTCGCCCACGGTCATGCCGTGGCGGATCGCGATGTCGTGGATGCCGACGAAATCGGTCTTTCCTTCGAGCATCGGTCCTTCGACGATCGCACCGCCGATCGGATTGACGCGATCGAGCACGACGAACCGCACGTGCGCGTCCGCCGCCGCTTCCATCGCCAGCTCCATCGTCGAGATGTAGGTGTAGAAGCGCGTGCCGACGTCCTGGATGTCGAAGACGAGCGTGTCGACGTTCGCCAGCTGCTCGCGCGCCGGCTTGCGGCGCTCGTCGTACAGGCTGTACACGGGGACGTGTACATCGCCGCCGAAGCCGTGCTCGGGCGTGAACACGCTCACCAGCTCCACACCCGGCGCGCTGCGCAGAATGTCCACGGTCGGATTGCCGCGCCCGTCGACGCCGCTCACGTTCGTGATCAGGCCGACGCGATGTCCGCGCAGGATGTCGTATCGATTGGCAATCAGCGTGTCGATGCCGTTGCGCGCGTTCGCGCCGCCGACGATGAAGTTGACGACATTCGGAAAGCGCGCGCCCGGCGGGGCATCGCCGCCGAGCTCGACCTGCAGTTGCGTGACGCTCCCCTTGCCGTTCGGATGCACGCGATTGGAGAGAAAGATGTAGAACGAATGCGACGGCGGATCGATCCACATCATGCCGCCGGTCCAGCCCGTGTGTCCGAAGGATGTGATCCCGCCGCGTCGCGGACGGGAGAATCCCGAATCGAGGTCCCAGCCCGCCGTGCGGCCGATCGCCGATTCGATCGTTGCGCGCGAGGTCATGCCGCGCACCGTCTCCGGCTTCATGATCGGCGCGCCGCCGTTGAGCAGACAGCGCGCGTAGATCGCGGCGTCTTTCGCGGTGGTGAAGAGTCCGGCGTGTCCGGCGACGCCGCCCATCCGTCGTGCAGTCGGGTCGTGGACCGTGCCGCGCAGGCCGAATTCCGTCGGCGCGATGCGTGCCGTCATCCCGAGCGTAGTCGAGGGACCTGGGCGTGAGGCGGCGTTCGTGTCCGCGCCACCCCTACCCCCAGGTCCCTCGACTACGCTCGGGATGACGCGGAACGACGTGTCCTTCATCCCCAGCGGCTGGAAGATGTTCTTCGCGGCGAACACGTTGAGCGGCTCGCCGGAGACGCGCTTCACGATGTCGCCGAGGAGGATGAAGTTGATGTCGCTGTACCGGAACATGAAGCCGGGCCGGTTCGTCGGCTCGTCTTCGATCGCCAGCTTGAGCGCCGTGTCGTAGCCCGACCATTCGTAGTTCAGCGGCACATCGGCCGAGAGTGCCGAGGTGTGCGTGAGCAGATGCCGGATCGTGATGCCGGGATATCTGAATTCAGGGATGTAGTGCTGCACCGGATCATCGAGCTGAATCTTTCCGCGCTCGATCAATATCCAGATCGACGGCGCCGTCGCCATCACTTTCGTCAGCGACGCCGCATCGAAAATCGTGTCCTCGGACATCGCCTCTTCGTGCGGCTCGATCGCACGCAACCCGTACGCGCGGTGATACACGACGCCCGGCTTCTCGACCCACAGCACGCCCCCCGGCGTTCTGTGCGCCGCGATGGCGGATTCGATCGCGCGATCCTCGGAATGCGGAACAGTCGCGCAGCCGATGAGGAGAAGCAGCACGAGCGCAACTCCCTCGCCCCGCTTGCGGGGAGAGGGTGGCGCGCAGCGCCGGGTGAGGGGCCGCGTTCGCAGCCATGCGCGCGCGGATTTCATTGCGAAATCCCGTCTCCCCGCTTGTAGAAACCGGGAATCGTCACCGGCAGGTTGCCGCTCACTTTCGCCTCGCCGAACAGCGCGTGCACCGCCGCGACCTGCATGACGGGTTGAATTCCGTACGCGCAGAGGTATGTGGAGACGGTCGGGATTTCTCGCAGGAGGTACGGACTGCCGAAGGAGATCGCAATCGTGTTCGGCGGCAGCGTGAGATTGCGAATCGTCTGCGGCACGGCGATCGATCCCGCGCCGCTGCGCGCACGCACGGCCATCGCGAGGATCAGGTAATCGCTCTTCTTGGCGAGGATCGCGTCCGCTTCGGCTTGCGTGGAGCGCGAGTCGATGAGCACCGTCTGCACGTCCGCGCGTTTCTTCAACTCGCGCTCGAGATCGGGGAGCGGGTTGCCAACCTCGGGAAAATCGGACACGACGGCGAGTGTGAGCTTGCCCCGCACCCTCAATGGAAGCGAGCCGCGCACCAGCGTCAGCGCGCGGCGCGCGATCGTGTCCGCCAGAACGCGATGCTCCTTCGCATCGATCGTCGTGAAGATCTCCTCGGGATGCGCGGCGACGACGCGCGCGAATTCTTTCGCCGCGAGAATCCGTCGCACGGATTCATCGATGCGTGCTTCCGAGAGCCGGCCGCTCGCAACCGCCGCTTTCACCGCGGCGATCGCCGCATCGGTGTCGGTCGACATCAGGACCTGATCCTCGCCCGCTTCGATCGCACGCACCGCCGCTTCGCCCGCATTGAAGTTCTCGACCAGTCCGCCCATGTCGAATGCATCGGTGACGATCAAGCCGTCGAAATGCAGATCGTTGCGCAGCAGTCCGATCAGCTTCGGCGAAACGGTCGCCGGCAATTTCGGATCTTCGAGCGACGGCACCGCGAGATGTCCCATCATCACCGACTTCACATCCGATGCGATCGCGGCGCGGAACGGCACGAGCTCGACGCGTTCGAGCCGCTCGCGCGTGACGTCGAGCACCGGCAGCGAGCGATGCGAATCGGTGTGCGTGTCGCCGTGTCCCGGAAAATGTTTCGCGCACGCGAGCACGTTCTCCGACTGCACGCCACGGATGAACGCGCTGACATAGCGCGCGACGTCCTCCGGATCCTCGCCGAAGCTGCGCGTGTTGATCACCGGATTGTCGGGATCGACGTTCACGTCGGCGACCGGCGCGAAGATGTGGTTGACGCCGAGGACCTTCGCTTCCTTCGCGACGACTCTGCCTTCCTGTTCGGCGAGCGACGGATCGCCGGTCGCCGCGATCGCCATCGCCGAGGGCCAGAAAGTCGTGTCGAGAAAGCGCATGCCGACGCCTGATTCGAGATCGGCGCTGATCAGCAGCGGCACCTTCGATTCTTCGTTGAGCTTGCGGTCGAGCATCGCGGTTTCGTAGACGTTCGACTGAAACCAGATGAAGCCGCCGACGTGGTTGTCGTGCACGTGATGCAGCAGCTGCTGGTACGCCCACGATGATTCGCCCATGAATACGCCGCGCGCGCCGACGACGAAGAGCTGGCCGATTTTTTCGTCGAGCGTGAGCTCATGCTTTTGTGGCAGAGGAACGGTTGCGCACATCGTGAGCAAGAGTAGCAGCGGCGCGAATCGGAATTGCGCGACGATCAAGCCCACGATCAGCGTCGTCAGCGATCCGATCAGCGTGAACCACGGCCATGCGACGTGCGTCGCGAAATTCACGGTCAACACCGTCGCCAGTCCGGCGGCCATGCCGGTGAATGCGGCGAGCGGGCCGCCGCGCCGCGCCCATCCGAGGAGGAAGACGCCGAGGATCGGGCCGTTGATCAATGAGGCGATGCCGAGGGCGGTGTTGAGGGCGGACTGGTTCTGATGCATCAGGCCGAGGCCGACGCCGATCTGCAGGATGCCGGCGAGCACCGTCAGCCATCGCGACACATTCAGATAGTGCTTGTCGGTGCGGTTCTTCACGAGCGGCGAGTAGAGATCGGCGACGAACGTGGCGGCGATGGAGTTGAGCGACGACGACATCGCGGCGGCGAAGATCGCGGCGACCACCAGTCCGGAGAGGCCGGTCGGCATGTGGCGCGTGATGAAGTCGGGGAAGACCTGGTCGGCGCCGCCGAACGGCGCGGAGGGCGGAAGGCTCGCGTAATTCGGCAGCAGATCGGGACGATAGAACGCGAAGAGCAGCACGCCGATGAAGAGAAATCCGATGAACTGCAGCAGCACGACCACGCCTGACGCGAGCAGCGCCTTCGCCGCGTTGCGCGGTTTGTCGGTACAGAGGTACCGCTGTACCAGGTATTGATCGGTGCCGTGCGTCGACATGGTCAGGAAGCAGCCGCCGAACACGCCGGCCCAGAAGGTGTAGGTCTTCGTCGCGTCGAGCGCGAAATCGAGGAAGCGGAATTTGTGATGCGCGGAGGCGAGGGAGATGGCCGCGCCGGCGCCGCCCGGAATGTCGCGCACGAGAATGATCGCCGCCGCGAGCGCGCCGCCGATGTAGATCGCGAGCTGCACGACTTCGACCCACACCACCGCTTCCATCCCGCCCATGAGGGTGAAGACGATCATCACCGCGCCGATGCCGATCACCGACGCGCTGATCGCCGTCGTGCCGGCGACGATGTGCATCGAGCTGAAAACCGCGGCGAGCACGATCGCGGTGAGCAGCAATCGCACGCCGTCGGCGATGGTGCGCATGACGACGAAGAGCGTCGCTGCGAGCCCTTTCACCGCGGGACCGAAGCGCTCCTGCAGCAGCTCGTAAACCGTCGCCAGCTCTTTGCGGAAATACGCCGGCATGAAGAAGATCGAGATGACCACGCGCGCGATGACGTAGCCGAAGACGATCTGCAGAAAGGTGAAGTCGCCGCCGCGCGCGAAGGCGATGCCGGGGACGGAGATGAAGGTGATGGTCGAGGTCTCGGTAGCGACGATCGATGCGCCGATGGCCCACCACGGAACGGACTGCCCCGCGAAAAAGTACCGGTTGGTGGTTTCCTGCCGCCGCCCGAACCACGCGCCGGCACCGACGACTGCCGCGAGGTAGGCGAGGATGATCGCGATGTCGAGGATGTGCACGCGGGGGATTGTAGGTGCGCGGGTGCGTGGGCGCGAGGGTGCGTGGGAGCGGGGGCGGCGAGGGTGCGTGGGTGCGTGGGTGCGTGGGTGCGTGGGTGCGTAGGCGCCCGCGAGCCCACGTGCCCACGTGCCCACGTGCCCACGTGCCCACGAGCCCACGTGCCCACGTGCCCACGTGCCCCAGCCTCACACCCCGAACTGTCTCAGATGATGATCGAGGTGGCGCCAGCCGAGCGCGCCCCATGCTTGGCCGGTCAGCTGGCCGAACACCGGGTGGTCGGGCCATTGCGACGTTGGCTCGCGAAGCGCGAAGCGATCGAGGGTCGAGTGCAGCGCGGCGACCGAGGCCGGCCACTCATCGAGATTCGTGCCGCGCGTCACCAGCTCGCGCGGCGCTTTCGCTTTCGCTTTCGGGAACGGCAAGCAGTAGATGAAGACGTGCTTGAACGGCCAGTAGCGGAGGAACGTGTTACGCGTGTGCGTCTCGAGCTCGCCGAGTCCCATCATCATGCCGCGCGTGCAATGCGCCACCATCTCCTCGGCGTTCATGCGGCCCCACCGCGCGGGACTGTGCGGCGTGAGCTGGTCGATGCGTGCGGAGAGGCGGGCGCGCGACTGCGAGTTCCAGAGCGTTTTCACTTCACGCAGATACGCATCGCGCGATCGATCGGATTCACTCGTCGGGCAGCTTTGCCGTTCCGTTACGCCGTGCGACGAAGTGCGTGTGCACGAATCGCTCGAGCGGGGTGCCGAGCACGAGCACGAGCAGCGCGAGCACGACGCTGACCGAAGACGCGACCCAGAAGCCGCCGCCGCATGCGACACCGAGCGAGGCCACGACCCAGATCGATGCAGCGGTCGTCAGTCCGGTGACTTCTTCGCGATCCTTCGCGCGGAGAATCGCGCCGCCGCCGAGGAAGCCGACGCCGGCCACGATGCCCTGGATGGTGCGGGTGATCGCGGAGATGTCGCTCGCATCGAGAAACTGCATCGTCGCGACGGTCGCCAGCGCGGAGCCGAGCGCGACGAGCGAATGCGTGCGCAGGCCGGCGGGCTTGCTGCGCAATTCTCGATCGAGTCCCAGCACGCCGCCGAGCAGCGCCGCAGCGGTGAGGCGGACGATGACCTGTTCGGTTCCGATCATTGAATCGTCGCGCTCACGTCGAACTGCGCCGTGACGGCCGGATCGTTCTTCGACGTCACCACGACAGTCTCGCGCAACGCGCCTGCTTTCGCGCGCGCACCGTCGATGGTCACGGTGATCGTCTCCTTGCCGTGCGCGGGGACGTTCTGCGCATAATCGTAGAAGAGACACCTGCACGTGGAGCGCGCGGCTTTCACCGGCACCGCGGCCGCGCTGGTGTTCTCGATGGAGAACTGCCGCACGGCGCGCGTACCTTTGCGAATCGTGCCGTAATTCGCGGCGAGCGGCGTGATCCTGAGCACCGCCGTGGTCGCGGCGGGAGCAACGGTTGTCGTCGCGGCAGGCGGCGCGTTGGTCGCCGTCGTTTCGACGACCGGCGTCGTGACGGTGACCGGTTGTTCCACCACTTTGTTGCGATCGCCGCTCGCGCGCCAGAGCAGCCAGACGATCGCCGCGAGCACGATCACGCCGGCGATGACGATCATCAGCACGCGCGAGCTCTGTCGCGACGGCTCGTCGGTCGCCGGCGGGATGTTGTCCGTGACGAGCGTGTCCCGTTCATCCTCGGGCGTGGTGACGAGCGGACGCGTGCCTGCGCTCGTTGACGCCGGCGGCGACGCGGAGGCAGGCCGGCCTTCGATCTCGTCGAGCTTGGCGATCGAGTTGTCGATCTCGCGAATGAGCCTCTGATACTCCGCCGCGAGATGCTCGGTCGGCGCATCGGCCACCATGCGCACCAGCGCATCGCGATGATGCCGGTACTGCTGCCGCACCGCCTCGATCTCCTTCCCCCGCTCCCCCCGCCGCACGTTCACGGTCCCGAAATCGTCAGACATCGCACACCTCGAACGTCAATCTTGCAAAAAGCGGGACCAAAAACAAAGTGATACAGGAGAAACGGAGTGATAGAGGAGAGCCGAGTGATAGAGGCTGCTCGTTTCTCCTCTGTCACTCCGTTTCTCCTCTATCACTCCGCTCTCCTCTATCTCTCCGCTCTCCTCTATCACTCACATCGGTAACCAATACGACAACTTCACCAAAAACACATCTCTCGACTGCGCGTTCGCAATCGCTCTCAAATCTCTCCGCAAACGAAAATCGCCGCGCACGAGGGTGTCGGCGCGATTCTCGTTCCACACCACGTACAGCGCCGAGCCGGGACGAAACTCCCAGCGCACGACGGCACTTCCGCGCACGCTGTGAAAGTCGAAATCGGGATTGTCGACGGCGCCGGAGTACGCAGCGTAGTCGCCGGACCGGGCGCGCGCGAGCTCGCTGAAATCGTGATAGTCGCCGGTCGCGATGAATGGCTGCATGTAGAGCTGGAACGAGAGGCGCGAGCTCGCGGTCCACTCGACGCGCGTCGCGATGTCGATCGTGTGCTGCTCGATTTTGGAGAAGACGTAATGCGAATCATCGGTGGTCGTCACGTATTGCGCCGCGTCGTGCGCGCGATCGAACGTCGGCCCGAGACTCAGCCTCAGGCCGGCGCTCGGACGGTAGTTGAGGAGAATCGTTGCGCTGCGATCGTAGCTGCCGTCGTTCGCGATCCAGTCATTCGCCGACGCTTCGAACGACAACTTCTTGCGGCTGTCGCTGCCGATTCCGATGCCGCCGCTGCGCGTGCCCGGTCTGCGCGCGAGCGGGCCGCCGCGCGTGCGCCGGTCGTCCCACGCGTTCGCCGACCAGCCGAAGTTCCCGAACGCGTACCAGTAATTGATCGTCTCGACGTACCAGTTGCCGTACAAGCCGTTCGCGATCGTGTCGCCCGCGCGATTCCAGTTCATGTAGCGGCCGGCCCACAGCTCCGTGTCGCGGAAATGCTTCCGCACATCCTCATTGATGTAGTAGCCGACGGCGTGCACCGCGGTGATATCGGCGCGCGGCATGAAGCCGGCGTCGTTCGTCTCGAATCCGGGCGAGTACGTCTGCGCCTGCAGGTTCGTACGCCACTTGCCGGTCTGCTTGTTCAGCATGATCCGCGCGCCGGTGCCGCTGAGCGACGTGCGCGTTGGGTCGTATCCGTAATGCGCGTCGGGCCGCTGAAAGTAGTGCGCTGACGACGTCTGCGTCGCATCGATCGCTTCGGCGGAGCCTTTGACCATCGAGCCGGCGACGAGCCACTCGAGCAGCCACGTCTTGTCATCGAACAACTTGTAGCCGTCGACGCCGGCGGTGTACGCGCCCGACCGCAGATACGACAGCTCCTGCGGTACGTCGCGATTGACGGCGGTGAACATGAAGCCGAGGCGCGAGTTGCCTTTGTCGAACTCCTTCGACATCCGGCCGGTGAGGTAATTCGTCATCGGCTCGACCTGCTCGGAATGAAACGCGCCGCCGCTGACGAAGCGGGCGCTCTCGCGATTCGTCACCGCATCGAGCACACCGACCGCCCAGCCGTTGCCGATCTTCCCGCTCAGCTTCGCGGCGCCGAGGATCGTCGTATCGCCGGGAGCGGTGACGTAGTCGGCGCTGATGTTGCCGGTCCCCTGCGGCGAGCGGCCGATGCGCCGCGAATAGAAGAGACTCGGCGCGAAGAGGTTGAAGTTCCAGCGGCTGTTCGCCGGCCCCGAACCGAACTTGAACCACTGCGCGCCTTCGGTGAAAAACGGCCGTTTTTCGGGGAAAAACGTCTCGAATGTCGAGAGGTTCACCACCGCCGGATCGACTTCGACCTGACCGAAGTCGGGATTGATCGTGCCGGTCAGGGTGAGACTCGACGAGAGCCCGTACTTGAGATCGACGCCGCCTTCCATCTTCGCCTGCTGCTGCCGCGCGAATGGATCGAGCCGGTCGAAACGCGAGCGCACATCGGAGCGCGCGACCGCGTACGGCGCGAGCTCGAACGAACGCGTGGGATGAATGCCTTCGATGCCGCCGAGGTCGGCGAAGCGCGACACGAATCCGCTCTCCGTCTTCAGCGTGTTGGCGAGGCGGTCGACTTCCTTGCGCCGGCAGATGCGGCGGATGAAATTCACGCCCCACGTCTGCTGCGGCGCATCGCTGAATCGCAGCTGCGAATACGGGATGCGCACTTCGGCGATCCAGCCGATGCCCGGCACGATCTTCGCCGCCGATTCCCACACGCCGTCCCAGCTCCAGTCGTCGTACAGGTCGTTGTAGAGGATGCCGTCGACCTGCACGTTCGATGGATTGATCCAGAACTCGGCGCCGGAGAGGCGGTCGTGCTGCGCGTCGATGTAGATGCGGAACCAGTCCGATTCGAGGCTGTTGTCGCGGCGGCCGAGGAGCGTGGTGACGGCGTGCGAGTCCTTCATCAGCGCGCCGATGTAGACCGCGTTGTCGTCATAGAGGATCTTGACGATGGTCTCTTCGGTGGCCGGCTTGCCGTCGTCGGGATCGTGCTGCGTGAAGCCGGCGATCTCCGGCGCCGATTGCCACACGGCGTCGGAGAGATCGCCGTCGAGCTGCGGCGGCTGCGTCGCGCGCGCCGCTTTCCATTCGGCCGCGTTCGTTGCGAATGAGAACAGCAGCGCCAGCAGCGCGAGCGTCGTCTTCATGATGCGATGTAAGACGACGCCGCGCCGGGATCGTTAGTGGAGCTTTTCGGCCATCAACGGCCACTCGTTGCGCAGGAACTGGCGGATCGAGCCGAACACATCGACCGGATCGTCGATCCACGATTCGTGCGCGCCGTCCTTGATCGTGACGAGGCGCGCGTCGGGCAGCGTCGAGGCCCATTCGCGGCCGCTCTCGTACGGCGCGTTGCGATCCTTCGTCCCGTGAATCACCAGCACCGGCATGGTGATCTTCGCCAGGTTCGATGCCGGCCAGTCGAGCGTGAGCACCGATCCGAAATGATGTTGCAGGTGCCGGCTCTGATTGGCCGGCCATTCGTTCTCGTACATGCAGAGCGAGCGGACGCGCGGCGCGTTCGCGGGATTGCCGACGAGCATCGTCTTCATCTCCGCTTCGAATGCCTCGCACGCCTCGCGTTGCGATTTGTATTTCGATGTGTCGGGCGCCGGCGGCAGCTCGATGCCGGACGGATATTTGCGCGGCACGGGACCGAGCTGGATCACGCGCGAGACATGCTCCGGATGCTCGGCGGTGTACATGGCGACCATCAGTCCCGCGTACGAGAAGCCGACCGGCACGAACTTGTCGATCTTGAAGAACTCGCGCACCGCCTCCAGGTCCTTCACGTCCTGCTGGATGGTCAACGTGTTGACGTCCTCGGCGTGCGACGAGCGTCCGCGGTTGCGCGGATCGTAGAAGTAGAGCGTGGCCAGATCGCCGAGCTGCTTGAAGTCTTCCTCGAGGATGAAGCCGAGCGGCACGATGAGCTTGATCGGACCGTCGCCGAACGTCTTGTAGTGCAGCTTCGCGCCGTCGCTCAGCGCGATGTCGCCTTCCTTGATCGGCGCGGCGTTGTCGGCGAGACACGCGGGCGATTCGCCCGGTCCGTCGAACAGGATCTTCCACGAGCCGTCGGTCTGCTTGAGCCACACCGAGGCGTAGATGCCGATGATGCTCCCCTTCGGATCGACGACCGGGCCGGTGGAGAGGCCGATGTTGCCCGCCGCATTCACCGCGATGCGCTCCGGCGTCCAGTTGAACGGCGCCGCCGGCGCCTTGAAGAACCGCGACCAGCGCGCCACGACCTCCGGCTTCCCGTGCAGCGTGTTCAGACCGCCGAGGAACGTGGCGTCATCGAGGACGAAGCTGAAGAACTTCGCCTGATCGCGATCGGTGAACGCCTTCGCGAAGGCGATCTCCGTGTCGCGCAGGTTTTCGAGATCGCCGGCGAGGACGGGCGTCGCAAGGAGAAGGAGGAGCGCAAGCAGTTTTCTCATAATGAATTAGTGGACTGTATCAATGTTCCGGTCACATGCCGGTTACGACTCGCCGAGAAAAGTGCTGCGGTCAGGCAAACGGCGATGACCAGATCGGCGTAGAGCGGGATGAAGAAGAACCAGCGGTAGACCATCGCGGCGTAGCAGAGGTTGGCGATCAGGAGGATGGCGATGAGCGCCTTGTCCGGCCGGCTGGAGAGGAACCAGAAGAGCAGTGCTTCGATCAGGCAGTTGAACGCGGCGAAGAGGCCGTAGCCGAGGTACATGTCCCAGTACGAGTGCGGCTGCGAGCCGTGGAAGTCGAAGCGGTAGCTCTTCATCACCTCGACGACGCGCACTTCGTCGGGGCCGTGCCTCGGAACGTACTGGAGCAGGAGCGTGGTGTGGGCGGCGAACTGGAGCAGGGCGACGAGCGAGGCGATGCGCAGGAAGATTTTCATGACTTGAGAATGTAAGTTCGGCGCTTTAAAATATCAAGTATGAAATCGTACGAGCAGTTCTGCGCGCTGGCCAAAGCGCTCGACGTCATCGGCGATCGCTGGACGCTGCTCATCGTCCGCGAGCTGCTGATCCGCGGCGCGTGCCGCTACACCGACCTGCGCGACGGCCTTCCCGGCATCGCCACGAACCTCCTCACCGACCGTCTGCGCGATCTCGAGCGGAACGGCATCCTGGAGCGCGAGGACGCGCCGCCGCCCGTTGCCACGACGCTCTACCGCCTCACTCCCCGCGGCCGCGAGCTCGAAGCGGTCATCGAATCCCTCGGCCGCTGGGGCGCGCCGCTTCTCGCGCACAAATCGAGAAAGGACTCGTTCCGCCCGCACTGGATGGCGCTTCCACTGCAACTCCACCTGCGCGACAAAGAGCCGCAGAAGCCGCCGGTGCACATCGAGATCCATTCCGGCACCGGCGAGCCGCTGATGATGGCGAGTATGCCGGACGGCCGTTTGCGCGCGGTGCCGCGCACGTCCGCGAAACCCGATCTCGTGGTCAGCGGCGATCCCGGACCGGTGCTCGCCTTCCTGCTCGACCATCGCGCAGCGGGTGTGCGATGGGAAGGAGATCGGAAGGTGTTGCGCCGCATCTCGCGCGCGTCATGATCCGCGTCGCGAAAAAGCCGAGCAATTCGGCGAGCGCCTGCTCATGGTCGTGGTGATCGTCGCGATGTTCGACGCGGCCACCGCTGGGGAAAGAGCGCGAGCTCGACGTGTGGCTCCGCCGACTCGGCGGAGGTCGGGGCAGAGGTCGCAGACGTCGCCGCCGAGGTCGGCGGCGCCACACACGGAGAGATTGACCGGGCGGTGACGCACTGAACGAGCGGAAGCATTCATAGTGATTCCATCGAGCGAATCAATGAATGCACTGCATGCAGCGGAGTCTCGACTGGTTCAATCGGTGCCGCCCGATCAACCCCGCTGTCCGCTGTCTGCTGTCTGCTGTCCGGCAATGACGCCCCGCAAAAATCGCAGCGACGCCGGACTGACGTGCACGTCGTACCGTCGCATGCGTCCATTCAGGTCCGCCACCTGGACCTCATCGAGATACGCGCCCGACAGGAACACGCGATCGGCGGCGATCGCGCGCGCGAGCTTCTTCGGCTGATCGATCGAGCCGACGATGAATTTGCGCTCCAG
>DATEZA010000233.1:0-11012 GCA_035255945.1 Thermoanaerobaculia bacterium
GCGGCGATCATCCACGAATTCTTCGGATCGATCTGGTAGTACTGCTCGATCGAGCCGTCGCGCAGGATCTCGTACATGAACTCGTGCGGGAAGAGCCGCTTGCCGGCCTTGTCCTTCTCCATCCAATGCCGTAGCACGGCCGATTCGATGCGCCGCATCGCTTCGCCCTCGGGGATGCAGGTGTCGGTGACGCGATTCATGTGCCGCTCGAGTAGCCCCTGCTCCTCGGCCGGCGAGAGCTGCCGATAGTGCGGCACGCGCTCGTAGTGGTCGTGCGCGACGAGATTGAAGATGTCCTCTTCGAGATTCGCGCCGGTGCAGCAGATGAGCTGCACTTTGTTCTGCCGGATCATCTCCGCGAGCGAGAGGCCGAGCTCCGCCGTCGACATCGCGCCGGCCAGCGTGACGAGCATCTTGTTGCCCGCGTCGACGTGGCGAACATAATCCTCCGCGGCCGCGATCAGCGCGGCGGCGTTGAAGTGACGATAGTGGTGCTTGATGAAGTCTTTGATGGGTGAAGGCATGTTTTTCCTCCCGTCATCCCGAGCGTAGTCGAGGGACCTGGGCGGTTGGTGGCGCGCCAATCGCCCCACCTCCCGCGCAGGTCCCTCGACTACGCTCGGGATGACGTAACGGGCGCGAATCGTACACTATCGATTTATGAAGCGTTGCCTGCTGCTCCTCCTGCTCGCCACACCCCTCTTCGCGCAGACATTCGAACAAGACGTCCGTACGCTCGCCGCCCCCGAAATGGAAGGCCGCGGCCTCGGCACCAAAGGCATTCTGAAAGCCGGCGATTACATCGAATCGCGGCTCAAAGCGATCGGCCTGCAAGTGACGAAGCAGCCGTTTCCGGTGAAGACCGGCGTGGCTCTCGGCGCGAACAATCACCTCGATGGTTTGTCGAACGATGACTGGACGCCGCTTGGCTTTTCATCCTCGGGCGACATTCACGCACCGATCGTCTTCGCCGGCTACGGCATCTCCGCGCCGCCGCTGAATTACGACGATTTCGCAGGCGTCGATGTCAAAGGCAAAGTCGCGCTGATGCTGCGCTACGAGCCGCAGGAGAAGGACGACAACTCGCCCTTCGACGGACGCAAGCCGAGCCGCTGGTCGGCGCTGCGCTACAAGGCGATGCAGGCGCGCGAGCGCGGCGCAGTCGCGGTGATCTTCGTGACCGGTCCGCTGCAGGACGAAAAACGTGACGGCATCCCGATGCTGAAAAACGACGGACCGCAGAGTCCCGCCGGCATCCCTGTGCTGCAGGTGAAAACGTCCATCGCGAACAAATGGCTCGGCGGAAATCTCGAGCAGTGGCAGAAGGACGTCGACAAGGATCTGAAGCCGCGATCGCGCGTGCTCGAGCAGACGCTCAACGGCCATGTCGATGTCAAAGCGACGTACGCCGACACCGCGAATTACATCGGCACGCTCCCCGGCAAAGGCGCGCTCGCGAGCGACATCGTCGTCCTCGGCGCGCATTACGACCACCTCGGATATGGCGGCGAAGGCTCGATGAAGCCAAACGAGCACGCGATCCATCCGGGCGCGGACGACAACGCGTCCGGCACGGCGGGCGTGCTGCAATCCGCGGCACGCGTGAAGGCGCTGCTGGCGAATGTGCCGAGTCATCGCACCGTGCTCTTCACGTTGTTCTCGGCCGAGGAGAGCGGGCTCGGCGGCTCGTCGTACTTTGTCGAGCATTACCCGATGGAGCACGTCGTGGCGATGGTGAACCTCGACATGATCGGGATGCTGAAGGACGAGACGCTCGTCGCGTTCGGATCGGATTCGGCGCCGGAGTGGAAGGCGCAGATCGACAAGATCGCGACCGTCAACAAGTTGACCATCAAGTCGAGCGGCGACGGTTACGGTCCCTCGGACCAGACGAGCTTCTACGCATCGCATGTGCCGGTGATCCATTTCTTCACCGGCGCGCACGAGCGCTATCACACACCCGAGGACAAGGCGGAGTTCCTGAACTACGCGGGGGCCGACAAGGCGGTGGCGGTGACGACCGATCTCGTTGCGTCGCTCGCGCGCGGCGAGCTCACGCCGCACTACGCGCGCACGACCGCCGCGCCGGCGATGGAAGGCGACAGCCGCGGCTACGGTGCATACCTCGGCACCGTTCCGGACTATCGCGCGATGGAGGCGTCGGAAGGCGGCGTGCTGCTGTCGGATGTGCGTCCGGGGAGTCCCGCGGAGAAAGCGGGCATCAAAGGCGGCGACAAGATCGTGTCGATGGCCGGCACGCGCATCGAGAACCTGTACGACATGACGTACGCGCTGCAGGATCACAAGCCGGGCGACACGATCGAGGTCATCGTAGTGCGCAGCAACGAGCGGGTGCCGCTGCGCGCAACGCTCGGTCAACGCGGTGGAGGACAGGCGCCCTCGCCTGCCCAGGCTGCCGAGCGTCACCTGAAAGACATCAAGCAGCTCACGTTCGGCGGCGAGAACGCCGAGGCGTATTGGAGTCCGGACGGGAAGAAGCTGATCTACCAGTCGACACCGAAAGGTGCGCAGTGCGATCAGGAGTACGTGCTCGATGTTGCAAGCGGGCAATCGACGCGAGTGTCGAGCGGCAAGGGACGCACCACGTGCGGTTACTTCAGCTATCCGAACGGCGAGCGGATCATCTACGCGACGACCGAGGGCGGGGGCGCGGAGTGTCCGCCGCAGCCGGATCGCTCGCAGGGGTATGTGTGGGCGATCTATCCGTCGTACGACATCGTCACGGCGAAGCCGGACGGCTCGGGCGTGAAGAAGCTCACGAACACGCCCGGTTACGACGCCGAGGCGACGTGGTGCCACAAGGGAGGGAAGTTCGTGTTCACGTCGATGCGCGACGGCGATCTCGATCTGTACGAGATGCGCGAAAACGGGAAGGTCAAGAGGTTGACCAATACGCCGGGATACGACGGCGGTGCGTTCTACAACGCGGACTGCACGGAGATCGCGTTCCGCGCGAATCATCCGACCGGCACGGCGCTCGATGATTACCGCGCGCTGCTGGCCAAGAGCCTCGTGCGTCCGACCACGATGGAGCTGTTCGTGATGAACGCGGACGGCACGAACCAGCGCCAGATCACGCACAACGGCGCGGCGAATTTCTGCCCGTACTTCACGCCGGATGGAAAGAAGATCATCTACAGCTCGAACGCCGGCGATCCGAAGGGACGCGAGTTCGACGTCTATCTGATCTCGAAGGAGGGCGGCGAAGCCGAGCGCATCACGACCGCGCCCGGATTCGACGGCTTCCCCATGTTCAGCCCCGACGGCAAATGGCTCGTCTGGGCGAGCAATCGCGCCGACCCATCGAGCCACGAGACGAACCTGTTTCTCGCGCGGTGGGAGTAGGAGCGCGGGCCTCCGGCCCGCAGTCGTCGGGCGTCCCGCCCGGCGACCATTCCGTGCCGGGCGAGACGCCCGACACGTGCGGGCGAGGACGCCCGCGCTCCATCAGTACGCGACACCTGTCACGAACAGCGCACCAAACACGATCTCGCGCCAGCCGATCGTCTTCGCCGGCGGCACGTCGTGCGTGAGGCCGTACGTCGTGCGGGCGAGGACGCCCGCGCTCCATCAGTACGCGACACCTGTCACGCACACGAACAATGCACCGAACGCGGTCTCGCGCCAGCCGATCGTTTTCGCCGGCGGCACGTCGTGCGTGAGGCCGTACGTTGCGCGCGCGAGCAGAATCGCGAGCACGATCGCGGCGGCGAGCGGCGCGAAGCCGATGCGCCAGAGGGCGAGCGCGATGACGATCGCGAGCGCGTGCAACGTCAGCGGCGCGAGCTCCGAAGCCGGTTTTCCGTGCGCTCGTGTGAGCAGGGTGCGCACGTAAACGACCGACGGAATTCCGCGCAGCACGAGCAGCGTCATCAGCGCGACCGCGACCGCCATCCGCTCGCCGCCGGCAATCGCGATCGCGGCAGCGCTGCTCGCCATCGCGACCGGTCCGGTGAGCTCGGGAAGCAGCGCGCGGCTCTTGTTGCGCGCATCGAAGACGATATTGACGATCGCCAGCGGCGCGACGGCCGCGAACAGAATCGCGATGCACCATCCGCCGAACGCGATCGCTGCAGTCACCGCGACGAATGCGCCCGCTGCGTACGAGCTGGCGAAGATCGCGCACCACTTCGTCCGCGGATAACGCTTGCCGCGCACGAGGTCCTGCATCGCGAGCTTTAGCGGCTGCCGCGTGAGAAATCCGCAGATCGATGCGACGCAGATCAGCGCGCCGATCCACGACGGCGCCACGATCATCGACAGCACCAGCGGCTCGAGCAGAAAGCCCCAGCCGCCGTGCTCCGTCGGCAGCGCGATCGGCCGCAGCTGCGGCATCGTCGCGACCGTCGTCGTCACTGCCCGTCCTCCAGCTCCACCGCCCGCGGGAAGTGCACGTTGTTCTCCAGATGGATGTGTTTGTGCAGATCGAGCTCGAGCTCGACCAGCCGCTCGTACAGCGCGCGGAAGCTCAGGCAGGCGTCCTCGGGGAGCGCATATTCGTTCGTCGCCACGCGCAGATCGCGCAGCAGACCGCCGACCGCATCGTGCTCCATCATCATCATCCGAACCGGATTGCGCACCGTGCCGAAGCAGTTCGCTGCTTCTTCGCCGCGCTCCATCGCCGCGACGTACGGGAAGAGCACCACTTCCTCTTTCATCATGTGCGGCTCGAGATCGTTACACAGCGCGATCACGAGCTCGCGCACGCGCAGCACTTCGGGATGTCCCGGTCCGTGCCGCCGCGCGACTTTCTCCGACAGGATGCCGACCGTTTCCATCGCCTGCCGCGTGAAGACGTGATGTGTACCGATGATGTACTGCTGCAGCGTTTCGAGCGACTCCGCCGACCAGTCGCGTCCATCGTGGACGACCGGCGTCGCGCCGATCTCGCGCATCAGCTCGTTGGCCGTGACGCCCGCGTCCCTGCAGGCCTCGGCCACGGAGCGCTTGCCGTTACAGCAGTAGTCGATTTTCCATCGTTCCAGCACGGCGATCGCGTGCGGAGTTTCGAGTGCCAGTTCGCCGATCGATTTCATGTTCGTGTTCATGCGATGCAGTTTCGGTCGCGCGCGAAGACGGCACCATGATTTTTGTCATACTTCCGCGCGCATGCCGATCGAAGCACCGATTCCGTTCGATGCGATCCCGTTGCTTGCCGCGCTGCGCAAAGACGATCGCGATGCGCTGGCGCCGCTCTGCCGCATGCGCGGGTACGACAAAGGCGACGCGATCTTCCACGAAGGGGAGCCGGCCGATCGCATTTACTTCGTGCACATCGGCCAGGTGAAGATCGTCAAGGCCGCCGGCGGCCGCGACGTGATCATCGAGCTCCTCGGTCCCGGCGAGCCGGTCGGTGCCGTGGCGGTGTTCGAGCGCCGTCCGTTTCCCGCTAGCGCGATCGCGCTCGAGCCGTCGGGGATCCTGTCGATTCCGGAGCGCGAGTTCTTCGCGTTGCTGGAAAAGCGTCCGGAGATGATGCGGCATCTGCTGGCCGGGCTCACGTATCGATTGATGATGGTCAACAAACGGATCGCCGACCTCATGGGCTCGGCGGAGCTGCGCGCCTCGCGGCTCTTCCGCACGCTCGCCGATCGCGTCGGGATTCCGCGCGGGAGCGGCGTGTTCATCCCGCTGCCGCTGTCGCGTCAGGAGATCGCGGACCTGATCGGCACGACACTGGAAACGGCCATTCGTCTGATGAGCCGCTGGCAGAAAGATGATCTTGTAGAGACCGAGAAGAGCGGCTTCTTCATCGCGCGAATGAAAGACCTCGAGGGGGAATGACATGGCCGACCCGATTCCGTCCGGATATCACACCGTCACTCCGTACATGCGCGTGACCGGAGCTGCGGAATTCATCGAGTTTCTGCAGCGTGCGTTCGAGGCGAAGGAGAACCATCGCTCGCTCGCGCCCGACGGCTCGATCGCGCACGCCGACATCACGATCGGCGACTCGCACGTCATGCTGACCGAGGGGATGGAAAACTTTCCGCCGCTGCCGGGATCGGTGTTTCTGTACGTGCCCGATGTCGATGCCACGTACAAGTCGGCGATCGATGCCGGCGCGACGTCGATGATGAGTCCCGCCGATCAGTTCTACGGCGACCGGACAGCAGGCGTGCGCGACCCGTTCGGAAACGAGTGGTGGATCGGGACGCACATCGAGGACCTGTCAGCGGAGGAGCTGCATCGCCGCCATCAGCAGGCGATGAAGGAGCGGCATCGGGGATAGGGGACTAGTCTCGAGCGATTAGGGCTCGCCCGTTTTGGCCCTCGCAAGAGCGCGGAGCAGCCGTTCGGCGTTTTTCGGTGATCGCAGAAGATGCGCCGTTTCGACGAGCCCTCGCAGCTCGTCGGCTGCGATGAGCGCCACGTCGTCGTCGCCCCGCCTGCGGATGATGATCGGCTCGCGCGTGTCGCATGCCTCGTCGAGAAGAGCTTTCAGGTTCGCACGCGCATGCGCATAAGTCGTTTCGCTAGCCATCGCGTACACAGTACCGCGACTTCCGCTGCCACGCCCGCCCGCAACGTCTTGTCACAGTGCCATGCATCGGCCGTCACATCGGCACGCTCTCCGTCGGTCCATCCTTCCGGCATCATGCCGGTAGTCGAAGAAAAAGCCGCCATTGACGCGGCGAGCGTGTTGTTCGCATCCGTCGGAGAAGTGCTGACCTGCGCAGGCGTTGACGGACGGGTCGTCTTCGCTCCCGATTCGTATCGCGAGCTTCGTGGGCGGACGGTCGCCGAGGTGTTCGGGATGGCCGTCGACGTGGCGATGCGAGGCGAGCACCGGGAGACGTTGCACACGATGGTGCAGACGGTGCGCGGTCCGCGTCCGGGCACCGTCACCGTTGCGCCGTTCGAATCCGATGAAGACCTCGGGCTCGACGGCGTCCGCTACGTGCTCGCGTTCCGCGCCGAGGAAATTTCGGGCGACGCCGATCGCATCCGCCTTGCGCTCGAAGCGCATCGGTGGCGCCGCGAAGAAGCAGCACGAGCCCTCGGGATCTCCCGCGCAACGCTCTGGCGCAAGATGCGGGAGTACGGGCTGCTGTAGGGTGCGGTCTCGCCGGACAGCGGACGGCGGACAGCGGACAGCGGGAGAAAGCGCGTTCGTGACGCCCGCTGTCTGCTGTCTGCTGTCCGCTGTCCGGCGACTACTTCCGCACGCCGACCGAGGTCGCCGCGCTCGTCGCCGTCCCCGTGTCGTCGACCGCATCGACGCGCACCTCGGCCGTCACTCCGGCGAACAGCCGCTCGTCCGTGACTTCCTTCCGCGGACGGAACGCGTAGCGCAGCTCGCCGTGCGCGGGGAGCGTCGTCGCGTAGCCGAAGCTGTTGATCTTCGACGCGTCCCAGCTCTCGGCCGCAACGCGCACGGAGCCGAGTGCGAACACATCGGCGGACACGCGCGTGACATTGACCGGACGGCCGCCCGTCTCGCGCAGCACGACCTCGAATGGGAACTCGTACATGTTGCCGCCGAGGCTCGTGGCGACGATCGGGTTCGGAGCGACCGTGATGCTGATCGCCCCGTGTCCCGGTTGTGAGCTCGATTGCGTGGTGCCTGCGTCGTGTGACGCGCAGGCGGTCAGAAATGCGAAAAGCAGTACGGCGCGCTTCATGCGCGCTAGTGCTGCATCGACCCTGCCATCGTCACCACGCCGCAGGCGATGCGGCCTCCGGCGTTGCCGGTCGGCTGCGTCGCGAGATCGTCCGGATTCGCATGCAGCACGACCGCATGTCCGACCACCGAATGATTTCCCGCCGCGACGGTGACGGAGTGCGTGACGAACGTCGCGTGCACCTCGCCCTTGTCATCCGCGGTGACGTTGCCGAAGTCGCCCGCGTGATGCGAGGTCGCATCGGGCGCGGCATGCGGCATGTTGTCGGGATTGAAGTGACCGCCCGCGGCTTTCGCATCATCGGCGCAGCTGCCGCCGTCGTGGATGTGGAAGCCGTGCACGCCCGGCGGCACGTTCGTCAGATTGACCACGACCTGCGTGCCATCGGCGCTGTCGGTGAAGGTGACGGTGCCCTTCGCGGTCTGGCCGGTGGTCGGCGACAGCGTCGCTGTGGCCGTCGGACCCGCCGGGTTGTGTGCGCATGCCAGCGCCAGGGCGATGAAGGTGATCAGTGCGAGCTTTCTCATGGGCCCTCCAGTGTCGGTTTGAGGATGATCGTGACGCGGCTTCCTGCGGGAGGCAGCCGGTTCGGTTTTGATGTGTAGACGACGCCGTCGCGGACGTAGTCGCGGATCGGATGTTTGTGATTGCCGATCGCGCCGCCGGGACACGAGTAGAGGCAGACGATGCATCCCGACTTGAACTCGGTCTGCCAGCGTTCGTTGCCGCCGTAGCGGAAGTCGATGAGCGGCGAGGCATGTCCTTTCTCTTCGAGCAGAGACGCGAGCGGAACGCGTGCCTGCCCCGGCCACTCGACGAAGACATCGACCGGCGTGCCTTCGACGCGTTTGTCCGGCTCGACCGAGGCGTCGTCGTCGCGCTTGTTCCAGGCGTCGGCGGTGAGGTTCTCGCCGCGATGCGCGCCGAGAGAATCGAGCGCGGCTCGGACGTCATGATCGGACGGATCCGCGGCGAAGAGCGCGTACTTCGCGGACTTCCCCTCTTTCCAGACGATGGCGTGATGTCCCTTCACGCCGAACGGACGGCTGATCGCATCCGGCTGCACCACCGCGCCGAAGCGCACTTCACCGTGAGGTTTGTCGACGGTGAGCGTTGCGGCGATCGCGGCGGCGAGGAGCATCGGCGGCAGAACATACCACCATCATCGTTCGGGATGACGGCTGTTACTGCGACCACGCCGCGATCCGTTTTCCGATCGCGCCGAGCCATGACGTGGCGAGGTCCTGGTAGTACAGCGAGCCTGCTTTGCCGATCGCGTCGGCGAGCGACGGATACGGCGACACGAGCTGCGCGAGCTCGCTGACCTTCATCTTTTTCTTCCGCGCGAGCACGAGTTGTTCGATCAAGGTCGATGCATTCGTGCACATCGCGTGGGCGCCGAGGATGCGGCCCTTCGCATCGCAGACGAATTTGACGAAGCCCTTCGTCGTCCGATCGATGACGGCGCGATCGACATCCGCCATTTCGACTTTGTACGTGCGCACGTCGTCGCCGAATTTCTCGCGCGCCTGCGATTCGGTCATGCCGATGTGCCCCACTTCGGGATCGGTGTAGAGCGCCCACGGGATGTCGTCGTAGTTCACCGCGGACTTGCCGGGGAAGAGCATGTTGCGCACGAGCTTCACCGCTTCGTACGCGGCCACGTGCGTGAATTGCATGCCGCCGTGGATGTCGCCGCAGGCCCAGACGCGTGGCACGGAGGTCTGCAGATATTTGTCGACCGTGACGAAGTTGCGATTCGTCTTCACGCCGATCGCGTCGAGGCCGAGACCTTCGATGTTTCCGCGGCGTCCCGACGCGACGAAGATCTCGTCGACGGCGATTTCGCTCGATTCGCCGCTGACGATTTTCGTGGATCCTTCGCGGCGAATCGATTTCACTGCCCATCGGGTGTGCAGTGCGATGCCTTCATCGCCGAGGATCTGGCGGACGCGCGCGATGACTTCGTGGTCTTCCTTGTTCACGATCTCATCGAGCATTTCGACGACGGTGACTGCGCATCCGAAGCGGCGGAAGAGCTGCGCGAACTCGATGCCGATGTAGCCGCCGCCGAGGATCAGCAGGCTTCGCGGAAATTCGTCGCGCTGGAGGAAGGTCGCGTGATCGATGAAGCCGGCGTCTTCGAGTCCGGCGACCGGCGGCACCGCGGTGCGGGAGCCTGTCGCGATGACGATGTCTTTCGCCTGCAGCGTGCGGCCGCCGACCTCGACTTCGTCGCGCGAGACGAGCTTCGCGTTGCCGAAGATCACGTCGATGCCGAGGGCACGGAACTTTTCCGGTGCATCGTGGCGCGACGTAATGCGGATCGCCTCGCGCATCGATTCCATGATCGCGCGCGGCGAGAGCTTCGGCTCGCACGGCTCGAGCCCGAATGCATCCGCGTGCCGCATCTGATGCGCGAGCTTCGCGCTCGCGACGAGCGCTTTCGTCGGCACGCATCCGGTCCAGAGACAATCGCCGCCGAGCGCGTGCTTCTCGATCAGCGCGACGCGCCGGCCGAGCCGCGCGCAGCCGGAGGCGGTGACCAGTCCTGCAGTACCGCCGCCGATCACGACGACATCGAATTTCATGCGAGCTGTCATCGCGGCTCAGGATGACACGCCCGGGCCGGAGCTTATAATCGATCGATAACCCATGCCCTTTTTCTGCATCCACTGCAGGTCGGCGATCGACCCGTCGTACAAAGCGTGTCCGTTCTGCGGTGATCCGATCAGCGATTTCCTGCGACGTCATTTCGACGCGCCGGTCGACGGCAAGTACCAGATCCTCTCGCGCCTCGGCATCGGCGGCATGGGCGAGGTCTACAAGGCGCTGCACGTCCACCTCAACGCGCTGCGCGTGCTGAAGCTGATGCGGCCGAATGTCGCGGCGGATCCGTCCGCGAACGAGCGCTTCCTGCGCGAGGCGCGCATGGCGACGCGCATCCAGCATCCGAACGTCGCCTCGCTCTTCGACTTCGCCGCCGTCGACGACGGCTCATGGTTCATGGTCTGGGAGCACATCGAGGGCATCAACCTGCACGAGCTGATCGACAGCCGCGGTCCGCTGTCGCCGAAATACGCGGCGGCGCTGTCGATCCAGGCGCTGATGGGACTCGATGCGATCCATCGCGCCGGCATCGTGCATCGCGACATCAGCCCCGAAAATCTGATGATCACACGCGACGACGAGGGCAACGAGCGCGTGAAGATCATCGACCTCGGCATCGCGAAGCAGTCGGGATCGGAAGAGGCGCAAACGCAGACCGGCATGTTCGTCGGCAAGTGGAAGTACTGCTCGCCCGAGCACCTCGGCATGATGCCGGAGGGGGAGCGGATCGACGGGCGCGCCGACCTCTATTCGTTC
>DATEZA010000234.1:0-11666 GCA_035255945.1 Thermoanaerobaculia bacterium
CCCCCACTCAGGTCCCTCGACTACCCTCGCGATGACGGGCGCCATCTCCTTCACGCTCGACAACCGCATCACCTCGGACGAAGGCTACGAACTGCGCATCGCCCGCAACGGCATCACCGTCACCGCCCGCAATCCGCGCGGCCTGCTCTACGGCGCCGTCACGCTCTGGCAACTGATGACCGCCGACTCCTCGCGCGGCCCGGTGAAGCTCGCCGCCGTCGAGATCCACGACGCCCCCCGCTTCGCGTGGCGCGGTCTGATGCTCGACTCCGCGCGCCACTATCAATCGCCGGAGTTCATCGAGCACTTCATCGACACGATGGCGTTGCACAAGCTCAACACGCTGCACTGGCATCTCACCGATGACCAGGCATGGCGGCTGGAGATCAAAAAATATCCAAAGCTCGCCGAGATCGGTGGCTGGCGCGCACCCGCCGGCGCTGCGCACACGCGCATCATCGGTGGCATCTACACGCAGGACACCGTTCGTCATCTCGTCGCCTACGCTGCGCAGCGCGGCATCACCATCGTGCCCGAGATCGAGATGCCGGGACACGCCACCGCCGCGATCGTCGCCTATCCGCAGCTCGCGTCGATCGACGATCCGCCACGCGCGGTTCCTGCCGATTGGGGCGTCTACCGCAATCTCTACAACGTCGACGAATCGACATCCAGTTTTCTCGAAGACGTGCTCGATGAAGTCATCGCGCTCTTCCCGAGCCGCTATATCCATATCGGCGGCGATGAAGCAGTCAAAGATCAATGGAAGGCGTCCGCGCGCGTGCAGTCGCGCATGCGCGAGCTCGGCATCACCGATGAAACGAAGCTGCAAAGCTGGTTTATCAAACGCATCGAGGAATTCCTCAGCTCGCGCGGACGGAAACTGATCGGCTAGGACGAGATCCTCGAAGGCGGCATTGCGCCCGAAGCCACGGTGATGTCGTGGCGCGGCATCGCGGGCGCGGTCGCTGCGGCGAAATCGGGACACGATGCGGTGCTCTCGCCGTGGCCTACGCTCTACTTCGACAATCGCGTGAGCGCGCGTCAGGACTTCCCTCCCGGCCGCGGACGCGTGGTAACCGTCGAGGAGATCTACGCGTTCGATCCGCTCCCGCCGAACCTCACCGCCGAGGAGAACGCGCACATCCTCGGACTGCAGGGGAACATCTGGACGGAGCACATCCGCACCGAGGATCGCGTCGAGTTCATGACCTGGCCGCGCGCAGCTGCGGTGGCGGAGGTCGGATGGTCGCCGCGGCACGACCTGCCCGGATTCATGGATCGCCTCGGACCGCAATTCGCGCGGTATCGCGCGCTCGGCGTGCACAGTGCCGAGGCGATGTTCCGGCCCGATGGTGCACAAACTTTGGGCACTCGCCGGACCAGCCATCAACTGAAGCAATGCAGCGACAAGCTCGTGCTCTCGCTCGAAGACGACGCGCCGCTCGATGGAGAACGCGCCGTGTTTCTCATCGATATCCTGAATCCGTGCTGGATTTATCCCGCAGTCGATCTCACGCACGGCGCGACGTTGCAGGCGGCGGTCGGTCAGGTTCCGTTCAACTTTCAGATCGGCGACGACGTGAAGAAGATCGCGCTGCTGCCGCCGGTCAGCGCCGAGGGCGAGCTCGAAGTGTTCGCCGCCGGCTGCCAGGGTTCGCCGATCGCGACGCTGCCACTCGCGCCCGCGATCGCGAATGATGGAGTGACGGTATTGCCGAAGACCGCACTGCCGCCGCTCGCAGGAGCGCCACAGGACCTTTGCTTCCGTTTCACGCAGCGCTCCGGCGATCCGATGTGGGCGATTCAGTGGATCGAGATCAAATGATTCTCGTCGCGCCGATTGACGGCTGGGCCAGCTCTCTCGATGAAGTCCCGGACGCGGTCTTCTCCGGGAAGCTGATCGGCGACGGACTGGCCGTCGACCCGACCAGCGCAACGCTCTGCGCGCCGTGCGACGGCGAGGTGGTCGTGCTGCACACCGCGAAGCACGCGGTGACGCTGCGCGCGACGAATGGCGCGGAGATCCTGATGCATGTCGGCATCGACACGGTGGCCCTCGGCGGCGACGGATTCGAAGCACACGTCTCGCAGAACCAGCGCGTGCGCGCCGGCGATCCGCTGCTGACCTTCGATCTCGACGCGCTCGCCGCCCGGGTGAAGAGCCTGATGACGCCGGTCATCGTCGTCGACGGCGGCGGCTTCGAGGTCGTGCGGCGCGAGCAGCAACGCGCCGTGCGCGTGGGCGACGTACTGATGGAACTGCGCTCCCCCGCGCAGGAGATCCGCAAGAGCATGCGCGTGCCGTACGAGCACGGCATCCACGCGCGCCCCGCGGCGCTGCTCGCCGCTTCGCTGCGCGGCTTCACCGCCGACGTGCGCGCACAGGCACACGGCCGCACCGCGAACGCGCGCAGCGCCGTCGCGTGGATGGAGCTCGGCGTGCAACGCGGCGAGGAGATCACGCTGATTGCATCGGGAGCGGATGCCGGTGCAGCGATCGCGGCGCTCGAATCGGCATTCGGAAATCCGTCGCCGGTTCCCGCCGGACAACCGCAACCGCCAACCGACAACCGGCAACTGCGCGCGATCATCGCCAGCCGCGGCATCGCCATCGGCCCCGCCGCCCTCATCAACGCCTCCGCGCCGTTGCGCAGCGAATCCGGCGACGGCATCGCTGGAGGCCACGTCATGCCGAGCGTAGTCGAGGCACCTGGGGGGGCGCGAGGCGCGCCGCCCTCCCGCCCGGGTCCCTCGACTACGCTCGGGATGACGAACCACGAATCGGCCGAGCTCGAACGTGCCCGCGCGACCGTGCGCGCGCATCTCGAGCAACTGCACGCATCGACGAACGGCATCGCGCGCGAAGTGCTCGAAGCGCACCTCTCCTTCATCGACGACCCCGAGTTGCTGCAAACCGCCGAGTCGTGGATCGCGCGCGGCAAGAGCGCCGGCTACGCGTGGCACGAGGCGGTCGAGGAAAGTGCGAAGGCACTCCGCGCCGTCGGTGATCCGCGCGTCGCCGAGCGCGCCGACGATCTCCGCGATCTCGCCGGACAGGTCCTGCGCGCGCTCGCCGGCGAAACACCGGTCCTCGATCCGCCGGCCGGCTCGATTCTCGTCGGACAGGAGCTCCTGCCGTCGCAGCTCGTCGCGCTTCCGCCGGGACGCATCGCCGGCTTCTGCACCGCCGCGGGCGGACCGACGTCGCATGTCGCACTTCTCGCATCAGCCATGAATCTGCCGGCGCTCGTCGCAGCCGGGCCGGAGGTGCTGCACATCAGCGAAGGCACTTCACTGGTACTGGACGCCGAGCAGGGCGTGCTGCGTATCGCGCCGGACGCGACCGAGATTGCAACCGCCGAGGAAGCGCGCGCACGCCATCGCCGCCAGCGCGACACGGCGCAAACGGCGGCGCACGACGAGTGCCGTCTCGCCAGCGGCGAGCGCATCGAAGTCTTCGCCAATGTCGGCGCGCTCGCCGACGCGGTCGATGCGATTCAACACGGAGCGGAAGGATGCGGCCTGCTGCGCACCGAGTTCCTCTTCCTCGATCGCGACACACCGCCCGCCGTCGAACAGCAAACCGAAACGTACCAGGGCATCGTCGCCGCGCTCGGCGGACGTCCCGTCGTCATCCGCACGCTCGACGCCGGCAGCGACAAACCGCTGCGCTACCTCCCGCTGCCGCGCGAAGAAAACCCGGCCCTCGGCGTGCGCGGCGTGCGCGCCAGCCTGCGCAATCCCGAGCTGTTGCGCGACCAGTTGCGCGCCATCCTGCGCGTCGAGCCACTGACCTCGTGTCGCATCCTCGTGCCGATGATCACCGACGTGGCGGAGCTGCGCAGCGTGCGCGAGCTGCTCGATGCGTTGTGCCGGGAGCTCGGCTGCATCGCGCCGCCGCTCGGGGTAATGATCGAGACGCCCGCGTCGGCGTTGCTCGCGCATGCACTGGCCGAGGTCGCGGACTTTTTCTCCATCGGAAGCAATGACCTGTCGCAATACACGCTGGCGATGGATCGCGGTCAGGCGGAGCTCGCGGCGCAACTCGATGCATTGCATCCGGCCGTACTGCGACTGATCCAAATCACCGTGACAGCGGCTCGCGCCGCGGGACGTCACGTCGCCGTCTGCGGCGGACTGGCATCCGATCCGTTGGCGGCACCGCTGCTCGTCGGCCTCGGCGTGGACGAGCTCTCCGCGGTGCCCTCGGTCATTCCGGAGCTCAAAGCGACACTCCGCGCTCTTCACTTCGAACAGTGCCGCGCACTCGCCGAACGCGCGCTCCAAGCGCCGTCCGCCGCCGCGGTGCGCGCGCTCGCACTCAGTGCAGGAGGGAATCGATGAAAAGCATCCTCGCAGGAACGCAGCAGCTGGGTCGCGCACTGATGCTCCCGATCGCAGTGCTGCCGGTCGCGGCGCTGCTGCTGCGCCTCGGACAGGATGACGTCATCGCACTCGTCCCATTTCTCGCGCCGATCGGTCCCGCGATCGCCGCTGCGGGCAACGCCATCTTCTCGAACCTCGGACTCCTCTTCGCCGTCGGCGTCGCAGTCGGCCTCGCGCGCGAGAACCACGGCGCGGCCGGACTCGCTGCGCTGGTCTGCTACTTCGTCACCACCGAAGGGGCGAAAGTCATCATCAACGTCGACCCTGCGGCAGCCGCCAAAGAGCTCAGCCGGTTGAGCGTGCCGGCCGGCATCATCTCGGGGCTGATCGCCGGCATGCTGTACAACCGGTACCACGCGATCGAGTTACCAAGTTACCTCGCCTTCTTCGGCGGACGCCGCTTCGTCCCGATCGTCAGCGGCTTCGCCGGATTGATCACCGCGTTCCTCTTCGGTCACGGCTTTCCGCTGTTGCAGCGCGGCATGGATGTGCTCAGCCGCTCCGTCGTGAGCTCCGGCGGCCTCGGCCTGTTCGTTTACGGCGTGCTCAATCGCGTGCTGATCGTCACCGGCCTGCACCACATCCTCAATAACGTCGCGTGGCAACTGCTCGGCGAATACCACGGCGTCACCGGCGACCTCAATCGCTTTTTCAAAGGCGATCCGACGGCCGGCGCGTTCATGACCGGCTTCTTCCCGGTGATGATGTTCGGTCTGCCCGCAGCCTGTCTCGCGATGTACCACACCGCGCGGCCCGAGCGGCGCAAGGCCGTCGCCGGCCTGCTGGTGTCGATGGCCCTCACGTCGTTCCTCACCGGCATCACCGAGCCGATCGAGTTCTCGTTCATGTTCCTCGCGCCGCTGCTCTACGCGCTGCACGCCATCCTCACCGGCGTAGCGATGGTGGTGATGAACCTCCTCCACGTCCGCCTCGGCTTCGGCTTCTCCGCGGGACTCTTCGACTACCTGCTGAACTACAGCCTCGCCACGCGTCCGCTCTGGCTGCTCCCTGTCGGTGCGCTCTACTTCGTCGTCTATTACGGCGCCTTCCGCACCTGCATCGTCGCGTTCAACCTCAAGACGCCCGGCCGCGACGACGAGACGGAATCCGCGCCCGCGCCGATCGCCGCCACCGGCCGCGCCGCCGCGTTCGTCGAAGCCTTGGGCGGCCGCGCAAACCTCACCACAGTCGACGCCTGCGCAACACGACTCCGGCTCACAGTGGCCAGCCAGGACGCCGTTGACGAGCCCGCACTGAAACGCCTCGGCGCCCGCGCGACGGTCAAGGTGTCATCGACAGCGCTGCAGGTCGTCCTCGGCCCCATCGCCGATCAAATCGCCGGCGAGATCCGCACACAGCTGCGCGTAGCACCAACCACAGAGCTCATCCCCGCCCTCCTCACCGCCCTCGGCGGCCCCGAAAATATCCGCGAGATCGAAGCCGCCGCCTCGAGCCGCCTGCGTGTACGAGTGGCGAATGCGGCCGCAATCGACGAGACCAAACTCCACTCCCTCGGCCTGCGCGGCATCGCGCGGCCGAGTGCGGATCGCGTGCACGTGCTCGTAGGACCGGGAGCGGAGGAGACGGTGAAGTCGTTGCGCAAACTTCTGCGAGCAGACTCGTCATCCCGAGCGTAGTCGAGGGACCCGGGGGAATGGGCGGCTCGATTAGCGCGCCACCCACGCCCCCAGGTCCCTCGACTACGCTCGGGATGACGGCGGACAGCGTCGCTCCTGCTATCTGTTATCTGCCGTCTGCTATCTTCCCGTGAATGAACGTCTGGCGCGATCGGCTGTCGCGATGGTTCACACCGCTCGCGCGCCGTTGTCCTCTTTCTCCCAACGCGGTCACGCTCCTCGCGCTGGCGTTTCAACTCATTGCCGTGACCTGTCTCTATCGCCGCGCGTTTCTCCTCGCGCTGCCGTTCGTGATCGCCGGCGGTTTCGCCGACGCGTTCGACGGGATCGTCGCGCGCGCGCAGGGAAAGGAGAGCCGCTTCGGCGACTTCCTCGATCACTTCGCCGACCGCATCGCCGACCTCGCGCTCGCCGCCGGCTGGATGCTCGGCAGCGGCGTGCGTGAAGTCATCGCGATGCTCGTGCTCATCGCGATCATGCTCAACGGCTACATCGGCACGCAGATCGAAGCGACGTGGAAGGTGCGCGAATACGACACCATCGGCCGCGGCGAGTTCGTGCTCGCGCTGATCGTTTTTCCGATCGTGTCGCACATCCTGTTCGCGAACGGATGGCAGCGCATCACCGGCGCCGGACTCACGATCCTCGAATGGATGTCGCTGGCGATGGCGCTGTTCGCCGTCATCGGCATCGCGCAGCGCTTCGGGAAAGCGAAATCGATGTGAGCGAGGTCCGCCGCAATCCGATCACGGGCGAGCCGGTGATCGTCGCGCCGGAGCGTGCGACGCGCTTTCGCGAATCGGGATGTCCGTTCTGTCCCGGCAACGAGCACGAGACGCCGCCGGAACTGGCGCGCACCGGCGATCCGTGGCGCGTCCGCGCGTTCGACAACAAGTATCCGTTCGCGCCGCGGCACGAGGTGATCGTCGAATCGCCGCGGCACGACGCGACGTTCTCCTCGATCGAACATCCCGAAGAAATCGTCGCCATGTACGTCGAGCGTTATCGCGCGATGCACACGCCGCATGCGGTCCTGTTCAAGAATCACGGCGCGATGGCCGGCGCATCGATCGAGCACATGCACTCCCAGCTCGCCGGCATCTCGTTCGTGCCGCCTCGCGCGGAACGCGAGCTCGCGGCGTTCGCGTCGCGTTGCGCGTTATGCGATCCGATCGAGCACGTCATCGACGAAAGCAAGCACTTTCGCCGCATCGCACCGCGCGGCTCGTCGTTCGCATACGAGCAGTGGATCGTGCCGCGCCGGCACGCAGCGAACTTCTCGACGATGAGCGATGCCGAAACAATCGATCTGGCGATGCGCCTGCGTGATACCGCGATTTCGATCGAGCGCTTCGCGCCGTCCTACAATTGGCTCTTCATGAATTTCGCGCAGGCAGGACACTGGTACGTGCAGGCGATGCCGCGCACGACAACCATCGCCGGATTCGAGCTCGCCTCCGGCACGTTCATCGACATCATCGATCCCGCCGAGGCGGCGCGAAAGCTGCGGGTCTGAAATGCTGCCGCTGCGCGATCACAATCCGATACGCACCACGCCGTTCGTCAACTACCTGCTGATCGCGCTGAACGTGCTGATGTTCTTCTGGGAGGTGCAGCTCGGACGCAACTTCGAGCCGGCGCTGGTTCAGGTCGCGTTCATCCCCGCGCGCTTCTGGCAGGGCGGAATGCTGGTCCCGGAGCTGATCCGCATCTTCGTCTCGATGTTCCTGCACGGCGGACTGCTGCACATCGGCGGCAACATGCTCTACCTCTGGATTTTCGGCGACAACATCGAAGACCGCCTCGGGCACTTCCCATATCTCGTCTTCTATCTCGCGTGCGGTTTTCTGGCGACGCTCGCCCACGCGTTCTTCAATCCCGCCTCGCGCATGCCGTCGATCGGTGCGTCGGGCGCGATCGCCGGAGTGCTCGGCGCGTATCTGATCCTCTTCCCCACCGCGCGCGTCACGACGCTGATTCCGATCATCTTCTTCATCATCGTGCGCGAGATTCCGGCGGTCTTCCTCCTCGGATTCTGGTTCGTGATCCAGTTCTTCTCCGGCTGGGGCTCGCTCGGCGCGGCGCAGGACACCGGCGGCGTGGCGTACTTCGCGCACATCGGAGGATTCGTCGCGGGGATGATTCTGGTCGTGCTGTTCGGCGGATTGCGGCGCTCGCGGCGTCCGCCACCGCCGCAGTGGTACGGCTACTAATTCATCTGGAACATCAGCGGTGCACCGCGCACGGCCGCGAGATTGAGCTCGAGCCGCGTCGCGCCATTGTCGGCGAGCGCTCCGACCGTATACGAGCCGTAACTCTCGAGCACCAGCTTCGCTTTGCCGTTGCGGACCACCACCGGACGCACCGACGGATTGAATGTCGGGTGGACGTGGAACGTCACCGTGCCTTTCAGCGGCTTCTGCTTGCTGGTCGACTCGACGAGGATCGTCGACTTGTACCAGCCGCTTTCGATCTCCTCGACGGCCGCCGAAATCTTGCGGCCATTCGCGCTGGCCACTCCGCCCCACTGTCCCTTCTGCGGATCGTCGGGGTCGAACAGCGCCGGCTCCGGCTCTTTCTTGCGCGCCGAGATTTTCACCGGCGCCGATGCAGGTACGGCGCCTCCGATCTGGTGCAGAACCTCCAGCAGACCGGTGTGTTTCTGATCCTGGTTGTCGTAGAACACCGGATCGACGCCGTAGCGTTTGAGGAGCCTGCCGCGCTCGAAGACTTCGCTGATCGGCTTTTCCAGTCCCATGATCGCGAAGTGCCGCGCCTGGTCGGAGCGCAGCGTGGCGTTGACTTCGCGCAGCAGCGCCATGAGATCGGGATCGGTCAATGAGAAGCCGACGAACACGACGCGCTCCGTGGCGAGAATCGCGAAGAGCTTGCGCGTGGTGTCAGCGGAGCGGACATACCGCTCGGTGTAATCGTTGTCGGTGAGAACGATCGACATTGCGTTCGAGTGATGGCCGTGCAGATGCAGCACCGTTCGCGGCGCGAGGTTGTTGCGCAATCCGAAGATGAACTTGCGCACCTCGTCTTCGTTCGACCAGTTCATTTTCTGCGGCGAATCGAGCTTCGCCACCTTGTGCGCCTCGAGCAGCACGTCGTCGTAGTTGGTGGTCATGAAATGCCGGAACGGAAGCTTGACCAGCGCGACGGGCGCGGAATCGGCCTTCAAGGTCACCGGCGCGCCGAAGCGGTTGCGCAGCAGGCTCTGATAATTCTGCTCGCCGAGGTAGCGCCGGTACTCCTCGGCTCTCCAGAGTGCGTCGGCGTTGTCGCGGAGCGCCTGCTTGTACGCACCGTCGAGCATCGACAGTTGCGCTTCCATTTCGTCGAGGAGCGCGTTCCAGCTCGGAAGTCCGGCCGGCACGCTCAAGCCGGCACCGACGAGCGCGAGAGGCTGCTCGGTAAGCATGGCCGCAAGATTCTTCACAGCCGCGCTATTCGCGGACGACTGAATGATGGATGTCATGACGGACCTCGGCGGAATGGTAGCTCAGGTGATCAGCCGCTTGCGCAGCCAGCGGATCTGTCCGCGATGATTGATCTCGTCCTCGCAGACGTGGAACCACTTCCAGTAGTTGTTCGCTTCGGTCTCGCCGAACGGCGTCGCGCGCAGGAGCCATTCTTCGTCGCGCGCGAGCAGCTCGCGCTCGGTGCGCTCGCGGATCGATGCGAGCAGATGGAGGTAATGGTCAAGTGGTTGACCAATCGGCGATTGTGACTCCGGCGTGAGATCGAGCCACTTCTGCCATTGCGCGAGCTCCTCGGCATTCAGCTCGCGGCCTTCGAAAGTGCCGGCCTGATACGCGACTTCGACACCGGCAACGTGCATCAACAGCGCGCCGATGGAGTTGCTGTCGGCGTCGAATCGCTGATCGAGCTGCGATGCGGTGAGTCCTTCGAGTGTGCGGATCGTCGTGTAGCGCGCGTAGCGCAGCATGTCGAGCAGGCCGCCCGCTTCTTTGCCGATGACGAGCTTAATCATGATTCAGCAGAAGACTGCAGCAGGTCACGCCGCCTTCCGCCTTCGCAAGCTCGGACGCTTCGACCGTATCGACTTTGATGCCGTGTCTGCGCACGCGCTCGATCGTGCGCGGGAACGCGGCGGGCATGACCACGCCGCACGGCGTGAGGAGCGCGTTCGCGGCGAACGGCTCGCTCGGATCGACGAAGACGCATTCGAAGCCGGGCATGCCGATCCAGTCGGGATTCATGAGCAACACCGAATCGCTGATCGCCGTGACGGCGGTTTTCAGATGCAGGCAGTTGCGCATCGTGGTCACCGCCTCGACCGAATAGCCGAACGGCGCGAGATGCGCGCGGAGCTGCGCGATGCCGAGGTCGTTCGTGCGCTCGGAGCGGCCGGCGAAGAAACGCTTTCCGATGCGGAGCACGTCGCCGCCGTCGAGCGTCGCCGGCTCGTCGATGAAGACGAGGTCGCGATAGGTGCGCAACGTCTGCGCGACGGAGAGCGTCTCGCGGCGACGCGAGGCAGCGCCGGGCCGCGTGATCACCGCGACTTCGTCGACGACGACCGCCGTGTCTTCGACGAAGACCGAATCGGGCAGCTCGGGCTCGTCGGGCAGATGGCGGACGGTGTAGCCGAGCGATGCCAGCGTGTTTTCGTAGGCGCGATGCTGGACGGTCGCGCGCGCGACGTCGATCGGCTCACGCGCAAGATGCGTGAGCTCGCACTCGACGATGGAGGGCGGGACGGAGCGCGTCAGCGCGATGAGCATGGGGCGACTACGACGTGCGCGAGGCCGCGAAGAACTGCTCGAGATGCTCGTACGCCTGCCGCAGCGTGGGCGACGGATTGCGCAGCTCCGCGAATGCCTGGCGGTACACGCTGCCGATGCGCTGCAGGTTCCGCTCGCGCAGTGAGTAGAGCACTTCGCGCAGCGCTTCCGCTTCCTGCGGCGCGAGATCGGTGCGCGTCAGCTCGCGCTCGAGCATCCCCTGCGCCTGGCGCAGGTGCTCGGTCTCATCGCCTTTCGGCGCGGCGATCGACGGCATCGGCCGATCCGTAAGCGGCGAAGCGGCGTGAATGTCGACCGTGCCCGGCAGCTCCTTCAGCTGTCCGCTGAACTTGCCCATCATCAGGAACAGCTCTTTCTCGCTCGCGAAATTGCCGACCAGCCGGCTGTTGCGCGACAGCTCGAGCTGCTCCGACTCCTGCAGCATGATGAACGCCTTGGCCTTGTCTTCGAGCGCGATCCGCTTCGCGTGCACTTTCCACGCGGTCACGGTGCCCTGGATGAAGCACGCCTGCGCGGCCTTGATGCTCACCGCTTCGACCGTCACGTTCTCTTCGATGCGGATCGAGCCGGCCGTCGACTCCAGCTCGGAGTAGTTGCCGGAGTTCTGGATGACGAGATTTCCCGGGGTCTTGATCGACAGTTGTCCCTGCGCGTTGACGCGGATCTCCGTCCCTTTCGGGATGATCATGGTTGGGAAATTGGCTTGTTCGGCGGCTGCACTCATCACACCCTCCTTCTCCCGATGAACGCCGGCGGAAGCGGATCGAACTCCTTGTACTCGTTGACCGTGCGCGCCCGCATGAGGAGCAGCGCTTCGTTGTTCCACTGATAGTTGAGGATGTAGATGCGCGGATCGACCGGCTTGTAC
>DATEZA010000235.1:0-2814 GCA_035255945.1 Thermoanaerobaculia bacterium
GGATGAGCAGGTGATTCAGAAGCGGCAGGTGTTCATCGGCGGAACCTCGCGCGCAGGCAAGCAGCTTTCGTTCAACGGGAACAACACGAATCCGGTGGCGCTGTTCAACGGCACGAACTATCTGGTGGTCTGGATCAATCGCGACAACGAAGGAAGACAGGCGATCCACGCGAGGCGCGTGGCGCCGGGCGAGGTGATCCTCGACGATCAGGACATCGTGATCCCGAGCGGCGGGACGATGGTTGTGCGCGTTGCGTGGGACGGGGGGAACTGGCTCGTCGCATCCGTTCAGGCTCGCGCGAATCAGGGCCTCTGTTTCGCGAGCGGCGGAACGCGCGTGGTGTTGAACCGCATCAGCGCGGATGGTGTGCCGCTCGACGGCGAGGGAGTCTTCCTGCCCGCGCCGGAAGGGTTTTCAGCGAGCGATGTCGACGTCGAGTGGACGGGATCGCGATATCTCGTCGCGTGGACGAATCGCTGTGTGGCATTCCATACGCCGACGAGCACCAACGTGCGCGCCGCGTTCGTCTCGGCCGATCTGTCGGACATCGACGACTTCGTCGTCGCGCCGGTGATCACGGGGACGGCGTACGAGGTGCCCCGCGTTGCGACATCGGCGCAGCAATCGCTCATCGCATGGTCCGTCGGCAATACGACGCAATATCGATTGATCAGCGGAGTGCCTGCTGCGCGTCGCCGCAGATTCGGCGCGGCCGCGAGCGCAGTCGACGGCAGGCTTCTCGACGTCACGCACAACCCGAGCGGCACGTTCTCGCTCTACCTGCTCGGCGATCCGACATTCGCCGCGGGCATTCACGGCCTGTTCGAAAGCGTGATCTTTCCCGGCGGCACGCGCACGATCCCCGTGTTCCGCTTCGGCTACGGCTTCAACGAGGCGATCGCCGGCAATGTGGATGACTCGCTCGGCTTCCCGCGCGTGGTCGACATGATGCTGAACGGCAGCTTCGATCCGGCGGCGGGGGCGTGGCGATTATGGTGGCGGGAGGTGCCGGGGGAGCGGTGATATCACGATGCCGAAAGTGATATCATGGTGCCGTGAGACGGATTCCGATTCAGATCGATGACAGGACGTACGAGTGGCTGCGGAAGCGGTCGTTCGAAGAGAAGCGATCGATTGCGTCGATCGTGCGCGAGTGTCTGGACGAAAAGTCGACGGCGCGGCCGAAGTGGACGATCAAGGATTTCACGTTCGTCGGCTCCGGCAGCTCGGATGATGGCGATCTCGCGCCGGTTTCGGAGAATCACGATGAGGCATACGCAGAGGCAATCCTCAGCCGCTGGCGGAAGAAGTGATCTTCGTCGACACGTCGGCGTTGTACGCGCTCGCGAATGAAAAAGATCCGGATCACGAACGCGCACAACAGATCTTCAATCGCCTTCTCGACGAGAAGAGTGCACTCGTGACGCACAACTACGTTCTCGTCGAAGCGACATCGCTCATTCAGAATCGCCTCGGGCTTCGCGTCGCTCGCCACGTGGCAGATGAATGTCGCCGGTTCACGATCATCTGGGTCGATGAGCTGCTGCATCAGGAGGCTGTTTTGCGGTGGGCGAACGGCCGTCGCACGTTGAGTTTGGTAGATAGCGTGAGCTTCGCCGTGATGAAGCAGTACGGAATCGACACCGCGTTCGCCTTCGACTCCGATTTCGTCGCCGCCGGCTTCAACGTCCTCAACGCAACTCGACGACGGTGATCTCCGGCGTCAGTCCCAGCCGGAACGGCAGCAGCCAGTAGCCCGTGCCGGTATTCACGTACAGCTCCGACGCGCCTTCGCGATAGGGGCCCATGTCGTACTTCACGAAGAGGCCGGCAAGCGTCCAGTGCAGCGGGCGGAACCCGACCTGGCCGCCGTGCGTATGCGCGGTGAGCGTCAGCGGGATGCCGCGCTTCTTCGCGTCGGCGAATGCGCGCGGCTGATGCGCGACGACGATCGGAATCGCGTCCGCCGGTTTGCCGCGCAGCGCCGCATCGAGATTCGGCGCGAGCTCGGGATGATTCTGCAGCGCGGCGTAGTCGGAGAGTCCGGCGATCCAGACATTGCCGAGCGCGTAGCCCTCGTTGACGAGCAGGCGAATGCGGCTGCCGCGCAATTGCGCGATGTGCTCCAGCGGCGCGCCGTACGTCTCGTGATTGCCGAGGGTGGCGAGGATCGGGATCGACGGCGGCACGACGCGCGTGGCGGCGAGCAGCTTCGGCGTGAAGTGCGGATCGTCATCGATCAGATCGCCGGCGAGGAGGATCGCATCAGGATGCTGCTCCGCCGCGGTGCGGAAGATCTGTTCGAGTCGCGACGGCCGCGTGAAGAGTCCCGTGTGCAGATCGGCGATGACCACGAGCTTCTTGCCGCCCGGCGTCTGCACCTTCACGTGCTCGATGCGCAGCGGCACGAGCGCGGTGTAGTAGCCGATCGGAATCGCGATCAGCACGAGCCACAGGAACACGCGCGACACGCGGCGCTGAAACGTCTCGCCGCCGAGGCGCGCCAGTGCGAGTGGAACCGAATAGACGATCACGAACGCCAGCCACCCGAACCACGGCGGACCCAACACGGCGCGCATCAGGCGCGAGAAATCGGTGCGCGAATTGAGGATCGGGAGGAACAGCCACATCACATTGCAGAGGATGGCGAGCGCGTAAACGATCCGCTTGCGCCGCGGATGGAGCCGCGTCATCAGTCGAATGCCGATGAAGTTGAACGGACCGAAGATCGCGAGAACGATCGCGAAGATCATCACCACACGCATCGCTACAATGTTCGCATGGGGCACTTCGACATTCCGCTCGACATCCCG
>DATEZA010000236.1:0-12709 GCA_035255945.1 Thermoanaerobaculia bacterium
GGGACTCTTCGCCATTCATCGCTCGTACTACACGCCGTTCTTCACGCACGGACTGCGCGGATTCATCGCCAGCCTGCCGCCGCTCTTCTTCGCGTATGCGGGATTCGAATCGCTGGCGCAGACGGCGGGGGAGGTGACCGACAGCACGCGCCGCCTGCCGCGCGTGTTCGTCCGCGGCATCACCGCGACGCTGGTCATCTATTTCCTGATGTCGCTCGTCGGCCTCGGCACATTGCCTCCCGATCGCCTGCGCGTATCGACTGCGCCGATGGCCGAGGCGGCGTCGCATTACCTGTCGATGGGAGGCGCGACGCTCGTCGCAATCGGCGCGATCATGGCGCTGCTGACGTCGGTCAATGCGACGATGCTGGTGCCGTCGCGCATCGCGATCGTGCTGGCCGAGGATCGGCTTGCACCGCGATGGATCGGTGCGGTCTCGCCGCGCACCGGAACGCCGATCGTCGGCCTGACGATCACCCTTGCCGGCGCGCTCGTGCTGCTGCTGACGAAGCGCATCGGACTCGCGCTCAACATCGCGGTGTATGCACTCGTGCTGCTCTATCTGCTGCACAGCATCGCGCTGTTGTTGCTGCCGCGGATGAATCCACAGTTGTACGCGCAGGTGACCGTGAAGGTGCCGATGCAGCGCACGCTCGCCGTGCTGTCGATCGTCTGCATGGCCGCGCTGCTGACGCAGATCTCGTGGGGCGCGGTCAAGCTGCTGCTGTTCTGGAGCGCAATCGGCATCGTGCTCTTCGCGCATGGAGCGCGGACGTCCCGTCCGCAGTCGCTGGCCGTCCCGGCCGGCGACTAATCGCGCCGGAGTGCGGCGGCCATGCCGCCGCTCATGTAGCCGAGGCCATGCCTCGGCGTCGCGACGGCATGGCCGTCGCGCGGTAAAGCAGCGGCGGCATGGCCGCCGCACTCCACACTGCTCACGACGCCCGGCCGGCGACTAATCGCGGCCGGGCGAGGACGCCCGACCGCTGCGGGCGAGGACGCCCGCGCTCCACGGGTCACGACGTGCAGCGAACTGGAGTGCGGCGGCCATGCCGCCGCTTTTGTAGCCGAGGCCATGCCTCGGCGTCGCGACGGCATGGCCGTCGCGCGGTGAACCAGCGGCGGCATGGCCGCCGCACTCCTCACGACGTGTAGCGAACTGCGGGACTGCCGGCGGGATAGAAAACGCCGAGGAGACGAAGCTCGCCTGAGCCGGTGTTCTCCAGACAATGACGCTGGCGGATCGGCAGAAAAATGCACGAGTCCTTCTGCACCGGCGCCGATGCTTCGCCCGCGTGCATCACGCCGTCGCCATCGAGGATGACGATCACTTCTTCGTACAGATGGAAGTGATCGGGCGCGCGGCCCGGCGGGATCGATCCGACGAATTGCGTGACCTCGGCCTGCACGAGCTCAACGTACCAGCGGTCGGCGGTTTTCTGTCGCGGCTGATCGTCGAGCCGGACGCGTGTAGGACGACCTCTCAGGTTGTCCGCCACAAGCTGAGAGCTTGTCGTACGCGCGAGCGCGCTGACGTACGTGCCCGCAGTCACCATCATCGATGCGCCGGCCGGAATGTAGATCCCTTCGTTCTTCGCGAGCTCGTAGAGCACTTCATCGTGCGATGAATTGCCGAGCGTTGCGTCGCCGCTGAGCTCGATCACGCGCAGCGACAACTTGCTTTCGAAGTGGCGCCAGATGCGGCCGTTCGCGATCGGCACAGGTGCACCTTCGAACATCATGGTCACGCGACAGCCGCCTTCGAGCTCGATCATGGATGAAAATGTACGCCATGAAGCAGGACGACGGCATCCGCGCGACGAATCAGGACTTCATCCGCTACGACCAGGTGGAGAAGCGCCAGAGCTATCACCTGGCGGAGTCGGAGTCCGAGGATCAGTTCGACGACGAGCTCGCGATCCGCACCTGCGACATGCGCAGCGCGACATTCGCGCAGGACCTCGGCGAAGCGCTGCACGAGATCGGCTTCGCGATTCTCTCCGGTCACGGCGTCGATCCCGCGCTGTACGACGAAGCGGAAATCAAGATCGCGGAGATGTTCACGCGTCTTTCGATGGACGAGAAGATGCGCTACCGCGCGCAGCGCCACGGCTCGGTCAATCAGGGCTACTTCCCGATCAAAGAGACGAGCAACATGCATCCCGATCTGGTCGAAGGCTGGGTGTTCTGCCGCCGCGCGTTCGAGCAGGAGGGCTTCTGGCCTTCCGCTGAAGATCGCTCGTTTTTCGAACAAATCGTCAAAGCGCACGAATCGCTGATCCTCCCGGTCATGCAGGCGATGCTTCGCTACCTCGGATGCGATCCGCACCTGTACGACGCGAAGCTGACCGGCACGAACTTCGGTCTGCGCCTCAACTACTACCCGCCGATGTCCGCCGCCGATGATGCGTCGGGCGCCGCGCGACTCCTCGGCCACGAGGACGTCGACCTGTTCACGTTCCTCCCCGCGCCGCGCGCCGAGGGATTGCAGATTCTCAATCGCCGAAACATGAAGTGGGTGCGCGTCGCGGCGCCGCGCGGCACGATCATCCTCAACACCGGCGACTACATGCAGCGCATCAGCAACGATGTCTTCCCGTCGACCACCCACCGCGTGAGCAAGCCGCGCGATGCATCGCAGCGCGGCACGCCGCGCGTGTCGTTCCCGATGGCGGTGTATGTGTGGGAAGACGAAGTGCTCGAAGTGCTGCCGTGCTTCGCGCAGCCGAAATATCCGCCGGTGAAGGCGATCGAATTCCACACGAGCATCACGAGCAAGTTTTATGGAGATGAGTACGCGGTGAAGGCGTGAAGCGCGTCGCGCTCGTCGCGATGCTCCTCACCGGCTGTCTCTCCGCGCGCGTCGCTCGCATCGTCGATCGCGCAGTCGATCCGTCGTTCTCCGGCGTGGTCCTCGTCGCGCGCGACAACCACACGCTGTTCCGCAAGGCATATGGCTTAGCCAACACGCCGGCGACGCCGTTCATGATCATGTCGGTGTCGAAGCAATTCACGGCGATGTTGATCCTGCGACTCGCAGCGGCGAACAAATTGCGGCTCGATGATCCGGTGTCGAAGTATCTCGACGACTGGCCCGCAGAATGGAACGGAGTCGAGATCCGGCATCTGCTGTCGCACTCCGCGGGACTGGACATCGACACGACCTACTTCTGGCTGGTGAAGCATCATCCGGAGTACTGGCCCGATCCGGCGCATGCGCCGCCCGCATACGCGCCGAAGCCGCCGCTCGCCGCGCCCGGCACGAAGTACCAGTACGCGAACGTCGGCTACACGTTGCTGTCGATGATCGCGTCGAAGGCGGACGGCCGTCCGTTCGACGAGCTCCTGCGCGACGAAGTCCTGCGCCCGCTCGGACTCACGCACACGCTGCCCGAGCGCAACGGCGTCCGCACGCCGGGACGCGCGCGCGGCTACACGCGAACCGATCGCGGACTGCAGCTTGCGGAGCAGAAGACGATCGACATCGTCGGCGCCGGCGATCTCGTATCGACCGCCGGCGATCTCGCCCGCTTCGACTTCGCGTTCGATGACGATCGCTATCTCCCCGCCACCCTGCGCGCCGAAATGCTCGCGCCGCACATCGAGCGCTCGCCCGGCAGCTCGATGGGCTACGCCTGGTTCCTCCGCACGAGCAGCGACGGCCACGTCATCCAGTCCCATCCCGGCAGCGGCGCCGGCTTCCGCGCGTTCAATTACCGGCTGCCCGATCAACGGCTCGCGATCGTGGTGTTGAGCAATGTCGATGATCGCGACGTGCCGTGGCTGCCGCCGATGATTGAACGGATCGCGAGGGTATGCTTCTCCCCCTCTCGCGACTCTCCTTAGATGATTGGCCTCCGATCCCTCCGAATTACTGACGGCAAACCTGCCGCTCATCGAGCGGGCCGTGGCATTCGCCTGCCGCCGCAGCCGGCTTGATCCCGATGACGCCGAGGAATTCGGCGCGGTGGTCAAACTGAAACTGGTCGAGAACGATTACGCGATCCTGCGCTCGTACGAAGCGCGCAGCGGATTCGCGACGTTCATCAGCGTCGTCGTGCAGCGGATGGCGCTCGACTATCGCATTCACCTCTGGGGCAAATGGCACACGACGGCCGAAGCGAAGCGCCTCGGCGACCTCGCGATCGAGCTCGAAAAATTGCTGCATCGCGATGGACGGACACTCGACGAAGCGCTCGTCATCCTCAAACCGAAGTACCAAACGATCACGAAGGAATCGCTCGCCGCGCTCGCCGATCGATTACCGCCGCGTGCGCCGCGCATGCGCGAAGTCGCGATCGGCGATTCGACCGAATTGCATGCCGGCGCGATGGCTGCGGATCAGCGCGTGCTCGAAAGCGAGCGCCGCCGCACGTCCGAAAAACTCTCCACGGTCATGTCGGCGATCGTCGCGGAGCTGCCCGAGGAGGATCAATTGATTCTGCAGTTGCGCTTCGAAGGAGGGATGGCCGTGTCGCAGATCGCGCGCGCATTGCAGATCGAACAGAAGCTGCTCTATCGCCGGCTCGAGCGGCGGATGAAGGACATTCGCGCGGAGCTCGAGCGGCGCGGCGTCAATGCGAACGACGCGCTCGATCTGATCGGACGGGATGAAGCCAATCTCGCCTTCGACCTCGGAAACCGCGATCGGCGTCCGTCCATAGGGCGCGATGAGAGAGCGGCAAAGCAACCGGAGGAGTTCCCATGAGCGACAACGCGCCGCTTCATCCGGAGGCAGGGACGATGGCCGCGTTCATTGAAGGGCGGCTCGCCCCCGACGAATTGCGGTCGGTCTCCGATCACCTCCGCGGCTGCGAAGAGTGCCGCACCGTCGTCAGCGAGACGGCGCGCTTCGAGCGGGAAGAGCAGCGGCCGGCGAATCGGAACTGGTGGTGGCTCGCGGCCGCCGCCGCGGTCGTCATCGCGCTGATCGCAATCCCGTTCTTCCGCGCATCGCGCACTCCCATCGATCGCTTGATTGCCGCCGCGCCGCACGAACACCGCCACGTCGAAGCGCGGCTGAGCGGATTCCCGTGGGCACGTCTGCAGGCGCCATCTCGCGGTGAGACCACACCCGATCCCGCCGACCTGCGACTCGCCGGCGCGGCGGGCGAAGTGCTCGAGAAAACGGGCGGACGCGGGCACTCCGCCGGCGTCGCGTACCTGCTGATCGATCGCTCGCACGAGAGCATCGCGACGCTGGAGAAGTCGGCGAACGATGCGCAGTCGTGGAGCGATCTCGCCGCCGCGCGTTTTGCCGTTGCGACGCAGGAAGATCGTCCGTCGCAATTCGTCGAAGCACTCGCGGCGGCCGATCACGCGCTGCGCATGAATCCGAAGTTGCCCGAGGCGCTGTTCAATCGCGCGCTGATCCTGGAGCGGATGGGCGTGCGCGAGAAAGCGCGCGAAGCGTGGCAGCAATATCTCGATGCCGATCCATCGAGCGAGTGGGCCGTCGAAGCACGCGCCCATCTCCACTCCCTCGGCGCGCAATCGAAAAAGTTCGATCCCAAGTCGCTCGATCATCCCGATGCGGCGCTGGTGCGCGAGTTCCCGGAGCAGGCGCGCAGGTACGGCGAAGGCCCGATCCTCTGCGCGTGGGCCAATGGCGATGCGACCGCGCTGTCGCGCGCACGCACGATCGCGGACGCGCTCGCGTCCTTCAACGGCGAGCATCTGCTCGACGACGCGGTGAGTGCGATCGAGCGCGCGAATGATGCGGATCGGAAGACGCTGGCCGAGGCGTATCGCATCTATGGCCCGGCGCGTCAGGCCTACGGCAAACGGCGTTCCGCCGCGGAGCAGCAACTGCGTCGGGCGGCGACGCTGTTTGCGCGGGCGCATAGTCCGATGGCGGAAGTCGCGAATTACTTCGCGGCGAACACGGTCAAGGATCAGGACCGCGCGGTCGAAGCGCGGGAGCAGTTGCTCGCGTTGCGCGAGCGCATCGATGCCACGCGTTACCGCGCCCTGAGCGCGCAAATCAGCTGGACGCTGGCGGTCGCGGCGAACAGCATTGGCGACGTCGATACCGGTGCCCGCGAGGCGGAAGCAGCCGCGATGATCTTCAACCGCCTCGGCGAGCGCATGAACGACGCCTTCATGGAGAGCGTTGCCGCGTATTCGCTGGAGCTGAGCGGCAACGCGGATGTGGCCGCGCGACATCGCGCGAAAGCGCTGGAGACGTACTGCGGAGGCGACAACCGTTCCCTTTGCAACGGCGTGCTCGACGAGACGGCATCGGCGCTGACGCTGATCGACCGCACGGAAGAAGCGCTCGCGCTCACGAACGCGACGACTGCGTTTCGCGGCGACGATCCCTTCGTCACGACGTGCCAAGCGGTGAATCGGGCACGCGTTGCAGGACGCGGCCGGATCGAGAGCGCGGCGCATGACGCAATCCGGGAGGCGCGCGCCGCGCTCGCGCAGGTCAGCGATCAGGCGTTGCACGACGCGATGCGGGCGCAGATTGATATCGAGGAAGCGTCATTGATGCGGGCGCGGGAGCCGCTTCGCGCGCTCGACGTGCTCAATCGTTCGGTCGACTTTCTTCGCTCGCGCGACGTGCGATACCTGATGCCATACGCGTGGCTTCAGCGGGCGCGCACGCTGGCCGCGAGCGGCGATCAGCCGAAGGCACTGGCCGACTATCACGCGGCACTGCGCGAGGTCGAAACGCAGCAGTCGCAGAACCTGAGCATTGCGTTTCTCGACACGGCAAGGCAGGTCGTCGACGAGACGATCGAGCTCGAGTTATCACGCGGCGCCGTCGATGAGGCGTTTCGCGTTTCCGACGCGCGGCATCAACTGACGTCCGGCGGTCATGGCGCGCGGTTGCCCGCAGGAACGGCGGCGATCGAATACGCCGTGCTCTCGCGCGGACTGGCGATCTTCTGCGTAACGCGCAGCGGCGTCATCGCGCAGCGCGTGGATGTCGATCATCGCGAGCTCGATGCGCGTATCGATGCATTCACCGGCGCGGTCCGGCGCCGGGCGCCGATCGAAGCGGTGCGCTCCGCGTCGGCGGCGGTTTATGCGTTGCTCGTCGCGCCGGTGCGATCGCAGCTGGAGTCGTCCGATACGCTGATCATCGTTCCGGATCGCGAGCTCTTCGCGGTGCCGTTCGCATCGCTGTATGACGAGAAGAGCGCGCGGTATCTCATCGAGGACTTCGACGTGCGCTTCGCACCGGCAGTGTCATCGCTCGCAGATGCGGCGCCGGATGCATTGACGCCGGCGCTCGTCGTCGGTGATCCTCCGACTTCGCATCCGCGGTTGCGCGACGGTCGCGAGGAAGCGGAGGAGATCGCGTCGCTGAATCGGGGAACGCTGCTGACGGGCAATGCGGCGACACGTGCGGCGTTCACGGAGACGGCGCGAAGGAGCGCGTTGATCTACTTCGCCGGACACGCGGAGAGCGATGCGATCGAATCGAACGCCGCGCTTCTGCTCGCCAACGGTGCAAGCCTCGATGAGAGCGACATCGTTCATCTCCGGCTCGAGCGCCGGCCGCTCGTCGTACTCGCCGCCTGCGGCACGTTCCGCGGCGATGCAATGCACGTCGCGGGGATGTCGAGCCTCTCTCGTGCCTTCCTGATCGCCGGCGCGCGTGCTGTGGTCGGGACGCTGTGGGAAGTGGACGACGACATCGCTTCGGCGTTCTTCCTCCGGTTTCACGAAAACCTTCGCGGCGATCCGTCGCCGTCGCATGCATTGCGCGATGCGCAGCGCGCGATGCTGCATTCATCCGATCCGCGACTCATGCATCCCGCGACATGGGCGCCGGTGGAGCTGCTGAGCGGGACTCTGTGAAAGGAGAACCGTCATGAACGCGACAGCCATCATCGAGGTCATCGGGATAGTTCTGTTGTCGTACCAGCTCGAGCCGGGGAAATTGATCGGGATTGCTCCGCGGATCCCGTGTTCCACGACGCACGACGGTCCGGCGCGCAACGACGCGCCGCAACGTAACGCAATCGCGATCACGAAGCCGGGCAGTGAGATGCACATGGTCGAGAGCGCCGAGCAGGCGATGACGCATGCGAACGTCGAAGAGCACGAAGCACTGCTCGTATTTCCTCGCGGTCATTACAACGCGCAAGGTTGGGAGCCGAAGCCGCTCAACGACTCGTACGACTACGTCAAGCTGAGTGGAGAGCGGGTGCGGTTCATCATTAATGGCGGTGAGCGCAAGACGGAGCGCACGAATGTCGGGGCAATGACGAATTCGGGCAAGGGGGCGGCGGTCGTCAGGCAGACGGGGCTCGGCCTGCCGCACGCGAGCGGATGCTGTACGAATCCTCAGCTGCGCCGCGAATACACGCCCGAAACGAATTACAGCCTCGCTGCGGCGGTGGTGGAGTTTCCGGGAGATCTCGGCAGCACCTGCCACAAGTCGACGGGCCGCCAGGACACCGTCGTGTCGTTCGATTACGCCGGAACGTTCGTCGTCGAGGCAACCAACGCGCTGACCACGAAGCGCATCACGTTCGACTCGATGGCGCTGATCACGATCGCAAACGTGCCGGTGACGGTGACGGACCGGAACGCGAAATGTGGCGGCGATTCGCCGCATCTCGCAGAGCACCTCGCGGCCTACGCGGCGATGGTTCTTCCCTGCAACAACAAGACGCAGCCTTGCACGCTGTCGACATGGCAGGGTGACGACTGTCCCGATACGCCCTTGCGTCCCGGCGGGAAAGTCATCGTGACGACGCCGTGGCCCGCTGCCCTAGTCACCGCGAGTTGCTCGAATAATCAGTGGCCGTGAACGGGGATTTCTCTCCTCCAGTACTCGGCCTTCTCTATCACTCGGTTACCTCGAAAGGACAACATCATGTCTACGACTGCGATCATTCAGATCGTCGGGATCTTTCTGCTTTCGTATCAAATCGTTCCTGGCCAGCTCGTTGCGGTTGCGCCGCGGATTCCGTGTCCGCCGCAGGCAGTGCAGACGAAGAGCGGCAGAATCGCCGTCTCCGTTCCGGCCTCGGCGGCCGAGCAGGAGATGCTGAGCCAGGGAATCGCGCCGCATGGCGCGCTTCTGTTGATGCAGCCGTGCGACTTCATCTCCAGCAACGGCTGGACTCCGACTCCGAGCATTCTCGAATCGAATGGCCAGCTTTATCTCTACGTCAGGCTGGACGGAGAACAGATCCGCTTCAATACAGGAATTCGGCCGGCGACGACGAGTCATAACGAAGCTGCCATTTCCGAGCCGAGCCGGCGGATTGCCGACGTTGACAAGTTGATGGGCCTCCCGCACGTTTACGGCGAGCAGTGCTGCACTCAGCCCAAACTGCGCGATGAGTACACGCCGGCCGGCAAGTACAAGCTGGCAGCGGCGGTGGTCGATTTTTCCAACGCGTCGCCGACGGTATGCAACACGTCGGGAAGACGGCAGGACACGGTGATCAACGTCACAAACAACGGGAAGCTGACGATTGAAGCGACGAAGAACGGCACGACCAAATCGATCACCGTGAAAGGAAATGCGGAATTGATCTTCGCGAACGTGCCGCTCGATGCGGTTCCGGGCACCGCGTCGTGCGGCGCCGGCGGCGGCAATTCCCACAACGCCGCGTATCTCGCGATGGTGGTGCCATGCGCTCAATACAAGCCGTGCGCGACGAGCAGTCCATCGAACAGTGTGTGTGCGAAACAGCCGGTTCTGATCATGTCGTTGCCGAACACCGGCTCAACGGACCCGTCTGCGCGTTCCACCGCGGAATGCTCGAACAATCAGTGGCCCTGAACGCTGATCGCCCACCACTCCTCATCGTCGACGGGGACGTGTTCGCCGAACACGTCCCCCTCCACCCGCCGCTGCCACGAAGGCCAGCGTTCGACAATTTCCTCCGCCTCGTCCAGCACATCCCAGAAATCCATCGCGTACGGCGCCCCATTCGCCATGCGTCGATTATCGCGTGAGGGAACTTTTAGGAGGCGAAGTTCTAACCGGCGTGGAGACAACTACTTCCGCACGGCCTCCGGCTTTAAAAACTTCTTCAATTCGTAGAGCACCTTCGCCTCCAGGTCGAGATAGCTGAGCGGCAGCATCTCGACTTTCGGCGCGGACGTCTTCGGGTCCCAGCGAATGCGCTCGCCGGAGCTCTTTACCTTGCGCTCGCGTTGGGCGCCGGTGGCGCTCTGCAGCGAAAAGAGATCGACGAAGCGGTGCGGGCCGATGCCGAGGAGGGGCTCGAAGCGGACCGAGTGCGGGTCCTTGCAGTGATCGTTGCCGCAATGCGGGGCGAAGATGTCGTCGTAGCCGTGGATCGCATCGCGATGCAGCTCGAGCGCGCGTGATTTCGGATACGGCTCGATGTATACGACGCGCCGCAATCCCGCGGTCACGATCGCACGCGCGCACTGATGACAGGGGAACGTCGTCGTGTACAGCGTCGCATCGCGCGGACTCGCACCGACGCGCGCGGCGGCGAGAATCGCCTCCAGCTCCGCGTGACTGGTGCGCCCGAATTCGAGCAGGCTCATCACGCGCGAGCGCTTGAATGCTTCGCGCGCATCGTCCAGCCGCGGACGCGCGTTCGCATTGAGCCAGCCCGCGTCGCGCACGAGCTCGAGCACCTCGCCGATGATCTGGTCGGCGTGCACGTTGACCGAGTCGCGCTCTTCGTGAATGTCGCGCCGGTCGTAATGATCGCCGGCGCGATAGAGACCGCCGCCCCCTTTCGGCACATCGTTCCAGCCGATGCCGAGGACTTCGTGCGCGTGCGACACGAGCACGGCACCGACCTGGCGTCCGAGAGCGCCGGATGCGAGCGAAGTTGCGAACGCGTGAAACATGAAGTGCTCGTCGGCGGACGGCGTTTCGCCGAGATCGCCGAGGATCAGGCGGACCATGCGATGGATCTGATCGAATGTCGAGGTGCGCGAGGCGGGGGAGACGAACAGATCGCACAACTGGAACACGTCGCGAAGACGCTGACCGTATTCGTCCGCCGCTTCGTCTTCATCGCGATTCGCCAGCGCTTCCGCTTCGAGCAGGTAGTTCGGAAAGTCGGGCGACGCTGCGGTCTCGTTGTGCGACCTGGCGATGCGCAGCGCGAGCGAGTCGACGCGCGCCGGACGATTGACGTTGACGCCGATCAGGAAAAATCCGGGACCGTAGATGCGGCGCAGCAGCTGCGCTTCTTCCGGACGCTTCAACGTGCGGAGGATGTACGCACGCCGCGCCGGGACATTGCCCTTGCGCTTGCGACGGCCGCGGATTTCCGCTATCGCCGCCGATGCAACCGCCGCGGGATTCGCGCTCAACCTCCGGATCGCATTCCCCGCGTCCATGTACGACGCAATCCGCATCTCCTCGGGCGAATCGAGCAAGCGAATCGGCGAACCGTCGGTTTTTTCCAGCGGCCGCCGCGCCGCGATCTGCCGGATCAATTCGCCCACGCTGATCTCTTCCACCTCGGCGTACTCACATTTCTTGAGCGCGTCGCGCAGCGTGCGGCTGATCTCCTGCAGGTCGGCGCCGACCGGTCCGGCGAGGCCGAAGACCAGCTCGAATCCGTCGATCGATTCCGGGTTACTCAAGGACGGATAGGGTAACAGAAGGACAAAAAAGGAGTGAAAAGTATTTGAAAGGACGTGCTAGAATGTTTGTCCCCGGTTGAGAAACAGAGAAACTGAGAAACAGAGAGACAGAGAGACAGAGATATAGAGGAGGGGGTGGTGGGGAGGCCGGGACGGAGGAAATCATGGCGGTGGCAAGTGGGGAGCAGTGCCCGTATTGCGGCTCGAAGATCACGCATGACAAGTTCCTGAAGATTCAGGCGCGGATTCGCGAAGAGGAGCGGCGCAAGCTCGCCGCGGCGATCGATCAGGTCAAGGTCGAGCTCGAAAAGCAGCGGAAGAAGGAGCTGGCCGACGTCCGCGCGATTCTGCAAAAGGACCGCGACGCGCAGTTGGCGAAACGCGAAGCGGACTTCGCCCGCGAGCGCGACGCGCTGCAGAAAAAAATCGTCGACATCAGCAAGCGCGTGCAGAAGTCGGGCGGCGACATCGCGGAAGGAAACGAGATCGATCTCTTCGACGAGCTCCGCGGCGCGTTCCCCGACGACATGATCGCGCGCAAGGGCGGCAACCTGATCGTCGAGCTCCGTTACAAAGGCAAAAACGCCGGACGTCTATTGATCGCCGCGAAGCCGCGCAATGCGTGGCAGCACGCATTCGTGACGAAGCTGCGCCAGGAGCAGTCGGAGCTCGGCGCCGATCACGCGATCCTCGCCACGCCGGTTTTCCCCGCGGGCAAGAAAGAGCTGTTCGTCGACGGCGGCGTGATCGTCGTCTCGCCGGCGCGCGTGCGTGCGATCGTCGAAGTGCTGCGCAAGGCGCTGATCTCGATGCATGTCGCGCGGCTCACCGATCAGGAGCGCTCGGACAAGCTCCACAAGCTCTTCCGCCACATCACGTCGCCGTCGTTCAAACGGAAACTGGCCGAGGCGTCGGATTTGACGGGCGAGGCGCTGCAGATCGATGTCGATGAGAAGCGCGCGCACGATCTGATCTGGAGAAAGCGCGGCACGGTGCTGACGCGCATCCGCCAGGTGCTGCGCGACATCGACACCGACGTCAGCGCGATCGTCGAATCGCAGGACGAGCCGGCTCCGGTGACGCCGATCCGTGCAGCCGCGTACCGAGTGACATCGCGATGATCGAAGCAACTCTCGCGCAGCAGCAGTGGCAGGAG
>DATEZA010000237.1:0-5726 GCA_035255945.1 Thermoanaerobaculia bacterium
AGGCCGCCGGTCGTCTTGTCGATCTCCGCCATCTCGATGCCCGACGGCGCGGACCAGTCGACATTCTTCTGTCCCGCCGTGACCTGCTGCATGTAGCGCGTCCAGATCGGCACCGCGCCTTGTCCGCCCGACAGGCCGACGACCGAGTTGTCGTCGAAACCGATCCAGGTCAGGGCGAGCGTCTGCGGCGTGAAGCCGATGAACCACGCGTCGCGCGCATCGTTCGTCGTGCCGGTCTTGCCCGCGGCGGCGAGACGAAAACCGCCCGAGCGCGCGGCGTACGCGGTGCCGTGATCGACGACGCCTTTCATCATGTTCGCGAGGATGAAGACGTCGCGCGCCGGAAACACCTGCACCGCTTGCACGGCATCGCCGGCGGAGACGACATGTCCCCGATCGTCGGTGACGAAGCGGATCGTGCGCAGCGGCAGACGCGAGCCGATGCGCGCGATGGTCGAGTACGCGTCCGCCATTTCGACCGGCGAAAGACCGACGGCGCCGAGGATCACGGAGGGATTCGAATTGTCGATGTCGGACTGCACGCCGAGGGTGTGCGCGGTCTTCAGGATCGGATCGATGCCGCAGGCCAGTCCGATGCGCACCGATGCGGAGTTCATCGACTGCTCGAGCGCCCACTGCACGCTCACCGTGCCGTGGTACGAGTCCTCGTAATTGCGCGGCGACCAGTCGGCGGCGAAGCGGCGCTTGAGCACGAAGCGCGTGTCGCTGACGAGCGTCGCGGGGGTGATCGCATTCGGCAGCTGAGTGAGGCTCGGCTCGAATGCGGTGAGGTAGACGAACGGCTTGAAGAGCGAGCCGACCTGCCGCTTCGCGTTCAGCGCTCGATTGAATTGCGAGACGTCGTAATTGCGTCCGCCGACGAGCGCGCGGATCTCGCCGGTCGGCACATCGACGTGAATCAGCACGCCCTGCAGCGGACTCTTCGCATTGCGGAGACGGCGGCTTGCTTTCTCCAGGTTGGCGATGCTCGTCTCGATCGTGCGCGCGGCGGTGTCCTGCGCGGCGAGGTCGATGGCCGTATAGATCTGCAGGCCGCGGCCTTTCACGTCCTTAATGCCGTAGTCGCGCGCCATCTCCTGCAGCACGCGATCGACGTAGAACGGGATCGACGAGAGTCCGCTCCGCTCGCGGAACGGCCGGCGCGGCAGCGGCGTGGCCATGGCCTGGTCGTACGTGGGGCGATCGATCTTCTTGTTGTTCAGCATCAGCCCGAGCACGGTCGCGCGGCGGCTCAGCGCCTTCTGCGGGTTGTTGAACGGTGCGTAATTGTTCGGGCTGCGGATCATCCCCGCCAGCAGCGCCGATTCGGCGACATTGATCTCCGAGATTGGCTTGCCGAAGTAGAAGCGCGCCGCCTCGCCCACTCCCATGATGCTGATGGAACGATTGCGTCCGAGATAGATGTCGTTGAGGTAGGCCTCGAGGATCTCCTGCTTCGAATACTTCGCGTCGAGGATGACGGCCATGAACGCCTCGACGACTTTGCGTTTCAAAGTACGTTCGCTCGTCAAGTAGTAATTCTTGACGAGCTGCTGGGTGAGCGTGGAGCCGCCCTGCGCGACGCCGCCCGCTCTCACGTTGGTGAAGAGCGCGCGGATGACGCCGAACGGATCGACGCCAGGGTGATGCCAGAAGCGGATGTCTTCGGTGACCACGACCGCGTCCTGCAGCGACTTCGGGATCTGCGACAGCTGGGCGGGACGGCGGTTTTCGAGTTGCTCGGAGAGGATCGAGGTCAGCAGCTCCGGCTCGAGCGCGGCGTTGTCGGGCGTGACGGTGTCGATCGCGTTGCCTTTGAACGTGACGTGCACGCGCTGCGCGGGATAGTGGCCGCTCGGATGGGTGAACTCGCGCGCGAAGATGTCGAGCGCGCCTTTCGACTGCGTGAACTCGCCCGGCTGCGCGACCGACGGCGTCTCGCGATATCCGAGGCGGATCAGCTTGTCGAGGAGGTCATCGGTCTGCAGCGCATCGCCGGAACGGAGCGGGAGGTAGTCGGCGAAGATGCGCGTCGGCAGCGAGAGGCGGCGGATCTCGAAACGCCCGACCGATTGTTTGTAGACGTACGCGCCGAGGGCGACGAACGCGATCAGCAGGATGACGATGATGTAGGAGATCGTCTGAAAAACGGTGCGGCGCTTCGGGATACGGAGCTTGAAATGTGAAGGCATGCGGCTCACTGGGCAACGATGGCGAGATTGCGTCCGCCGTTCGCGCCGCGCCGATACGAATGAAAGATGGAGCCTTCGCAGCGGGTGCAGAGCTGCGTGTCGGTGATGGCGTGGTCGGCGAAGCCGCGTTTGCGGAGGACGTCGCGAGTGAAGGCGGGGATGTCGAGGTGCGGCTTGGTGTAGGGCAAGCTCTCAGCTTGCCGGGGGGATGAGCTCTCAGCTTGCCGGGGGGACAAGCTGAGAGCTTGTCCTACACCGAATTGCGACGCGACTTCTTCGCCGACTTCGAAACAGCAGACGCGGATGCTCGGGCCGAGCCAGGCCAGCGACTGCGCGGCATCGAACGCGGTCTCGCGCTCGAGCGTGTCGATCGTTTTCGCGGTGATGTTCTGCGCGGCGCCACGCCAGCCGGAGTGAATGTTGGCGATGACCGAGTGCACGGGATCGATCATGGTCACGGGGAGGCAATCTGCAACCTTGATACCGAGGGCGGTGTGTTTCTGATCCGAGTACAACGCATCACAGGAGTTGTGTTTGTCGCGCTCGTCCCATCGCGCGACGGTTGCGCCGTGAACCTGGTTGCACATCACGAGCGGCACCGGGAGCAATCCGGCCAGACTCTCCTCGCGGAATTCGCGGGTGGTGTAGAAGAGCGTGAAACCGGGCGGTACGTTCGGCGGTACGACGATGTTCATGCGAACGTACGGTACACCCGCCATTCGGGATCATTTCTCACGATCACATGCAGCGCGTGCGTCGCAACTTCGGCGGTGACTGCATCCGCTTTCGCTTTCGCCGCGTCGAGGTTCGAGGTGTAGATGACGAACTCACGAATGCCGTTGCTCGTCACGACGCCGGCGAGCAGCGACTCGTTGCCGCCGCCCATCCGCTTCTCGATCAGCTCTTCGATCGCATCGAGCTGCTTGATCTCCGCGCGATTCGGAAAGCCGCGATCGTTCGTGTTGCGCAACGGCGCGATGATGCCGAGCCGGTCGGGGAATTCGGGGCGTCCGGCGATCGGACGCAGCGCGACATTGAATCGCGTCGCGACCGCTTTCCCTTCGTGCGTGCCCTCGGCCACCGTCCACGATTTCGGGATCGACCACGCGCGCACGGGACCGCTGACGTGGATCGCACGCGCCTGGCGGCGGATGAGCGCCGCGGCGGTGATGAATGCGAGGAGGATGATGACGAACCAGAGCATTACATCATTGGGGGTGCTCGCTCACGAGGCCAGCGCGCGGATCTCGGAGATCCGGGAGCGGAGCTGCTCGGTGACCGCCAGTCCGCGCAGGAGCGATGCGGTCTTCTCGAACTCTTCGATCATGTGGTCGACGGCGCGCTCGCCGTCGCCGTTCATGATGGAGTCGAGCGCGTGGAGGAAGTGCTTCTCGATCGTCTTGTGCGCGCTGTCGCCGATGAACTCTTCGGCCACCTGGCGGATGCGCGCGGCGAGGTCGACTAGCTCGCCATTTTCCTGATCGGGGTCTCGATCAAATTTTTTTTTTAACTGCACGAGCTCGCCGGTGATCATTCCGTACAGGATTTTTGCGACATCGAATGACGACATGTTCAGCGTGCGGCCGATGTCCATGATCGAGCGATGTCCGTCGATGCGCGTGATCAGCATCCACTCCTGCGGGTTGAGCGTGATCTGCTCGTGACGGTTTTCGCGGACCATCAGCTCGGGGACGAAGTCGACCGACGGGATCTTCTTCGATAGCACGCGCCATTCATCGAGGCGGCGCGCCGCTTCCATCAGCAGGTTCGTGTTCGACTTGGTGATGGTCTGGCGATCGGGCTCTTCGCCGGGTGCGAACTGGAACTCGCCCTGGTTCCAGATGGCGAGCGCGTAGATCGCTTCCTCACCGATCAGATCGCCGACCAGCGCGTGGACCATCTGCCCGTTTTTCAGATAGATGAAGCCTTTGTCGGTATCGCGGGAGAGCGTGAACTTACCCGTCTTCCCCGACACACTCACCAGCTGAATGATGTCAGGGAGCGGCAGCTCTTTGAGGGATCCCTGGAAGGCCATTTGTCTCCGATTACTCGCGCGAAATTTTCCGCAGAAACCGACGGCCGCAGTCGTTCAGAAAATGACCCGGCTGGACGTGGGTGTCATCGAAGCGTAACCCACCACTGATGGGTCGTCAAGACGGTGCAAATCGTTGCCGTGCGCGTGTTTCGATCGCAACGAGCGCCCACAATCCAAGCATGACGCCGGTGGTCAATCCTGTAGCCAGCCGGAGCTGATTGGTGCTTTCGCGGAAGCGCAGCGCCTGGGTCACGCCATCGATGAAAAGCGGCGTCGTGGCGACGAAAAGCGCGATGCGCATCGCGCGCTCGCTGGCCCATCGGAACAGCGGAAAAAGAGCTAATCCGCCGAGGAAACCGGCGTAGATACCGACGCATCGCGCACAGATCGGCATCTGCGTTCCGAAGATCGTGAGGCAGCGATGCGGGATGCCGTGACACATCACTTTGAACGGCCAGCGCATGAACTGCGGCGCGCCGTGCGCGGTGGCAAACGTGGTGAGCGTGGCGGAGCCGAGGATGATCAGCGCGAGCGCGGCGAGACAGAGCGCGAAGATGCGGGTGTCGCGGCTCACTTCACCGTCGCCAGCTTCCACGTCTGCGCGAACGCGTAAAACGTCACGCACATCGCCCAGAACACGGTGAAGAAGATGCCGACGCAGAAGAGCACGATGCCGAAACCGGAGGCGAATCGCGCAACGAACATCACCACGACCGCGAGGAGATAGTTGCCGACGTTGTTACTGATGAATCGCCAGATGCGTGCGAACTCGAACGCCGCGCCGAAACGCTGCTCGACGATCGCGTACATCAACGCGGCCGGCATCCAGATGGCGTACACGAGCGTGAGCGGGAGGAAGAGACACCAGACGCAGGCGAACAGACCGCCCGGATCGAAGTCGTCGTTGTGATGACTCGCCGCGGCGGTGACCACGATCATCGGGATCATGATCATGGCCAGGATGGCGAGCAACGGCAGGAAGTAAACGATGGCGACGCCGATCAGTCGTAACCCTTCGTTGAACATTTCGCCGAGGTCGTCCCACTCGGGGAGCGGAAGGGTTGCATTTGCGACTACATTACGAACGAGCTGTGCGAGATAGCCGAGAAGAAACGGAATGCCGACGAGCAGCGCGCTGAGCAGCTGAAAGATGCCACCGATCAGAACCTTGTTGATCCAGCGCGCGTCTTCAAACACGAAGGCGAACGGCTTCACGAAGTCGAACGCTGCCTTCGGCTGGTCCGGCGAGGGCGGCGGTGGAGGCGGGGGCGGCGGCGGTGTGATGACTTCGGACATCCTGAAAGAAGTGTACGTGAGATCGCACTCACGGTTGCGTGACCGGAGCACAAACTGAATTTCGCCGCAAGCGTGCGGGGCCAATGGAACAAAACAGCGGACGGATTTTTTCTACCCGGGAAGTGGAAGAGCGCATCGATCTCGCGGTTCTAGCCGAAGGCCAGGAGCCGCGCCGCGGTGCCAGCCTCGCGGTCATCGTTTCG
>DATEZA010000238.1:0-32406 GCA_035255945.1 Thermoanaerobaculia bacterium
ACGGCGAGGATCGCTGGACGCCTCTCCATCAGGCCGCCCTGCCCGGAGTGCGGCGGCATGGCCGCCGCACTCCATATTTGCATGCGCGGCTACAGCGATCTCATCCGGACGGTAACGTGGGAGGAAGCGCTTGCATCCGCCGCCGATCCGATCGAGCGCGGCAAGGTCGCGCAGGCAATCATCGATCACGAGTTCCGGACTCACGGCGAGGATCGCTGGACGCCTCTCCATCAGGCCGCACTTCGGGGCGAACTGCCCTACGTCCCGGAGCTGACCATCCGCGAGCCGGAGGGATTCGCGTTCTACGCCGTCTACCCCGAGCTCTACGCGATCGCCGCTCGTCGCCTCCCGCCATCGAACAAACGTCTGGTGATCGGAGTCCGCACGATCGGCACGACCCTCGGCGCCGTCGTCGCGAGCGCGTGCAACGCCGCGGGATTCATCACGCTGCGCCCGGTCGGACATCCGTTTCATCGCCAGTTGGCGATGGATCGCGCGATGCGCGACTACATCCGCTCCTTCGAAGACTTCGCCATCGTCGATGAAGGTCCGGGCCTCTCCGGCAGCACGTTCGGCTGTATCGCCGATTTCCTCGAAGAGCACGGCGTGCCGCTCGCGCGCATCGCCTTCTTTCCGAGCCACGAAGGCGAGCCGGGCAATCAATGCTCGGAGCGCCATCGCGCACGCTGGCGCATCGCGAAGAAGTACGTGACGCCGTTCGAGACGATCCTGCCGTCGATCCTGCGCGAAGCGGAGTCGACGATCGGCAACATCGATGATGTAGCAGACATCGGCGGCGGCGCCTGGCGCGAGCACGTCGAGCATCACGAGCGGCCGCCGTCATCGATGTCGCGCGAGCCGCGCAAGTACCTCGTGCGCGCAAACGGCCGGCGCTATCTCCTCAAATTTTCAGGCCTGGGGAGACTGGCGACGAACAAGCTCGAAAAGGCGCGCCGCATCGGCGTCCCGATCCTCGGCAACGCGAATGGATTTCTCATCAGCGAATGGATCGACGGCCGCATCGTCGACCTCGACCGCGATCGCGACGCACTCACGCGCGCGGTGCGACAGCACCTGGAGAAACTCTTCGAGACCGACAACCGCATGCACCGCTGGGAGTGGATCGTCACGCGCAGCGGCGAGGTGATCAAATGCGACGCACTCGATCACGCGCACTGGCACGATGCGATCGGCCCGCAGGACGAGTCCTGGGATCGCGCCGCTGCCTTCATCGAGCTCGGCATCCGCCTCGGCGACGATTTGCCTACGCAGCGCTACATCGAAACGCAGCTCGATCGCTGCGAACAGACATTGTCCGAGCCGCTGCCGGACGACGAGCGCGCGTTGTGGGAACGCGAGCGGGAGCGCTACTCCCAGTGCGCGCGGAACGCATCGACTTCGGCGAGCGTGGCGTCGTAATCGCCGCGAAAGCAGACCGCGCGGTCGTCGATGAACACATGCGCCGCGACTTTGCGATCGGTCACGTCATCGACCAGCTCGCGCAGCCCGTGCTCGCGCAGCCAGCGCTCCGCGTCGTCGCGCCAGCGCGTGGTGTGCACGATCACGCGATAGCCGCGATCGCGCAGCGCGCGCAGGAAATCGGCGGCGCCGTCACGCGGCGGATCCCAGTGCTCATCGCCGCGCCAGCCGGCGTATTGATCGAGCACGCCGTTGAGATCGACGCAGGCGATGAGGCGGTCATCCATGCCGGTACTCATAATCGAAATCGTGACGCGCGTCGATGCGCCACGTGCGGAACCAGAGAAAGGCGAGCAGCGGCGGAAACACGACCGCGAGCACGATGGCGCAGATGAACCCGATCCGGCGGCAGCCGGTTACGAATCGCGACCAGCGCGTCCGCCGCCGATCAACGCGGTACTGAATCCTCTGCGTCATCGGCACGATCACGGCGCTGCAGAGCCAAACATATGCGCCGGCGATCGCCAGGAGCGGGATTCGCCACGGCGACGCGAGCATGGCGATCGCGCCGAGCATGAGGATCAGGACGATCGCGATCGCGCCTTCGACGACGCGCAGCGACGCATATTCGCGGGCATCGACCGGCAGCGTTTCGATCAGCGGATGGCGGCGATCGCCGCGCAGCTCCGCGGTCGTCGTCGTGGTGGAAACGCAGACCGCGATTACGAGCGCCGGCGCGAAGAATCCGAGGTCGCTTTTGAAAAGCAGGCGAACAGCCCACGCGATGACCATCGCCGCCGCGAGCGAGACCATCGCCACGCGCATCCGCGGCACGATTGCCTCAGGATCGCTTTGCGCCATCGACAGACGAATCAGCGCGTATCTCCGCGCGCTCCAGCGGTTGCGCAACGCGCGGGAGACGGCGTCGCCCGGTTCGCTGAGCTCCACACTTGCGCGCATCGGTGGTCGCATCGAATGCTGCAGGATCGCGTCGGATGTGTAGCGATGCGGCAGCAGCACGTACACGAGCGCGATCGCGATGATGGTCGCGAACAACAGCGAGGCGCCGCCGGCGAGCGGCGACATGCGCCAGCCGAGAAACGCGACGACGGCGTGATAGCCGAAGCAGAACGACAGCAGCCCGATGACGGCCCAGAGGAAATGCAGGATCGCGACGGCTGGCGGAAAGAGCGCCGCGAGTAATCCGATTGCCGTTGCGGCAGCGAATGCGATCCACGCGATGGCAATGCAGACGGCGATCGAGAGCTTCGCGCCGAGTGCGAATCCGACGGCGACGCAGGTCACCATCGCCACGAAATACGCGAGGAAATCCCACATCTGGATGAGCGAACGGCGGTACATCGCGCGAGGCTGGAGCGGCATCGAGATCAGCGGCAGCGCGACGACCCACGTGTAAAAACTTGCGCGATTGGAGATGACCGCGGTGACGACGAGCAACAGAAACGCGAACGCCGGCGCGATGGCGAGCACGTCGTCTTCGAGGATGTAGCCGGCGACCGCACCGAGTCCGCCCGACGTGAGCAGGATCAGCGTCCAGCCGGCGGCCTGTGTCACGCGCGTCATCACAACGTCTCCAGGACCCGGTTCGCGGCAGCGCGATCGCGTCCTGTCGCGCGGGTGAAGACCTCTTCCATCGACGTCGCGCCGAAGCGCTCCTTCAACTCGGCCGGCGTCCCTTCGTGCGCGATGCGGCCTTCATGCAGGATGCCGACACGGGTCGCGAGCTGCTCCGCCTGATCGACCAGCTGCGTCGAGAAGAGCACGGTCACATCATTGCGCCGGCGGAGCTCGCGGAAGATCTCCTTGAACGTCGCCACGCCGGGCGGATCGATCTCGCCGGTGAACGGCTCGTCCATCAGGTAGAGCCGCGCGCCGGTGACCAGCGCGCCGCAGATCGCCGTTTTCTTGTACTGACCCGCGGAGAGCGCCGCGACCGGCGTCCGTTCGAGCTCGCGCAAATTGAATGCGTCGAGTAGTTCATTGATGCGGCGCCCGCAAATCGCCGGCTCCACTTCGTAAATGCCGGCGATCATCTCCAGCCACCTGCGCGCCGAAAAGTGCGAGTAGAGCAGCGGCTGATCGGCCAGCCACGCGGTGAAGCGGCGGACGGCGAGGTGGTCGCGCTGCCGGTCGAGGCCGTCGATCGTGACGCGCCCTTCGAGCGGCGCGTAGAGACCCGCCAGGATCTTCAGCAGCGTCGTCTTGCCGGAGCCGTTCTCGCCGAGGAGCGCGTAGATCTCGCCGCGGCGAACGGAGAGCGAGAGGTGGTCGAGCACCACGCGGTGGTCGAACGACTTCACCAGATTCGCTGCTTCGATCACTCAGCGCGCCGCGGCGGCCTCCTCGACATACGGCACGACGTCGAAGTTGCGCACATACATCTGGTGGATCTCTTCCATCTCGGCGTCGCCGAGCGGCGCGTGATTCGACGCGCCCGCGAACTCCTCGAGCTGCGCTTCGTTGTAGATGTTCGGCAGCGCGGAGACGATCGTCGGATGCGCGTAGAGCCAGAGCAGCGCGAGCTGGCCGATCGTCACGCCGCGCTTCTCGCACATCGGCTTCAGCCGATCGACTTTCTGCAGCCCTTCGACCAGCCACGCGCGCGGCCGATGCGAGCGGTGATCGCTCTCATCGAACGTCGTGTCGATCGTGTACTGCCCTTCGAGCATGCCGGATGAATGCGTGACGCGGATCAGGAACTGCGGCTCCGGATCGGCCTTCCACGCGCGGAACGACGGATCGAAAAACTCCGTCGGCGCGCACAGCTTCTTGTTCGTCTCGCCCTTCATCGCGATGTCGACGCCGCGATACGACGGGCCGCGATCGGCGGCGAGAATGAACTCCCGTCCGGGATCCTGCTCGAGGACGTTGTAGATCATCTGCGTCAGCGGCGCGCGGCGGACGGCGGCCGCGTAAATTCCTTCATCGCGCCACCCGATCGCCGGCCCCAGCGATGGTCCATACGCCGTGATCTTCCCCTCCGACTTCAGCGCTTCGAGCGTCTCCCAGTGCTCGTCCTGCATCAGCGTGACGACGCGCGGGTTGTGCGGCTGGTACACGGCGATGTGATCGACGCCGAGGCGCTTCATCGACTGCTCGCAGGCAAAGCGGATGAATTTCGGCGACATGTCCTGCGGCAGCTCGCGCTGGCCGCGCGGACGCTCGGGATTGTTGTAGAAGTCGTAGCCGAACTTCGTGCCGACGATCAGATCGGGGTGATCTCTGAGGATCGGCGCGAGGATCGTTTCGCCGCGGCCGTTGCCGTACGCGTCGGCGGTGTCGATGTAGTTGATGCCGTAGTCGATCGCGCGGCGGATGATGCGCTGCGCCTCTTCGTCGGTGTAGTTGCCCCACCAGCCGGTCGACACGGTCCACGTGCCGAAGCCGAGCTCGGAGAGTTGCAGGTCGGTGTTGTGCAGTTTGCGGTAGCGCATGACGGGGTAGTTTATCGCCGGACCGGGGACAGCAGACGGCAGACGGCAGACGGCAGACAGCAGATAGCAGATAGCAGATAGCAGACAGCGGCCCCGCCGCCCTCGTCGACGCTCCTGCTGTCCGCTATCTGCTGTCCGCCGTCCGCTGTCCGGCGAAAACACGAACGGCGCGGTTTGCGCCGCGCCGTTCTCGAATCGATGAACCCTGGTTTTACTTGCCCGCGAAGGCTGCCTTGCGCTTCTGGTTGTATGCGCCGAGGCCTTCCTTGGCGTCCTCGGACTGGAAGAGCTGCTGCTGGAGCTCGCGCTCGATTGCCAGCGCGCTCTCGAGCGGCACTTCCCATCCGCTCTGCACCGAGCGCTTGATGCGGCCGACCGCTTTCGCCGCCTTGTTCGGCGGGCAGAAGCTCCACGCGTACTCCATCACGCGATCCCACCACTTCTTGCCGTCCTGCTCCGCCGGCCAGACGTAGTTGATGATGCCGAGGCGTTGCGCTTCCTCGAAATCGAAGAGACCGCCTTCGACCATCAGCTCGATCGCTTTCGTCTTGCCGACGAGGCGCGAGAGCCGCTGCGTGCCGCCGGTGCCCGGAAGCACTCCGAGCGAGACTTCCGGCAGTCCGACTTTGCCCGCGCCCTGCATCGCGATGCGCAGGTCCGCCGCCATCGCGATCTCCAGTCCGCCGCCGACGGTGTGTCCGTTCAGCGCGGCGATGACGAGCTTCGGCGTCTGCTCGAAACGCAGCAGCGTCTCGTTCGCGTGCAGACAGAAGAAGTACTTGAAGCCGGGCGTGACCTCGGAAAGCATTTTGATGTTCGCGCCGGCGGAGAAGAACTTGTCGCCCGAGCCGCGCAGGACGATGACGTGAACCGAATCGTCCATCCGCGCTTCGAGGATGCACGAGTCCAGCTCCTTGTTCATTTCGTAGGTGTAGGTGTTGGCGGGCGGATCGTTCAGCTCGAAGATCGCGACCCCTTTCTCAACCCTATAATCGATGAGATTTCCAGCCATTCGAATCTCCATTTCTTGAATAAGGTGGGGGATTGTACGTCATGAGGCATTTCTTCGGATTCCTGCTGGCGCTGTGCGCGCTGACGGCGTTCGCCGCGGATCAGCCGGTCACAGCGATTCACGCCCGCCGCATGCTCGACGTGCGCACCGGCAACGTGTCGGACGCGTTCATCGTCGTGCGCGGAGAACGCATCGAATCGATCGCGAAATCCGCTCCCGCAGGCGCGAAGGTGATCGACCTCGGCGACGCGACCGTGCTGCCGGGCCTGATCGATTGCCACGTCCATCTCCTCACCGACTGGACCGATTTCTCCGCCACCTCGTTCCTCCGCCAGTCCGCGCCGCAGAAGACGCTCCTCGGATTGATGAACGCATGGACCTACCTCGATCGCGGCTTCACGACGCTGCGCGATGCGGGCGAAGGCGATCCGTCGTACGGACAGGTTGCGCTGCGCGATGCGTTCAACAAAGGGATGTTCCGCGGACCGCGGCTGTTCGTCGCCGGCATCCCGGTCTCCGTCACCGGCGGACATGGCGATCTGAATCCGCTCGCGCCGGATGTCGCGCTCGCGCCGTACTCGAACATCGCCGATTCCGTCGAAGAGATGCAGAAGGCAGTGCGCCACGACGTGCGCAACGGCGTCGACTGGATCAAGTTGATGGGCACCGGCGGCGTGGTCGATCCGCTCAGCGATTACACGGTGCAGGAGCTGAGCGACGAGCAGCTGCGCGCGGCCGTCGAATGGGCGCATCGCGCGCATAAGAAGGTGATGGTGCACGCCGAAGGAACCGACGGCATCAAGGCCGCGGCGCGTGCCGGAGTCGACTCGATCGAGCATGGAACGGTGCTCGACGAAGAAGGCGCGAAGCTGATGGCGGAGCACGGCATCTGGCTCGTGCCGACGCTCGAAACATTCCAGCGCGGCCCCGAGATCGGCCTCACGCAAGGGCAGGAGCCGATCATGCTGGAGAAAGGGATCTCCATCCTCAAATACCAGCAGGCGGCGTTCGACTGGGCGCTGAAGTACAAGCTGAAGATCGCCTTCGGACTGGACGATGAGCCGAAGTACGTCGCGCGCGAGTTCAAGGCGCTGGTGAAGGCGGGCCTCACGCCGTTGCAGTCGCTGCAGGCCGCGACGATCAACGCCGCCTCGCTGCTCGATCAGAGCGCGAACATCGGCTCACTCGAAGCGGGTCGTTACGCGGATGTCGTTGCAGTGGATGGCGACCCGCTGAAGAACATCGATGCGATGTCGCACGTCGTATTCGTGATGAAAGGCGGCGAGGTGGTGCGCGGCCGTTAGAGCAGACAAGCTGAGAGCTTGTCCTACACTTCATCTCGCTGACGAAAATGCGGATCGTTTGGATTGGGAGACGGAGAGACTGAGAGACTGAGGAGACCGAGGCTCCGTCTCTCCGTCTCCCAGTCTCTTAGTCTCTTAGTCTCTTAGTCTCTACTTCCCGTCTCCGAACGACACACCCAGGCTGCGCGCGGTGTGCACCATCTGCCCGTCGGGATCGACGTACTTCGGATTCGACACCGCGTCTTTGATCGCCACATCGACGATCTCGTCGCCGCGCAGCGCGACCATGCGGCCGTAGTTGCGCTGCCCCATCAGATCCGCCGCGGCTTTGCCGAAACGGCTGGCGAGAATGCGGTCGAATGCGATCGGCGAGCCGCCGCGCTGGATGTGTCCGAGGATCGTGACGCGGATCTCGTGGTTGATGTGGCGCGTGATGTCCTCCGCGACCTGGTACGCGATGCCGCCGAGGCGGCGCGAGCGGCGGTCGACGTACGCCTCCTCCCCGCCCACCCGCTTCGCCCCCTCCGCCACCACGATCAGATCGAAGTTCGACCCTTCCTGTTCGCGCGAGCGGATCGACTCGATCACGTTCTCCGGCGTGTATTCGATCTCCGGGATGAGGATGATGTCGGCGCCGCCGGCGAGTCCTGCGTAGAGCGCGATCCATCCCGCATTGCGGCCCATCACCTCGAGGATCATCACGCGGTCGTGACTTTCGGCCGTTGTGTGCAGGCGATCGACGGCATCGGTTGCGACGTCGATCGCGGTCATGAAGCCGAACGTGTAGTCGGTCGCGGCGAGATCGTTGTCGATCGTCTTCGGCACGGCGACCATCGGAATGCCCATTTCGCACAGCTTCTGCGCGATCTTCAGCGTGCCGTCGCCGCCGATGGCGATGATGCCGTCGAGACCGAGCTTGTGAATGTTCTCGACCACTTCGCCCGATCGATCGACGCATGTGCGCACGCCGTTTTCGAACGCCGGGTATTCGAACGGATTGCCGCGATTCGTGGTGCGGAGCAGTGTGCCGCCTTTCGGCAGAATGCCTCGGATCGCTTCGAGCGAGAGCGGGATCGCCGAGCTCGTCAGGAGCCCTTCGAAGCCGAACTGAATGCCGAGGACGTCAAAGTCGTAGTCACGGATTGCGGTGCGGACTGCGGCGCGGATGACCGCGTTCAGGCCCGGACAATCGCCACCGCCGGTGAGGATACCGATGCGCTTCCTTGCCATGGGTTGGAGCATATCGAAATCGCGTGCCGCGGCTGGGGATTGAACGCAGAACGCAGAACGCAGAGTGAGAACTAAGAATCGAAGCCGCCGCCGGATTCTAAATTCTGGCTCTGCGTTCTGCGTTCTGCGTTCAATCCCCTCCCCGTAAAGTCGCCTCTGGCACCCCTTGTGCTCAACCATGAGGTACGCCGGCCGAAAATTGCCGGCGCCAACTGTGGAGGAAAAATGAACATCATTGGATGGCTGCTGTTCGGTCTCATCGTCGGCGCGATCGCGAAGTTCCTGATGCCGGGGAATGACCCGGGCGGCTGGATCGTGACCATACTCCTCGGCATCGCCGGATCGTTTGTCGGCGGCTTCCTCGCATCTACGCTGCTCGGTCATCAGGAACAGAGCGCGGGGTGGATCGGGTCGATCATCGGCGCAATCGTTCTCCTGTTCATCTACCGGCTGATCGTCGGTAGACGCAGGGTTGTCTGACGCTTTTGTGTGGCGCCGGCGACCCGCCGGCGTCATTCGCCGCGTCATTCGCCGCCGAGTCGGCGGCGCCACACTGTAGGAAAAGACCGCGGGGTGGATCAGGTCGTTGTCATCCCGAGCGCAGTCGAGGGATCCCCTCCGGCGGCGCGCCGATCGTGCTTCGCCAGGGGATGCTCGACTTCGCTCGGCATGACACATACCGCGCCGAGATCCCGAACAGTCATCTACCGGCTGATCGTCGGTAGACGCAGGGTTGTGTGGTTTCACGGGGGCCTCGCGGGCGTCTGCGAGGCTTTTTTGTTCAACGATTTGTCACCGCTTTCGTATCCCGAAGTAGCGAACCATTGTTCGCATTCGTTCGTCTGATTCGATGGACGGATGCGCCCCCAACGCAGCAATTCCACGCCGGCGCTTTCGGTTTCCAACCACAGACGAAATCCCCAGGAGGAGCACCAGAAGTCATGACGCCATCGACGAAACGAATTTTGTCGACCATCGCAATCGCAATCGCCTCCGTAGCGTTCGGGGTGATCATCAGCGCCGACCTCGGCCTGATGCGCAATTCACACGCACAGCCCGCGCAGATCGCGACCGCGCAGGGACCGGTCACCAGCGTGACCATCCCGTCCTTCGCCGACGTCGCGGCGCGCGTAATGCCCGCCGTCGTTTCCATTCGCTCGACCGAGATCGTGAAGACGAGCGACCTGCGCAAACGCGGACAGGGCGGATTCGATCCGTTCGAATTCTTCTTCCCCAATCCGAACCAGACGCCGCGCCGCCGCGGCCAAGGCCAGGACAACAGCGATGATGACGACGAGCACGCCCAGCGCAGCGGCGGCTCCGGCTTCATCATCTCGCCCGACGGCTACATCCTCACCAACAACCATGTGATCGAAGGCGCGACGAAAGTCGAAGTGCACTACGGCGCCGACGAGAACGGGAACGGCGGACACACGGTCGAGGCGAAGATCGTCGGACACGATCCGGCCACCGACATCGCGCTGCTGAAGATCGATCCGGGCAACGGCACTCTGCCGAACATCGCCCTCGGCGACAGCGACCATATCCGCAAGGGTGACTGGGCCATCGCCGTCGGCAATCCGTTCGAGTTCGAGAACACGCTGACCGTCGGCGTGATCTCCGCCAAGGGCCGCTCGCTCGGCCTGTCGCAGGAGACCCGCTCGTTCGAGAACTTCATCCAGACCGACGCCGCGATCAACTTCGGCAACTCCGGAGGTCCGCTCATCGGCATCGACGGACAGGTCATCGGCATCAACACCGCGATCCGCGGCGGCGGCGCGCAGGGCATCGGCTTCGCCACGCCGATCAACACCGCCAAGCGCCTGCTCCCGCAGCTGAAGCAGGGCAAGATCACGCGCGGCTACCTCGGCATGCAGATCTATGAAGTGACCGAGGACGTCAAGCAGTCGTTCAACCTGCCCGACGCCAAGGGCGCGCTCGTGCAGGCGATCGAACCGGGCAAGCCGGCGGACAAGGCCGGCATCCAGGCCGGCGACGTCATCACGGAGATCGACGGCCGCAAGATCAACAACAACCGCGAGCTCATCGACTACATCTCGTACCTGCCGGTCGGTTCGAAGGTGAACATCACGCTGATCCGAAATGGCCAGCGCAAGACGGTCACCGCGACGACGGCGCAGCGTCCCGATGAAGCCGAGCCGTCCGAGGAGACGCAGAGCGAGAACGGCAGTCCGACGAAGAACCGCCTCGGCGTCTCCGTGCAGGAGATCACGCCGCAGTCTCGCCAGCAGTACGGCCTCGGCGAGAACCTCAGAGGCATCGTGGTCACCGGAGTGAAGGAAGTATCGCCGGCCGGCGATGCGGGCATCACCGAGGGTGACGTGATCAGCGAAGTGCAGGGCCAGAAGATCAACACGCTGGCGGATTTCCGCGCCGCAGTCGATGGACTGAAGAGCGGTCAGACGATTCGCGTGTACGTGACGACCAGCGGCGGCCGCGGCGGCCAGTCGCTGAGCGGTTACCGGTTCCTGCGGATTCCATAAGAGTCGGTTGCTGGGTTGCTGGGGTGCTGAGTTGCTCGGTACCCAGCAACCCAGCAACTCAGAAACCCAGCAACTGCGCGATTACAATCGCGCCTTGTGATCGACGAGCTCTTCATGCGCCGCGCCCTCGAGCTCGCGGAGCGCGGGCGCTACGGCGTCAGTCCCAATCCGATGGTCGGCTGCGTGATCGTGCGCAATGACGCGATCATCGCCGAGGGGTGGCATCGGCGCGCGGGTGAAGCGCATGCGGAAGTCGATGCGCTGCGCAATTGCAGCGATCCACGCGGCGCAACGATGTACGTGACGCTGGAGCCGTGCGCGCATCACGGACGCACGCCGCCATGCGTGAACGCGATTCGCGAGGCGGGCATCGCACGCGTGGTGATCGCGATGCGCGATCCGAACGATGTCGTCGATGGACGCGGAATCGCGCAGCTTCCGGATGCCACGGTCGGCGTGCTCGAATCCGAGGCCCGCAGGCTCAACGAAAAATTCATCTGGGCGATGACGCAGAAGTCGCCCTTCGTCCTGCTCAAAGCGGGCATGACGCTCGACGGCAAGCTGGCCACGGTCACGCGAGAGAGCCAGTGGATCACGTCGTCCGAGGCGCGCGAACGGAGCCTGATGCTGCGCGAGGAGTACGACGCGATCGCCGTCGGCAGCGGCACCGTCACCGCCGACAACCCCCGCCTCACCCGCCGCCTCGGCGTCAACACATCGATCACGCCATTCACGCGCGTCGTGCTCGACGCGAGCGGCGAAGCGCCCGCACATGCGCAGCTGTTCGCGGACGGCGGACGCACGATCCTCTTCACGCCGCGTGCACCGCAGGATCTCGCATCAAGCGTCGAAGTGATCGAGATGCCGACGATCGACAGGCGCCTCGATCTCGTGGTCGTGCTGCGCGAGCTCTACGCGCGCGGCATCCAATCGCTGCTGGTCGAAGGCGGCTCGCTCCTGCATTCGAGCTTCATCAGCCGCGGCCTGTGGCGGAAGATGATCGTGTTCGTTGCACCAGCGATCGTCGGCGGCGCAGAGGCCCCGTCGATCTTCGCAGGTGAGCCGGTGAGCCGGTTGACAGACGCGTATCGCTTCCGATTTGATCGGGTCGAGGTCGTCGGCACCGACCTGATGGTCACCGCGTATCCGTAGTGCTTTATGTTCACCGGCATAGTCCTCCACAGCGGCACCATCGAATCCTTCGACCGTCACACGAGCGGCGCGCGTCTGCGCCTCGCGGTTCCGCCCGAATTCGATCTCGATCGCGGCGAAAGTGTCGCAGTGAACGGCGTCTGTCTGACGATGCTGCCCGAGGCGGATGGAATCGTCGCGGATCTGTCGGATGAAACGCTTTCGCTGACGACGCTCGGCTCCCTCGATCAGGGCACCATCGTGAATCTCGAGCGCGCGCTCGCACTCGGCGATCGCCTCGGCGGACACATCGTGCAGGGACATGTCGACTGCGTCGGGACCTTGATCGCAATCAACGGCGGCGAATATCGCTGGAGCTTTCCGGGCGAGTTCGCGGATCTCGTGGTGTCGAAGGGATCGATCGCGGTCGATGGCGTATCGCTGACGATCGTCGATCCCGATGCGGAATCATTCGGCGCCGCGCTCATCCCCGAAACGCTGCGCCGCACGAACATCGGCAATGCGCGCATCGGCGACGCGGTGAACCTCGAGTTCGACATGATCGCGAAGCACATCCGCGCACTTGTGGCACCCTACATCCGCAAGTGATCCTCTACCGCAAGACACCACAACTTCGCGTGCGACGCGCGGCCGCGCCCGAGCCGCCGTACTGGGCCGCGACGACGATCGCGCCGTACGGCAGCCGCCGCGCGACGCCGATCGCGATCGATTACCTCGATCTGCGCGCGACCGCCGCGGAGAAGCTCGAGGTAACGGTGTGCGAGCGCGTCGAGTTGCCGTCGCGCATCGAAGCGCCGGTGCTGATCGATGCGACCGGCAACGCGGAAGTCGTGTTCGGACGCGGCGCGGAGATCGCGGGCATCGTGTCCGAGGGGATGCTGATGACGTCGGGCGAGATCGCGAATGCGGTGCGGATCGGATCGGGCATCGCGATTCCGGTGATGTATCCGCTGACGACGAATCTCGAAACGCTGAACGAGATCGTGTCGCAGGCAAAGGACGCGACGTTCCTCGCGTCGTTCGCGATTGAGCTCGATGCGACGGCGAAGAACATCCTCGCCACCGACGACGAGACGTACGAGACGCTGTTCCACGGCAACATCGAAGCGATTCACACCGCGACGGAGCGGCACATCGCGGCGCTCGCCGCGGAGCACGGAATGGCGGACTTCATCCTGCCGCCGCGCTGGGGCGAGCGCTCGAACTGGAACGCGGCAATCGCGCTGACGCTCGCGGCGTCGCGCATGATCGCGATGGAGCACGAGCTCGAGCTGGCGGGCACGCTGGCGCGATCGGCGCGGATCGTCGCGGAGCTCGACAAGCCGATCGCGCGGATCGCGGAAGCGGCGAGTTTGTCAATTGTCGAAGCGCTGGATGACGCGTCGGTCGACATCCTTACGGAATGGCTCGAATCAGGAACTGCCGCGTTCCTGACGCGCATCGACGAGATGTGGCGCCTGCGCCGCGATTAGGAGCGCGGGCGTCCTCGCCCGCAGCCGGCGGGCGTCTCGCCCGGCGGCATTCGCGATCGAGCGAGACGCTCGATCGCTGCGGCCGGGACGGCCGCGCTCCGTCAGCGCTTCTTCCACGCGCCGTCGATGACGGTCCAGAAATCGAAGTCGGCGAGGCGGCGATCGCCGGCCGCGTCGAGCGACAGCGGACCGGTCACGCCCCAGTAGCGCTCGACGTTGCGCACAAACGACGCGCGGCGCAGCTCCGGCGCGTTGCGCTTCGATGGCGGAGAGCACCGCGGCCCACGCGCCGTCGTAAACCGAGAGCGAGAAGGCGTCCGGTGCGAAGCCGACTATCGACTGGATTTCGGCGCTGAGCGGCTCCCAGCGATTGCGCGTCGTCTCACTGAGAGCAACCGAGGGCGCGGTGAATTTCGTCGTCGCGGCGAATGCGGCGATCGGCGCGGATGCAAGCAGTGCCTGGCTCTGCGTCAGTCCGTCGCCGCTGTACCAGTTGACGGCCAGATCGGGATCGAGCCGCGCACGATCGAGAATCGATGCGCCTTCTTCGAACGAGGCGATGAAGACCGCCACTTTCTTGCCTGGATTCGCGCTCTTCGCGGCGCGCACAGCGTTGCCGAGGCTGGTGACGGTAGCGGTGAAGTCGGTGGTCGTCGGCGCATACGAAACGCCGGGTGCAACGGTGCCGGTGAAGAACGCCGATGTATTGGTTTTCAGTCCGCCGTTGCCGGCGTCGTCGCGCCAGATCGGGACGAGCACGTCGATGCCGTCGCTGTGCATCAACGACGCGATCGCCGCGCCTTCGAGCTTGTCGTTCGGCGCGAGGCGGAAGAGGTAATCGTCCGCAATCGCCAGCGACGATGCCGTGCTTCCCTGACTGATGACGATGATCGAATTCGCATTCGCATAATCGACGATCGCTCCCGCTTCCGCGCTCGATTGCGGACCGATGACGATTGTCGCACCCGCGACCTGCAGCGCGTGGATGCCGTCGACGGCGCCGCTCGGCGTCAGCTTCGTGTCGGCGAGCACCAGCTGCACGTTCCAGGGCACGCGCAGCGCTTCGAATTCGGCGTTCATGTCGCACACCGCAAGCTCGAGCGCGGCTTTGCTCGCGTTGCCGAGCGTGGCGCCGTCGCCGGTGAGGGAGAAGAGGCCGCCGATGACGATGGTGTCGCTCGCCGACGATGCTCGGCGACGTTGGGCATGCGCGGAGAGACAGAGAGACAGAGAGACAAAGAGATAGAGGAGGACGAGGCGGCGCGTCATGCGGTTTTTCGGTGGGTCACTTTCACTTTGGTCGAGATGCCGCCGCGCACGTAGAAGTCGCCTTCGACTTCGAGGTAGCGGGGATCGATCGCTGCGATCACATCGTTCGCGATGCGGTTGGTCACCGCTTCATGGAACGCGCCTTCATCACGATAGGACCACAAGTACAGCTTCAGCGATTTGAGCTCAACGCACGTTTGATCCGGCGTGTAGCGGATGCGGATCGTGGCAAAGTCGGGCTGCCCGGTCATCGGACAGAGACAGGTGAACTCCGGCGCCTCGAATGCGATCTCGTAATCGCGCTCGGGGTTGGGATTGGGGAAGGTGGCGAGAGTTTTGGTGGGCTGTGAAGGCATGGGTTCGTGGGCTCGTGGGTTCGTGGGAGCGAGCGGGGGTTACCTCGAACCCACGAACCCGCGGCCCCACGTACCCCGTTATCGTTTCACCTGCGGGCTCGCCGCCATCAACTTCTGATTCAGCTCTTTGATGCGCTCCTGCAGCTGCGTGATCTTGGCCTGGGCGTCGGCGCGGAGGCGGTCGTTCTCCGCCTTCATGCGCGCGAGCTCTTCGCTCTGGCCGGTGCTCTGCGAGGCTTCCTGCTTCGCGGCCTGCACGCGCCACTCCATGTCGTGACGGAGGTTCGCGAGCTCCTCGTCCTTGTCGGCGAACCGCTGGCGCCACTGCACTTCCTGCTCTTCGTAGAGCCGCTTGATGTCCATCAGCTCCGTGATCTGCGAGAAATCGGAGTAACTCGGGGCCATGTCTCCTCCCTGCCGCACGCGCTCTTCGATCTGCGGGAACAGCTTGCGAATCTTCAGCGAGAGATCGTCCGAATCGCTGGAGAGCGCCATCGCATCTTCATACGAGATCTTCTGGTGCACGAGGAGTGCGACCAGCGACTGATTCATCGACTGCATCCGGTACAGCCCGACCGACGACTCGATCTCTTCGAGGATGTCCTTCGTCGCGCCTTCCTCGATCAGCTTGGCGATGCGCGGCGAGTTCTTCAGCACCTCGACCACCGCCGTCAGCTTGCCTTCCCTCGTCTTGACCAGCTTGAGCGAGATGATGCCGCGCAGGACGAGCGAGAGCTGCGAGCGGACCTGCTTGTGCTGATCGACCGGGAAGGCGTCGATGACGCGATCGATGGTCTGCGCCGCGTTGTTGGTGTGTAGCGTGGAGAAGACGAGGTGGCCGGTCTCCGCCGCGGTGAGCACGGTCTGCATCGTCTCGATGTCGCGCATCTCGCCGACCATGATCACGTCCGGATCCTGGCGCATGGCGTTGCGCAGCGCTTCTTTGAAGTTCGGCGTGTCGGTGCCGACTTCGCGCTGGGAGATCGCGGCGACGCGGTCGGTGAAGAGGAACTCGATCGGGTCTTCAATGGTGACGATGTGCAGCGGCTCGGTCTCCGAGATCTCGGAGATCATCGCCGCGAGGGTGGTCGACTTGCCCGATCCGGTCGGACCGGTGACGAGCACGAGGCCGTCCGGGATCTGCGTCATGTCGCGGATCGCGCGCGGCAACTCGAGCGCGTCGACGCCCATGATCTGGATCGGAATGCGGCGAAACACCGCGCCGACCGTGCCGCGCTGCATGTAGAGGTTCGCCCGGAAGCGCGCGATCCCCGCGACGCCGTAGCCGAAGTCGACCGACTGCTGGTGATCGAACTTCTCCCGTTGCGCGCGATTGAGGATCGGCAGCAGCATCTTCTCCAGGTCGGCCGGCTTCAGCGGCACCGACCCCACCGGCACCAGCTTCCCCTGCACCCGGATGAGCGGCGGCCGCATCGGCTTGAGGTGCAGGTCCGACGCCTGCTGCTTGGCCATGAAGACCAGCAGGTCGTTGAGTCCGAAGGCAGGCTGCTGCTCGGGTGGGGCGGTGGCCGGAGTGGGCGACGTCACGGTGGGGATTATAGGAAATTGAACGCAGAACGCAGAACGCAGAGTGAGAATTGAGAAGCGCGCGAAGCGCCACGTCAGTTCTAAATTCTCATTCTGCGCTCTGCGTTCTGCGTTCAATCCCCCGCGGATTGTCTGCAGGCGCGTTGTAAACTGCGCTTACCCATGGCGATCGGCAACGCGCGCGTGATTCCTCCGTCGGCGATTGTCACGCTGGACCCTGCGCGTGTGATGGGCGGCCTGAACGAATTCGAGATGCGGCATGCACCCGCACACCTCTACGCCTGCGGCGACGTCTCTCTCCTGAGTGCTCCGGCACGCGTTGCGGTAGTGGGCTCACGGAGTGCCTCGCTGCCCGGTCGCAAGCGCGTTGCACGACTGGTCGAGGCACTAGTCGAACGCGACGTGGTGATCGTCAGCGGACTTGCGGCCGGGATCGACACCGCCGCTCACGAAGAGACGGTGAAACGCGGCGGCCGGACGATTGCGGTGCTCGGAACACCGCTCGACGAAGCACATCCACGTTCGAATGCACCGCTGCAACGGCGGCTGATGGACGAGCACCTCGTCGTGTCGCAGTTCCCAGCCGGGCATCCAACGCTGCGCTCGAACTTTCCTCGGCGCAATCGGACCATGGCCCTTCTCTGTCATGCCTCGGTGATCGTCGAGGCAGGGGAATCGAGTGGAACGCTTTCGCAGGGATGGGAAGCGCTGCGGCTCAATCGGCCGCTGTTCATCCTCAAGTCCGTGTTCGAGACGGCAGGCCTGAGCTGGCCGGAAGAGATGCGCGCATACGGCGCGCAAACGCTCGAAGACGTGGAGCAGATTTTCGACGCCCTCCCCTTCGGCCTTCCGCCGCTGGAAGAAGTTGCTTTCTGAAATTCGCTTCGGCTCGTTCCTGGTCTACGCTCCGCGTGGAACGAACGTCATCTCGCGCAGAGCGCAGCAATTCGTTCGCGCGTTGAAGGAAGAGCGGTTCATCGGAGCTCCTCCTCAGTCACCTTCGGTCTATGCCGCACGCCGCCTCAAAGAGGAACATCCCGGCGCTCTCTTCGATGTTCTCTTCGCTGATTCGCCCCTGCTCGTGCCGGTGCCACGCAGCAGCCTCCCTGTCGAAGGAGGTATCTGGCCGGCTTTCAACATCGCTTCCGCGCTCGTGCAGCACGGAATCGGCGCAGCCGTTCTCCCATGCCTCGAAAGGACTCGGGCGGTACCAAAGTCCGCCTTCGCCACTTCCGGAACGCGGCCGAAGCCGGTGGATCATTACGACTCCATTCAAGCCACGAGCATGGTGACCGACCGGTCATCGATATGCCTGGTCGATGACGTGATCACAAAGGGAGCGACATTAATCGGTGCGGCGACGCGCCTTCGTGAAACGTATCCGCAGGCAACGATCACCGCGTTCGCGCTCGTGCGCACGCTCGGATTTGTGGATGACATCGATGAGATCGTGGAGCCTGTCATTGGAACCATCGTGCTCCGCGGCGGTGAATCGTTTCGCGAGCCGTAGATGACGGTGTCGTGATCACGGCCGTGGATATGGAGCTCATGCCATGACAATCAGCAGTCCACAGCCATGGCCGTGCACGAGCACACGTGAATGGGGCGTTGTTACATCCGTGGCTGTGGATTCAAGGGATGCGTGTCATGCAGCGACGTTCGCGTATGTAACGCGCAGGCACGCACCTCATTCGGTCACATCCACGGGTGTAATCGTGTGACTCGCACTTCACCTGTTCACATCCGTGGATGTGATTACATAGCGTTGCTCGTCATCACGCCACATCCTCGGCTGTAGCCGCGACGCGTATTCTTGTCCGATGCCGAAACTCACCTATGCGCATCGCGACGCGATTCGGTTCGGGGAGATCCTCAAGCGGCTTCGCGTCGCACGCGGGTGGACGATTCTCGTGGCTGCGCGGCGCTGCGGCATGAACGCGAACTATCTCGGCGCACTGGAGAAGGGCGGGAACATGCCGAGTGTCGAAACGTTGCTCGAGATTGGCGACGTTTATGGGATTTCGGCCGCCGACATCGTGCGCGAAGTCGAGGAAGCGCGGCGCCGCGCGTGATCAGCGGCGCATCACCGAGTCGAGGATCATCAAAAATGCTTCCTGCTGCTTGGCCTCGGTCTTATTGATGACGGCGATGGCTTCGCCGAGGCGGAAGCGTTGATGGAGCTCGTCGGCGGAGTGGGAGGAGGTGACGATGATGCGGCGCGGCGACAGGCCTTTTTGCCGCGCGTAGTCGACGAACTTCTTGCCGTCCATGCCGGGCATCTCGAGGTCGACGATCAGGAGGTCGATCGATGCGTCGATCTTCGGGAGCGCTTCGTACGGATGGTTGTAGGTCTCGACCTGCGCCCGGTCTTCGTAGCGTTCGATGATGAAGTTCGACCAGAGATCGCCGTACGCGGGCGAGTCGTCGACGATGACGATGCGCTTCTTCGCCGGCTGGTCGGTCATCGCTTCGTTTTCTTTTTGACAGGCGAGGGCGCCTGGCCTCCGGCGGGACGGATGTCGTACTTCACGGCGCCGGCGACGATCGTCATCACCGCGCGGCCGTGCAGCGTCTCGCCGATGAACGGCGAGTTCGCCGCCTTCGAGGCGAACGTGTTCGTCACCGCGTAACGCGTGTCGAGATCGAGGATCGTCACGTCGCCGAGCGCGCCTTCGCGCAGCGTGCCGCCGGGAAGGGCGAACGTGCGCGCGGGGCCGCACGAAAGCAAATCGATGAGTCGCGGCAGTGCGATCACCTTCTCGCGCACGAGGCGGTCGTAGCAGACGCCGAATGCAGTCTCCAGTCCGATCACGCCGAACGGCGCGAGGTCGAACTCGACGTTCTTCTCGTCGAAGTGATGCGGCGCGTGATCGGTGGCGATCGCATCGATGGTGCCGTCGGCGATCGCTTCGAGCAGCGCCTCGCGATGCTCCGCCGAGCGGAGCGGCGGATTCATTTTGAGATTCGTGGAGAACGACTGCACGGCGTCGTCGCCGAGGGCAATGTGATGCGGCGTGACCTCACACGTGACGCGCACGCCGCGCTTCCGCGCATCGCGCACCACCGCGATTGCACCCGCGGTGGAGAGATGCGCGATGTGCACGTGCGCTTTCGTCAGCGCGGCGAGGATCACGTCGCGCGCGACGAGCGTCTCTTCCGACGCCGCCGGAATGCCGGCCAGGCCGAGGAGCGTGGAGTAGTAGCCCTCGTGCATCACGCCGCCTTCGTTGAGGTTCGCGTCCTCTTCGTGCGCGACGATCGGCATGTTCAGCATCGAGCAGTACTCGAGCGCGCGCCGCATCAACTGCGCGTTGTAGACCGGCTTGCCGTCATCGCTGACCGCCACACATCCAGCGCTGCGGAGCTCCGCAAGCTCGGCCAGCTCCTCGCCTTTCAGTCCGCGGCTCACCGCACCGATCGGATAGACGCGGCACGCGCCGTTGCGCGCCGATTCCGCGATGATCATTTCGGTCACCGCGCGCTCGTCGTTCGGCGGCACGGTGTTGGCCATCGCGCAGACCGCGGTGTAGCCGCCGGCGACCGCCGCACGCGTACCGGTGGCGATCGTTTCCTTGTGCTCCTGTCCCGGCTCGCGGAGATGCGTGTGCAGATCGATGAAGCCGGGCGCGACGACGAGTCCGCCGGCATCGATGACCGTCACGTTCGACGCTTTGATTTTCTTGTCGACGCGCGTAACGAGTCCGTCCTCGATCAGGAGGTCGAGTTTGGCGTCGAGGTCCTGGGAAGGATCGACGAGGCGGGCGTTGGTGATGAGGAGGGCGTTCATAGAGACGAAAAGCGAATGCAGAATTCAGAATTCAGAATGAAGAATTGAGAAAAAGAACGCGCGCGAAGCGCCACCTCAATTCTTAATTCTTCATTCTGAATTCTGCGTTCTGCATTCATTGTTTTACTCCACAACGTGCGCTCCTCCGAGGAGATACAGCACAGCCATCCGCACCGCCACGCCGTTCGTCACCTGTTGCAGGATCACGGAGCGCTCGACGTTGTCGGCCACATCGCTCGCGATCTCCACGCCGCGGTTCATCGGGCCGGGATGCATGACGATCGCGTCCTTGTTCGCGCGGCGGAGGCGCTCGGGGGTGAGGCCGAACGTGTTGTAGTACTCGCGCAGCGACGGGAAGCTGAGCTTTCCCTGCCGCTCGAGCTGGATGCGCAGCATCATGACGACATCGGCGCCTTCGATCGCTTCGTCGAGCGAGTGCACCACGCGCACGCCCATCTTTTCGATCTCCGCCGGGATCAGCGTCGGGGGCGCCGCGAGTGTGACCTTCGCCTTCATCTTCGTCAGCAGGTGAATGTTCGAGCGGACGACGCGCGAGTGCGCGATGTCGCCGATGATGGAGACGTTGACGCCGTTGAGGCGCCCGAGGCGCTCGCGGATGGTGAAGGCATCGAGGAGCGCCTGGGTCGGATGCTCGTGCGAGCCGTCGCCCGCGTTGATGATCGATGCGGGCAGGCGATCGGCGAGCATCTTCGGCGCGCCGGGGTGTTTGTGGCGGATGACGATCATGTCGGGCGCCATCGCCATCAGGTTCTCCGCGGTGTCGATCAGCGTCTCCCCTTTTTCGACGGACGATCCCGAGGCTGCGAAGTTGAGCGTGTCGGCGCTGAGGCGCTTCTCCGCAATCTCGAAGGAGACGCGGGTGCGCGTCGACGCTTCCATGAACAGGTTGATGACCAGCTGCCCGCGGAGGGCGGGCACTTTCTTCACCGGCCGTTCACTGACTTCCTTGAAACCTTCGGCGGTGTCGAGAATGAGAGTGATTTCTTCGGGAGTGAGAGGTTCGATGCCGAGCAGGTGGCGCGATTTGAGTGAGGAAGTCTGTGTGCGCATTCGTTACCGGGTTGCTCGGTTTGCGGGTAACTACTTCTCCATGATCAGCACTTCATCCTCGTCGTCGGTCTCCGCGAGCTTGACCTTGATCACTTCGTTCGCGTCGGTCGGCACGGTCTTGCCGATGACATCGGCGTGAATCGGCAGCTCGCGATGACCGCGGTCGACCAGGACCGCCAGCATCACTTTCTTCGGACGGCCGAAGTCGATCAGTGCGTCGAGCGCGGCGCGCACGGTGCGGCCGGTGTAGAGCACGTCGTCGACGAGCACGACGACCTTGTCATCAATCGGCTCGGGAAGCTTCGTCGGCTTCACCACCGGATTCGGCGCGATGGTGGTGAGGTCGTCGCGATAGAGGGTGATGTCGAGAATTCCGAACGGAACGGGCGTTCCTTCCATCTCGCCGATCTCTTTCGCCATCCGCTCGCCGATCGGCACGCCGCGGCTGCGAATGCCGACGATGATCAGGTCTTCGATTCCACGATTTTTTTCGACCGTTTCGATCGCCATGCGGCGAATCGCGCGGTTCATGCGGGCGCCGTCGAGCAAACGTTTTTTTACATTCATGCTGGATCGGGCCGGGAGAATATCACGGCGTACCGTTTGCACGATCGGGCTTGGTGATGCGGGCGCGACAGCGCGTTTTGATCGTCGATGACAACTCCGACATCCGGAGGTTGTACGCCATCGGCCTCAACCAGCGCGGCTTCGAAGTGAAGCTCGCGGCCAACGGCGCGGAGGCGCTGGAGCGCATCGTCGACGAGCAGCCGGACGTGGTCCTGCTCGACTGGTTGATGCCGCTGATGGATGGCGGCGAATTGCTCGATCGCATCGGCGATCCGATCCCGGTGATCGTGATCAGCGGACAGCCGGCGCCGGCGACGCTCGACCCCCGCATCCAGGCGTGGCTGATGAAACCGGTCACCGTCGATGAACTGGTGCATCAAATCGAGCACGACATTTAACCCTGCTATCATCGGTGCCAATGGCGAGGATCTTCTTCGTCGGGCTCGACGGGACGGAGAAAAGCTACCGGCTCCAAACCCACCGGCCGTTCACGGTCGGGCGCGACCCCGGCAACGACATCATCCTTCGCGACCCGAAGGTATCGCGGCATCACGCCGAGATCGTCTTCGAGCGCGGCTTCTTCGTCCTCCACGATCTGGCCAGCGCGAACGGCACGTACATCAACGGCAAACGGATCCGCGTCGCCCCGCTGACGCACGGCGCGAAGCTGCGCATGGGCAACAGCTACGGACGTTTTTCCGAGGAGCTGCCGACGGAAGCGGATGCAGCGCCGTCGGCGCAAGAGCCGATGGAGACGCCGATTCCGCAGCAGGCGACGATCGCCATCGATCCGGGCGAGATCGACGAGGTGCCGACGGATGAGAATTCGCGCATCAGCATGGAGACGCTCCCGCACGAGCAGCTCGGTGACGAAGAGCTAAAAAAAAAATTGGATTAGGGCCCTCCGATTCTGAGGAGCCGGCGGCGCCGCTCCCTGCGGACGAGCCGCCGACCGAACCGATCACCGGCGCGGAGCCCGATCGCCCAAAAGTCGTCGCTGAGGCGGAAGCGCGGCGGACGCCGTTTGCCGCCACGCGCTTCCGGTTCACGACCGGACTTCCGGCCGGCGAGATGGCTCGCATCCGCGACGAGAACGATCATTCGAGCCTCAGCTATCGCAGCTTCGCGAGCGTCGTCGGCATCGTCGCCGCGCTCACGGCCGCAATCGTGTTGATCGCCGGCTTCGCCGCGACGGCGTTCCTGTTCGCGGAGCATCGTCCCGGTGCGGCGCTGGTTGCGCTGCTGCTGTCGATCGCGTTCGCGCTGCTGATCGCGATGCTCGTGCCGCCGACGAGCGTCACGATCTACGACGGTCAGTCGCCCGCGCTCACGATCGCCCAGGATTCGCGGGCGAGCTTTCCGGTGATCTCGTTCACGATCGTCACGCCCGACGGCATCCGCCTGGCCCGCATCCGCCGCTCGTTTTTCTCGCGATTGGGCCGCAATCGCTGGCACATCCTCGACCCGAACGGCCGCTGGCTCGGTGAGGCGGTGGAGGAGTCGTTCGGCCGCGCGTGGGTGCGCAAGTTCCTCGCGAAGTTCAATCGGCGCTACGACGCCGATGTGCGGATCGTGATCGGAGGGACAGTCGCCGGGACGATCGTGCGCCGCGATGTGGGACAGGGCGAATTCGACGTGCTCGATCTGCCGGCGAATTCGCCGTTGGATCGGCGGGTGGCGGTGGCGCTGGCAGCGCTAGTGTTGGGCAGCGAGCCGTAACCGGAGTGCGGCGGCCATGCCGCCGCTGCCTTATCCGACCGCGGCCATGCCGCGGTTGCGCGACGGCATGGCCGTCGCGTGGAGAATCAGCGGCGGGCAGGGCGAGTTCGCGTGTCCGACTTGCCCGCGAATTCACCGTGGATTGAAGGGTGGCGGCGGTGCTGGCGACGCTCGTGTTGGGCAGCGAGCCTTGAGGAGCGCGGACGTCTCGTCCGCAGTCGCCGGGCGTCTCGCCCGGTGACGAATCGTGATCGGGCGAGACGCCCGATCGCTGCGGGCCGGAGGCCCGCGCTCCTACAATCTCTACGCCGGTGTAGTAGGACTTGAGGATACGGTCGAACGTCCAGCCGCGGAACGCCATGCCGTACGCGCCGACCTGGCACATCCCCACCCCGTGTCCCCAACCCTTGCCGAAGAACGTGTAGCGGTCCTCGCCGTTCGGGTCTTTCGTCTTCTCGATCACGAACAGGTTGTCGGGCACGTTGAGCGACCAGCGGATCGGCAGGCCTTTGAGATCGATCACCCGTCCGCCCTCCGCGATCACCTGCAGCTCGGCGATGCGCTGCGACGCATCGATGGTGATCGGCTTGAGATCGACCAGTTGCTGGATCGGCTGGCGTTTGTTGATCGATGTCACGAGCTCGGTGGCCGTGTAGCTGCGCGTCCAGTTCGCGAATGACGACGTGCGATCGAACGATGCGCCGTCGTAATTCGCCTGCACGATCACCGCTGCGATTCCGCGCGGCGTACGCTGCACGAACGCGCGATCGCCGATCATCACCGGCACATTCGCGTACTCCTGGTAACGATCGCCGAGGCGGCGGAAGATCGGGATGTTCGCCGGCAGGTTGTAGCTTGTGAGCTTCCCTTCCGCCTTCAGCACCAGCGTCCGTCCGTTGATCGCCTGAATTTTCCCCGTCACCTCGGACAGTGCTTCGTGTTTGCGCAGCCACGATCCGAGCAGCGCGTACAGCTCCTCGCGCGGCATCGCCGCATTGAGATCGGCGCGATCGATGTGTTGCGTCGGCATCAGTCCGTACTTGATCAGAAACGCCGCCGCCGCATACGCCGCCTCTTCCGGATTCGACGATTGCGCGAAGAAGTACTTGCGATCCTCGGGCATCGTCAGCACGCGACCGTATTGTTCGACCGCGAGATAGCGCAGCACATCGCCGCGCCGCGAAGACGCGGGATGGGTTGAAGGTGCAGGTGCTCCGAGAATGCGCAGCGCAGCCGTCACCGCCGTTTCGACGTCGCGCGCGGCCCACGATCCCGAATCGGTCAAACCGGCGAGCGCCGCGAAGACACGCGCATTCACCTGCGTCTCGTTGAGGATCGCGCTGTCCGCGCGTCCCGCAATCGACGTCATGTCGAGCTCCACGCAGCGCACGCGCTTGAGATACGCCTCATTGCGATACGGGAACATCGTCTGTACATCGCTCGTCTCGCCGCCGCACGTCGCGGTGTAGAGCGCGTCGATCGGCTTGCCTTCGAACGTGATGATCAGGCCCTTCGTCTGTTGCACGGCCTGCGTGGAGAGCTTGTCCTCGCCTGAAAATCCGAGGTACGCCTGGCACGCTGGACCGGGACAGATGTCGTAGCCTTCGTTCGCGAACTGGTTCATGTTGCGCGCGGCGTACGTGCGCGCCGCCACCGCCTGCGCCTTCAGCGCTTCGAGCTCGTCGAAGATCTTCGGCCCCATCTCCGCCGGCACGACGCCCTGCAGGTAGTCCTCGAGATTCAGCTCGTTGATGATGTTGAGCTGCCCGCGATTGTTGATGAACACCCGCGCCGCGGTGCGATACGGCTTGTCGTCGATCTCGATCGTTTCCCCGGTCGCCGGCATGACCAGCACCGACTGACCTTCGATCGTGTACTGATCGCCTTCGTCGTCCGTGAGCTGCAGCTTCTTGTCGAACGGCAGGTCGGTCGGACGACGCACGGTCAGCATGTCTTTGCCGTAGCCGCGCTTCTCGAGGTCCTCGCGCAGCGGCGCGGCCGATCGCGTGTCGGGAAAATCGCCGGCGATGATTCGGTACATGCCGCCGTTCGCGGAAGTCGGATCGAACACCGCATCGACGCGCTGTCCCGTCTCCGTGCGGATCTTCTCGACGAATGCGTCGGTGCTCGGCTTGTCGACGATGGCCGCGACCTGCACGCCGTAACGCACCGCGGTGTTGGTCAGCGGCGCGGCGATGGAGAAGCCCCGTTTGAGCGTCGACGCGCCGTTGTCGCTGACGATGAAGTAGCCACCGTCGATGCGGGGAAACGTCACGCTGTTCTGATCGCTCAGCAGGCCGACGCGAATGCGCGGCTCGATGATCGTCTTCGGAATCGTACCGATGGGCGTCATCCGGTTTGGCGACGGCAGCGTCTCCCGAAGCGGCGGCACGGATGGCACACGCGGGGGCGGTGTCGGTGCAGACGAACAGGCGGCGAACAGCAGGACAGCGAAAGCGGTAATCCGTCTCATATGCGTAGTGTGGCGCCGCCGACTCGGCGGCGATTTGCAGGCCGCCGGGTCGGCGGCCCCACACCTCTGCAAAAAGAAAACCCCCGCGGCGTTTCGGCCGCGGGGGCAGGTTGAAATGCGAATCAACTCGATTACGGCAGGATCAGCTTGATGACGACGCGGCGGTTGCGCAGACGGCCTTCCGCCGTGCTGTTATCGGCAACCGGCTCCTGAGCATCGTGCGCTTCGACCGTGATGCGCGCCGGATCGATGCCGTGGCGCGTGACGAGGTAGTCACGCACGGCCTCGGCCCTGCGGCGATCGAGATCGGCATTCGGACCGGTCGCTTCGCGGTCATCCGTGTAACCGATGACCACGGCCGTCGAAGTCGGCTCCTGCTTCATGCGCAGCGCGACGTCGTCGAGGATCGCCTTCGCGATATTCGTCAGACGCGCTGAACCGGGCTCGAAGTGGATCTCGTCGGTGCGCAGCTCCTGCGGCTGATGCGGAGGAGTGACCGGCGGCTGCTCGGGCGGGGGAACCGGAGCCGGAGGCGGCGGAGGCGGCGGGGGCGGCGGAACCGGCGTCGGCGCCGGCGGAGGCGGCACGACAGCCGCGAGGTGCATCGGTGCGTACGTGATGCCGACCAGACCACCGAGCGCGCAGTCATCGAGCTCGGTGAAGCGGCACTCGTCGTTGTCGTACGAGAACTTCGCCACGTTCCAGCGCAGGCCGGCGTTGAGCGCCCAGCCGCTGTCACCGAACCAGTGACGGATGCCGGTGACGAGATTGATCGGCGACTTCGGCTTTACGTCGCCGCCGTTGTAGAAGACGGTGTTGACTTCACTGATCCAGTTGGTGGTGCGCCACCAGCCGATCGGCACATTCAGGCCGCCGTCGAGACGGATCTCGTTCGGCAGATCGACATCGACTCCGAGATTGCTGTTGTCGGAGTCGCGCTTGCCGACCACCGCGTACGTCGCACCGAGGGTGCCGATGCCGTGGGTGAAGTGCAGGCCGAGGCCGTAGTTGGCGTTGCCGCTGGAGATGCCGCTGTTCTCATCGCCGGTCGGCAGATCGACGAAGCCGGACAGCGCGACCTTCGTCGGCGAGCCGGTGGTCAGACCGAGCTTCGTGGCGAGGTGCACATCGCCCGAGCCGCTGTCGGTGAAACGGCCCTGATAGAGCCAGCCGTTGATGAAGCCGGCGCGATCGTTGCCGTGGTTCTGCAGGCGTTCCCACGGAACCATCGCCGACACTTCCCAACGATCGGTCAGGCCGTAGCCGATCGATGCGCTGGCGACGTACCGGTCATAGCCCATGTCGCGATACTTGCGCGCGGTGAGCGGCGCGAAGTCACGGGCCGGAGCTGCGAGAAGATCGAAATCCTGGAACCAGATGCCGAACGAAAGGTCCCCGCGATGCAGCGTATCGCCGGTAAGCGAGGTAAAGAGACCCGTGGGACCGGTCCAGGACGGAGCGACCAGATTGATCTGGTCTTCGCGGGTCATTGTGGCCGTCGCGCCGGTCTGGGCAAACGCCGCAGAGGAAACGACCACCAAACACAACAGGGGCAGAAGCAGCCGACGTAGACGCAACAAAATCACACCTCCTAAAAACAAGTACGCACGCAATCTGTCGCAGCTATGGCGCCGCCTACAAAACGTGTGCCAGAAAGCTCGGCTGTTGAATCCCTAACCATTTCAACTCGTTGACTTTACCATAGCTTGAGCCTTGCATACGCAACTGGCGAGGAGTCGAACTGATGCGCCTGCGGACACCATCTGCCCTGTTTTTCGCGTTGCTTGCAGCCACCTCTCTCGTCGCGCAAACCCCTGCTCCACCGCCACAAACGCCCCCGCCCGATACGCCGTCGGATCAAGGCACACCGAATCCGTCGCCGACGCTGTCCGGGACTGCAGCCGGCGCATACGACCGCCGCGATTCGCTGCCGTACGTCAACGTCTATCTCCCCGAGGGACAGGCATCGATCCGCTTGCGTAAGCTCATTCGCAATGTGCTCTTCGAAAGCCAGATCGACTATCGCTTCGTCAATGGCGATATCTCGACCTACCTCCGCTACAAGTACTACGCGCGCAACTTCACCTACCGCCTCGGCGTCTTCGACTCGATCGGCTTTCCCGACCTCGGCTCCTCGAGCAAGCAGGAGTTCGAGCGCGTGCGCGGCGGCCTGCTCCTCGTCGAAGTGCCGCGCGATTACAACAATCGCTGGTTCTGGCTCCTACAGGACGACCGCCTCACGTTCGGCGACGTGACCAAAGCGGACAATCGCAAGAACAACATCTACACGAAGGTCGGCTATCAGTTCGGGACGCAGTTCGACGAGCGGATGAATGCGATCGTCGGTGAGACGCGCGGCCGGATCGTGCCGGTCCTCACCGCGTTCCGCGAGCTCGGTCCGCAGAAGACCGGCCTGGCGGTGGCGATCACGGAGTCGGCAAAAGTTGCCACAGGCGACTATCACTACACGAAAGCCGAAGCGGAGTTGTTGCGGCGCTTCGATGTCACGTCGACATCGTTCCTCGTGTCACGCGTGCACGCCGGACTGTTTCTCAATCGCGGCGATGCCGAGGATCTGACGGCCGACACGCCGCCGATCGCGCGCTACTCGATTCCGCAGTACGAGATGTTCAAGCTCGGCGGCCGCGAGGCGCTGAAATCGATCAGCGATAAGGATCTGACCGAAGGCACGCACGAAGTCCACATGACGAATGAGTATTTCGTCCCGGTGTTCCGCAATCGCGATTTCCAGACCTGGGCTCTGCACTGGAACACGCTCTACGGAATCGGCTACCTCGGCGCGGGCTCGGTCGGATTCGAATACAACTCGCTGGCGCATTCGAACAACGTCGCCGTCGATGCCGGCATCGGCGGCGAAGCAAGCATCGCAGTGCGCGACTTCGACGTGCTGTTCAGCGTCGTCTACGCGCGCACGCTGCACGGGCCGGAAAATTTGAGAGGGAGTAAGGTGAGGTTCTCGATTCGGACGGTGAGGTAGGTTATTGGTTGTTGAGTTGTTGAGTTGTTGAGTTGTTGAGTTGTTTGGTGTTAACAACCCAACAACCCAACAACCCAACAACTTTTTAGTGCGTCAGCTCCGCCTGCACTCCCCTCACTCCATCGATGTTCTTGATCAGCTCGACCGCGACCTGCTTCTGCAGTTCGGAAACGACCGTGCCGGCGACGCGAACGACACCGTGGCGGCTGTCGACCTGGAGCTTGCAACCGTCGAGTGAGCGATGACGCGACAGCTCGCGCTCAGCGGCGCGCTGGATCGCGGCGTCGTCGGGCGCGCTGGTCAGCTGGACGAGATTGGCGACGCGCGTGTACCCGAGCTGCGAAGCGATGCGGCTCGCCTCGGCGGCTTTTTCGGCGTCGTCGGTGCGGCCGCGAATGATCACGATGCCGCCGACTTCATAGACCGCGAGCCTGTCGATGCTGGCGACGCCGGCGGTGCGGAACGAACTGGTCAGATCGACTGCGGCAGGCTCGTAGGCGTACAGCATCGGGCCTGAATAGATCGCGATGGCGGCGGTGAGTGCGATCAGTGTCGATTTCATAAGTTATTTGCTCTCCCGCAGTTACCTAGAGCAGGGCGCATGCCACATCGAGGGGTTTGATGGAGACGACCGATGGCTCGTCAGGAGTGGTGCCGCGAGTGTGATGAACGTACACATTCCACATCAGTACCAACGCCAGTCCGAGCAGCAGGACCATACCGAGGAGCGCGCTAATTCGTCGTGTCATCAGTGTACTGCGGAAGGCAACGGTCGTGCCTGCTCACCAATGTTATCTTTCCTCGATGCCCCCGATTCAGGTGCTCCCCTCCGATCTCATTAATCAGATCGCCGCGGGAGAGGTCGTCGAGCGTCCGTCCTCGGTGGTCAAAGAGCTGATCGAGAACGCGATCGACGCGGGCGCGACGACCATCGATGTGCTGCTCGAAAGCGGCGGCCGCAAATGGATCGAAGTGCGCGACGACGGCTGCGGGATGTCGCCGGACGACGCGCAGCTCGCACTCGAACGACACGCGACTTCGAAGATCCGCGCGTTCGATGACCTGACGCGCGTTCGCACGCTCGGCTTTCGCGGCGAAGCGCTGCCGTCGATCGCCAGCGTGTCGCGGTTTACGCTGACGACATTCGACGGTGCGAGCGAGCATGCGATCGAGATCGAATGCGATCCGCTGACCTCGCAGCGAGCGGTGCGACCGGCGGCGCGCGACCGCGGGACGACGATCAGCGTGCGGGAGCTATTCGAGAACGTGCCGGCGCGGCGCAAGTTTCTGCGCAGCGCGGACGCAGAGTTCCGCGCGATCGTGACGATCGTGACGTCGTACGCGCTGCCGTTGCCGTCGCGCGCGTTTCGCATCGAGCACAACGGACGCCTCGTGCTCGATCTCCCGGCCGCATCCACGCCCCGCGAGCGCGCGCTGCAGATCCTCGGCGACGAAGCGGACGCGCATCTCGTCGACATCGACACCACGATCGCCGACGCGCACGCGACCGGCTTCGTCACGCGCGGACTTCGCTTCGGCAGCCGCCGCAATCAATTCTTCTTCGTCAATGGCCGCCTCGTGCGCGATCGCGTACTCACGCATGCCGCGAATCGCGCCGCGGAGCAGTTCGATTTTGACGGACATCCGGCGATCGTGCTGTACGTGGACGTGCCGCCGGAATTCGTCGACGTGAACGTGCATCCCGCCAAGACCGAGGTGCGCTTCCGCGATTCCGGCGTGGTGCACGTGGTCGTGGAGCAAGCCATCAAACGAGCGCTCGGCGGTGCCGAGGAAGGCTCGTCCCTCATTCCCCCTCTCCCCGCTGCGCGGGGAGAGGGGCCAGGGGTGAGGGGCGCCGGCGACGCACTGCAATACGCCCCCCTCTTCCAACAACAACGCGCATACGTCCAACCACCCCGTCCCGCCCAAACCGCCACCCTCCCCGAGCCCGAGCTCGACCTCCCTCCGCAACTCGGAGACCTGCAGGGCCGCGTCATCGGTCAATATCGACTGAGCTACATCCTCCTCGATACGCCCGGTGGATTGCGCATGGTCGATCAACACGTCGCGCACGAACGCGTCCTCTACGACCGCTTCCTCGCGCGCCTCGCGCAACACGCGCCCGCATCGCAACAGCTCCTCACGCCGTTTCTCTACGATGCCGGAGCCGCGGAGAGTGCGGCGCTCGATTCACACGCCGGCGAATTGCGCGCCGTCGGTTTCGACATCGAACGTTTTTCGGGAAACACGTTCGCCATCTCCTCGCTCCCCGCGGAGCTCGTGCGCAATGACGTGCATTCGTTCCTGCGCAAGCTGATCGATGCATCGCTCGACGAGCGCGGATCGCATCTCGTCGCGGTGCGCGAAAAGGTGTGCGCATCACTCGCCTGTCAGGCAGCCATCAAAGTGCATCGCCCGCTCGGCGGCGAAGAGATGGCACGCCTCGTCGCGGAGCTGCTGCAATCCTCGAATCCGTTCGCGTGCCCGCACGGACGTCCGATCATCGTCGACATCAAGCATCTCGACATCGAGCGGCACTTCCACCGGAAGTAGAACTTTGTCGTCTGCCGCGTGGACCGAGGTAGCCTCGGCGCGTGAGCACACCTCGCGACCTCGGCCGCCTCGGCGAACGCCGAGCCGCATGGTTCTATCGCCTGCGCGGTTATTCGATCGTCGAGCGCAATCTTCGTTTACGCGCAGGCGAGATCGATCTCATCGCGCGCCGCGGCAACACCGTCGCGATCGTCGAAGTGAAAACGCGGCAGTCACGCACCGCGGGCGAAGGTTTCGATGCCGTCGACCGCGACAAACGCGAGCGCCTGATCCGCCTCGGCGACCAGTACGCCGCGAAGCATCCCGGCGTGCAGCTCCGCTACGACATCCTCTCTCTCTTCTGGACCGGCTGGCGCTTCGAGGTGAAGCACTTCGTGGACGCATTCCGTCCGGTTGCGGACGCAACGTTTCCGTGGCGATGGAAGGCCTGAAATCGTGATCTAATTCCTGCATTCAATCAAGGAGGGGACCATGCCGGTACCGGGATATGGAGTCCTGATCGGTGGCGTGAGCGATC
>DATEZA010000239.1:0-6530 GCA_035255945.1 Thermoanaerobaculia bacterium
CCCGGCAGCGCCGCCGCTTCATAGGCGGGGGATGGCTCGACTTCGCTCGCCATGACACGGAATCGGCGTCTGACCGCCACGCGGCGCAACCACAACCGGGAGCAGCAGCCTGACGGCGTCGTTCGGGCGCTCGGACTCGGCCTGGTCACCGGCGCCGCGGACGACGATCCGTCCGCCATCGGCACGTACGCCGCGGCCGGCGCGAAGCTCGGTCCCGCATTTCTCTGGACCGCGCCCGTCACCTTTCCGATGATGTTCGCCGTCGTCTATCTCTCGGCGAAGCTCGGCCAGGTCACCGGCAAGGGATTGTTCGGCGTCATCAGCGAGCGCTATCCGCGCTGGATCCTCTATCCGATTCTCGTACTGGTGCTCGCCGGCAACACCTTCGAAGCGAGCGCCGACATCGGCGGCATGGCCGCGGCCCTCGGCGTGATCGCGCCGGTGTCGTTCCACTGGATGATCGTCATCGTCACCGCCGCCGTGCTCGTCCTGCAGATCCGCGCGTCGTACATCTTCATCCGCAACACGTTCCGCTGGCTCTCGCTCGCGCTCTTCGCCTACATCGGCTCCGCGCTGCTGGCGAAGCCGGAGCTCGGTCCCGTGCTGCGCGGCACGTTCATTCCGACCATCCGCTTCGACGAAGAGTTCCTCTCGCTGCTCGTCGCGGTGATCGGCACGACGCTCTCCGCGTATCTCTACACGTGGCAGTCGAACGAGGAAGTGGAAGAGAAGATCGCGAAGGGAAAGCGCCGCATTGCGGACCGCGCGGGGACGACGCGCGAAGAGTTGAAGCATTCGCGGCGCGACATCCTGATCGGGATGTTGTTCTCGAACGTGATCATGTACTTCATCGTGCTCTCGACCGCGTCGACGCTCTACCGTCATGGGCCGCGCGACATCGAGACCGCGGCGCAGGCAGCCGAGGCGTTGCGGCCGCTGGCCGGGGCGGCGGCGGGATATTTGTTCGCGGCGGGAGTGGTGGCGGTCGGATTCCTCGCCGTGCCGGTGATGACCACCGGCGCCGCGTACGACCTCGCGCAAACCGCCGGCTGGAAGCACGGACTCAGCGTACGTTTCGGCGAGGCGAAGAAGTTCTATATCGCGTTGACCGCATTCGCGCTCGTGGCGGCGGCGATCAATTTCTTCGGCTTCAATCCGATGAAGCTGCTGGTGTGGTCGGGCATCGCACAAGGATTCTCGACACCGCCGCTGATGCTGATGATTCTGCTGCTGACGAGCAACCGCTCCGTCATGGGCAAACGCGTCAACGGCCCGGGCATCCGCATCCTCGGCTGGATCACGACGCTCGTCACGTTCTGCGCGACGATCGCGCTGCTGGTGACGCTGCTGCGTTAACGCGTCGCGCGCCGCGGATGCGCGTCGATCGGCAGCGCCCACAACTCCTGTCCGTGCACGCCGTCATCGCCGGCGTAGAACAGTTTCGATCCGGCGAGCGCGACGCCGGCGTCCGTCGAAACATAGCCCTTCAAATCGATCAGCGGCGACGTCTCGCCCGATTCGAGATCCATGCGCCACACGCGTCCCGGCTTCGCGATGAAGTATGCCCAGCGGTCATCGCGCATGACCGAGCAGACGTCGTGCGCAAACGACGCGATGCGAAACGTGCCGGCCGTCGTGCCGTCCGTCCGCCACAAATCATCCGGCGACATCCAGTACAGGAGCGCGGGCGTCCCGCCCGCAGCGAGCGGGCGTCCCGCCCGATCGCTCGTTTCGTCGCCGGACGAGACGTCCGACGACTGCGGGCGGGACGCCCGCGCTCCGACGAATGCCCCGCACGGCACCGAGAATCCCCCCGCGTACGGCTCAACGCTCACTCCGTCGCTGCGGTACACCGCTCCCGTCGTCAGGATCAGCAACTGCGATCCGACGACAAACATCTGCGTATCCGGCACGACGCGGCCGATGAGCTCACTCCACGTGCCGTCGCGCACTTTCATCAACTCGCCGCCGTTGCCGGCGAACGCGGTGAAGTAGACGGAGCCCTGAAATTCGGTGAACGACGGACGGAACACGCGCGGAGTTGCGATCGGCGTCGCCGTCATTCCGTCGGTGCGCCAGCCGAGCGCTCGATGCTTGAAGTCGTATGCCGCGAAGTAGAACTGGTCGCCGATCTCGATGCCGCTCTGCATCCCGCCCGACTCCGGACCTTCGCGCGTGTCGGCGATGCGATGGGTGCCGGCGAGCGTGCCGTCGCTGATCCACGGCTCGAAGCCGGCCGCGTCGTCGAAGCCTTCGAAGATCACGCCGTTCCGGAATTTCGCAACCGCATTCGAACGGTTCGCGAGCCGAACCGTTCCGGCGATCGTTCCATCGGTGCGCCAGAGTCCTGTGTCGCCGAGGCTGATGTAAGAGATGTCGTCGATGACGACGGACTGGATGGCGGGTGGAAGCGCGGGCAGCGTGAGCAGCGGATACGTCCCCCAGTCCGTGCCGTCGCTGCGCCAGAGCGCGAGGTGATCGTAGTCGGTGCGCACGACGAACAGGACGTCATCGCCGGCGGTCTGCATCCAGAGCAGGCTGCTCCCCCACGTCTTTCCATCCGGCGCGAGGTTCACCAGGTCCGCGTCGCGTCCCTCGCCATTCACGCTCCAGAGCTCTTCACCATTCACGCGATCGCTTGCGGCGAAGAAGAGGCGATCGCCGATCGGCGCGATGAAGCGCAGGAAGGTGACGCTCGACAGCGATTCCGATCCATGCGGTCCGAAGATCTCGTGCTCGGTCGCGTAATACAGCTGGTCGTTCCATGACATCAATCGGATCGGCGAGCGCAATTGCGCGACGCGCTGCGCACCGGCATCGCCGACTTTCCAGAGCTCGTAAATGGATGACGACTTTCTCGTGACGTAGTAAACGGAATCGCCGGCGACGATCGGCGGGTCTTCCCCCATGCAGCAACCGAAGTGCAGGACGCTGCGCGTGCCTTTGACCGTGCCGTCGGTCACCCAGAGATCGTCCCGGCCGACGAAATAGAGCAGGTTCCCTTTCACGGCGGTCGCGAGGAATCCGTCGTATCGCAGCTCGGTGGAGAGCTCGATCGTGTACGCACCGTCGGTGACGTGGAGCTCCGGCCCCTGCGCGAAGAACACCAGCGGTCCGACCGCCACACCGTACGCTCGATACCCTCCGCCGTCCCACACCCGTTCGGAAACCCGGTGGGTGCCCTGCGTCGTCCCGTCGGTGACCCACAAGCCATCGATGCTGGTGAAGAACGCTAACGTGCCATCGCCGAAGAGGCTCTCGACCTGCCACGTCGTTCCGCTCAACTGCCTCGTTTCGACGCCGTCGGTCGCGAACAGCTGCACGCTGTAGCCGGAGTACGCGAGAAAAACGAGTCGATTGCCGGCGGCCACCGCGACCTGACCCTGTCGCGACGATGCGAGGGGGATGTTGCCCAATCGCACGGTGCCGGCAACCGTGCCGTCGGTTCTGCAGAGCGTGCGGAACGCCTGGATGTACGTGATGCCGCCCGCCGTCCCCACGTATCGCGGATATGACGATACCGGGATCGGAAGCGTCGTGATGTCCTTCACCATATAAGCCTGTGCGGACAAAAGGAGCGACGGCAACAGGCAGAACGCAAACAAGGTGCGGCGCATGATCGAAGTTGGTACGGACAACGGTAGTATTCCGTCCGATGAAACTCGCCGACATGCTGCTGCAGGAGCTCGACCGCGAAATGAAAACGACACGCCGTCTCATCGAGCGCGTGCCGGAAGGAAAACTGGAGTTCAAGCCTCACGAGAAGTCGAACACCCTCGGATGGCTCTCCAATCACGTCGTCAGTCTGGTGCGCTTCCCGACGTTCATCGCCAGCGCCGACGGCATCGATCTGACCAAGTTCCAGCGCCCCGCCGATGTGAAGACGACGGCGGAGCTCGTGTCCCGGCTCGAGTCGAATCTCGCGCAGGCACGCGAAGCGATCGCCGGCGTCGAGGATGAACGGATGTTCGACACCTGGACGCTGCGCATGGGCGATCACGTCATCTTTTCCGAGCCGCGCTACATGGTCTTCCGCAGCTTCTTCATGAACCACCACATCCATCACCGCGCGCAGCTGTCGGTGTATCTGCGGCTGAACGACGTCCCGCTGCCCGGCATGTACGGCCCCTCCGCCGACGAGCCGTAAGAGTGCGGCAGCTTGCTGCCGCCACTTTGAAACCGGGGATTGAACGCAGAACGCAGAACGCAGAGTCAGAATTGAGAATCCGCGAGCCTGCGCATTCATCGAGCCGTCCCCTTTCTCATTTCTAACTCTGCGCTCTGCGTTCTGCGTTCAATCCCTGCCCCCTCCCATCCGTCACCCTCCCCTGTGATCCCCGCCGCCCGCGCGAATCGCCTTCCCCCGCTATCGTCCGCCTGTGAACATTTCCATCTTCGTCGGCGACATCGCCGATGCGCCGGCCGAGGCCATCTGCACGTCGACCAATCCACGTCTGTCGCTGATGATGGGAACGGGCGCGTCCGTGCGCGAGCGCGGCGGATGGGACGTGATGCGCGCGTGCGAGGCGATCGTCGCGAAGGGACGGCCGCCCGCCGGCTCCGCGCATGTCACCACCGGCGGCGCGATGAAGTGCAAAACGCTCATTCACTGCGTCGCGAGCGATCCGTCGCACAGGACGTCGCGCGCGATCATCCAGGCGTGCGTGAAGAATGCGCTGGCCCGCGCCGAGGAGTCGGGATGCCGGAGCATCGCCATGCCTCCGTTCGGCACGGGCCACGCGCGATTCAAATTCGATCAGGCGCTGATCGCCATGCGCGACGTGTTGCGATCGGCGCCTGTGGACATCGAGCAGGTCATGATCGTGGTGTTCGATCCTGCTCGCGCCGCCGAGGCCGAACGCGTCATTGCGTCCCGAGAATGAACTCCGCGCGGCATCCCTTGCTGACCCAGATGTTCCGGTTGTTCCAGCCCCACGACTCGTTCAGGATGCAGGCGTTTTCGCTGAGCTGACGCGCGATCGAGACGCCGAATCGCGTGTCCGCCGCGCAGCGCTCCCGCGTGTTGTTGTGCGATTCGCACACGACCGAGCCGTGATAGTTCGGCGACGCGCTGGTCATCGGACCCGGTCCGACGATGAACTCCGCGCGGCATCCGCGATCGACCCAGATGCCGTCGCTCGTGTAGCCCCAGTCCTTCCCTTCCACGCATGCATGCTTGCTGCTCTGACGGCTGAGCCGGACACCGTAACGGGTGTCGGTCGCGCAGCGGTGCATGCCGCCGTCCGATTCGCAGACCACTGCGCTGGTCGGGATGCTGGAGAACGCGCTCGTCCGTGACACGACGAAGTCGGCGCGGCATCCGCGATCGACCCAGATCGTGTCGCCGCTGTAGCCCCACGAACGCTTGTACTCGCAATTCGATTTGCTGAGCTGCCTCACCAGTGCGACGCTGCCCGTGCCCGTGAAGCCGCACTGATGCCGGCCTCCATCGGACTCGCAACGGATTCTGGTGTCCTGCGCGAAGGCAGGTACCGTCAGCACGATGACGGCGATTGCCAGACAGAACTTTTTCATGACAGTTCCTCCGGCAGTGTGACTTTGCGCAGAACGCGCCAAGAAAGAGATCGAAAGACGAAGAAACGGAGAAACGAAGAAACGGAGGTGATCGAGCGCGGTTCCTCAGTCTCCTCGTCTCTCAGTTTCTCGATCTCTTCGAGCCGTGTCTCATCGACATGGACATGAGCACTTCTTTCGGAACCAGCCTGATGTACGAGATCGTGCCGTTGTACCGCGATTGACGCTGTTCCGGATCGGCTGACGCGGCAGCAAGCTGCCGCACTCCTTACATGTTGATCATGTGGCCGGCGAGGCCGTGCAGCGCTTCCTTTACCGCTTCGCTCAGTGTCGGATGCGCGTGCACGTTGCGCGCGAGCTCGGTCGTGGTCAGCTCCCACTGTTGCGCGAGCGTCAGCTCCGGCAGCAGCTCCGTCACATCGGGACCGATCATGTGGCCGCCGAGCAGCTCGCCGTACTTCGCGTCGGAGATCAGTTTGACGAAGCCGGTGGGGTCGCCGAGGCCGTGGGCTTTCGCGTTGGCGGTGAAGGGAAACTTCGCGACCTTGATCTCGCCGAACTTCTCGCGCGCCTGCTTCTCCGTGTAGCCGAAGCTCGCGACCTGCGGCTGGCAGTACGTCGCGCGCGGCATCATCACGTAGTCGAGCTCCTTCGTCTCTACGTTGCCGATCGTCTCCGCGGCGATGATCCCCATCGCCTCCGCGACATGCGCGAGCATCAGCTTCGCCGTCACATCGCCGATGGCGAAGATGTGCGGCACGCTGGTGCGCATGCGGCCGTCGATGTCGATCGCGCCGCGCTCGGTCAGCTTCACGCCGGTCTTCTCCACACCGTAACCGGTCGTGCGCGGAACGAAGCCGATCGCCTGCAGGACCTTGTCCGCTTCGAGCGTCTGCTGCTTGTCGCCCTTCGTAATCGCGACTTTGACCTTGTCGCCCGAGTCGTCGATCGAATCGACGCGCGTGCCGGTCATCACCTCGATGCCGAGCTTCTTA
>DATEZA010000240.1:0-18812 GCA_035255945.1 Thermoanaerobaculia bacterium
CCCGCCGGAGGCCTCCCGTCGTTCCTCACCCCCGCGTCTGCTCCTGCGCATCCAGCACCGCCATCGCGGCCATGTTGACGATGTCGTTCACGTCGACGCCGCGCTGGAGGACGTGCACCGGCTTCGCCAGTCCCTGCAGGATCGGGCCGATGACTTCTGCGCCGCCGAGGCGCCAGAGCAGTTTGTAGGCGGCATTCGCGGCGTCTAGGTTGGCGAAGACGAGGACGTTTGCGTCGCCCTGGATCGCGCTCCACGGATAGTCGCTCTTCGCGATGTCCGGAACGACGGCAGTGTCGGCCTGCATCTCGCCTTCCACCACGAGCTCCGGATGGCGCTCCTTCAGCATCCGCACCGCTTCGCGCACTTTTTCCGTCGCCGCATCTTTCGTCGATCCGAAGTTCGAGAACGACACCATCGCGACGCGCGGCTCGATGTTGAAGCGGCGCGCCGTCTCCGCGGTCTGCAGTGCGATCTCGACCAATTGCTCCGCGGTCGGATTGATGTTCACCGTCGTGTCGGCCAGGACGATCGTCCGTCCGCCTTTGAACATCAGCAGGTACGCGCCGGAGACCCAGCGCGTGCCGGGACGCGTCTTCAGGATCTGCAGCGCGGGGCGCAATGTCGCCGGGTAGTAGGCGCGCAGTCCGGCGATCACGCCGTCGGCATCGCCCTGATCGAGCATCATCATCGCGAAATAGTTGCGGCTGTTCAGAATCCGCTTTGCGTCGGCGATGGTGATGCCGTCGCGGCGGCGCAGCTCGGTGAAGCGCTGGCAGTACTCCTCGTACTTCGGCGAGTGCAGGGTGTCGATGATCGTGAGCTGCTTCGGGTCGATGTGGTACTTCACGAGCAGCGGCTGGATCTCGTCGTAACGCACGAGCAGGATCGGATGGGCGAGTCCTTCATCGATCAGGATCTTCGCCGCGCGAATGATCTTCTCCTGCTCGCCCTCGGGAAACACGATGCGTTTCGGATCGCGCTTCGCGCGGTCGAAGATCAGATGCATCACGCCGCGCGAGCGGCCGAGGAGCGCTTCGAGGCGGCGGCGGTAAGCGTCGTAGTCCTGGATCGGCTGCTGCGCGACGCCGGTGTCGGCGGCCGCTTTCGCCACTGCGACCGGCACGTTGAGCAGCACGCGATAGTCGAACGGTTTCGGGATCAGGTACTCGCGTCCGAATGAGAAACGGTCGTTGCCGTAGGCGCGAAGGACGGAATCGGGAACATCTTCCTTCGCCAGATTCGCGAGCGCTTCCGAGGCCGCGAGTTTCATCTCTTCGTTGATCGATGTGGCGCGGCAATCGAGTGCGCCGCGGAAGATGAACGGGAATCCGAGGACGTTGTTGACCTGGTTCGGGTAATCGCTGCGGCCGGTGGCCATGATCACGTCAGGACGCGCGCCGACGGCTTCGTCGTACGGGATCTCCGGATCGGGATTCGCCATCGCGAAGACGATCGGATTGCCGGCCATGCCGCGGATCATGTCCGGCGTGACGATGCCGCCGACCGACAGTCCGACGAACACGTCCGCACCGACGAGCGCTTCGGCGAGCGTGCGCTTCGGCGTGTCGACCGCGAACTCTTCCTTGTACGGAGTCATGTCGATGGCGCGGCCTTTCCAGATCACGCCTTTGCTGTCGGTGAGGATCACGTTCTCTTTGCGCAATCCCATCTTCAGGTAGAGGCGCAGGCAGGCCATCGCGGCGGCGCCGGCGCCGGAGATCACGACCTTCACCTTTCCGATGTCTTTGCCCGCGACTTCGAGCGCATTCTTCAGCGCGGCTGCGGAGATGATCGCGGTGCCGTGCTGATCGTCGTGGAAGACGGGGATGTTCATCTCCTTCTTCAGGCGCTCCTCGATCTCGAAGCATTCGGGGGCGGCGATGTCCTCGAGGTTGATGCCGCCGAACGTCGGCTCGAGCGCTTTGACCGCGTTGATGAAGAGCTCCGTGTCGCGCGTGGCGATTTCGAGATCAAAGACGTCGATGTCAGCGAAGCGCTTGAAGAGGACGGCCTTCCCTTCCATGACCGGCTTGCCTGCGGCGGGACCAATGTTGCCGAGGCCGAGGACCGCGGTGCCGTTGGAGATGACGGCGACGAGATTGCCTTTGTTCGTGTACTTGTAGACCTCGCCCGGATCGCGCGCGATCTCGAGGCACGGCTTCGCGACGCCGGGCGTGTACGCGAGCGACAGGTCGCGCTGGGTGGCGGTGGGCTTGGTTGGAATGACCTCGGTCTTTCCCGGGCGGTCGCCCTGGTGATACTCGAGTGCCTCTTCCTTCAACGTGTCGCTATCGCTCATGGCGGCGGAGTCTACCAAAAGCAAAAAGACGGCCTTGCGGCGCCGGCTTCACGTCGCAACGTGACGCGCGCTACATCGGCGGGCGCGGCAGGAGTTGTGACGCCTTTGTGCTACTCAGCCGGAAAGAAGTCCTTCTTGCTGTCTGTAACGCCTGCCGCAGTTCAAATCTCTCTCGCAACAAGGAAGGAACACTCATGCGGTTCATTCGAAGACTGGCAGTGCTGATGGTGTGGCTGTGCCTGATCGCAGTACCGCTTTCCGCATCAACGCTGCAGATCAACTTGCGCAGGACCACGTCCGACGGTCCGAATCGGAAGGCGGACACGATGTTCACGCTCGCGCAAACATCGGGATTCTCGGTCGTGCAGAAGGACGGAACGTACTGGCTGAACGGAGCGACGTTCCAGCGCGATGCGTGGAATCAGAGCGGAACCGATCGATACGATCTGGTCTTCTACGACGGCGCGAACTGGTGCCCCGGCTGCGCGAACCAGATGCCGGCGTTTCCGTGCGGACAGAATCGCGGGCCGAGCTACGCCGGCTACGACACGCGCTGCGGCGATTCGACGAGCGGCTTCTGGATCAGCACCACGCCGGCGTCGACCGACTGGAGCGTTGCCGATTCCGTCGACGCCACGATCACACGCACGCTGCACAACGTGCCGTCGTTCGGCGACTGGCCGTATCGCTGGGGCTCGGGCTCGACGCCGCTCGACTACCCGAAGACCGGCATTCCGAACATGAAGCCGACGATCAATTCGAACTTCATCAACACCTACCTGCCGGCCGGTCCGCTTCCGGCCGCGGACTCCGCCACCGGCTGCCGCCGACTCACCTGGAACCAGAACTTCGTCGCCCTCGGCGCAGCAAACACGAAGGTCGTGTACGTGAACGGCGTCTGGTACATGGCGGTGAACGAGACGATCAACAATCCGGACATCAACGCCGGATGGACCGCGGGCGACACGTGGCGCGTGCTCTGGGCGAAATCGACAGACGGCAAGCGCTGGCAGCTGCAGCCGTTCGTGCTGTTCCGGTCGGCGAGCGAAGACGACGGTTGCGCGAACGGACTGATGCTGACGCAGATGTTCGTCGATACCGATGCGTCGAGTGGCGTGCAGTACTTCTACGCCGTCGCGCAGGATCTCTATTCGAACTGGGCGACGCTGCTGCGCGCGCCGGTCGATCAGTCGCAGACGTGGGGCTACGGCCAGTGGCAGATCGCGACGAACAATCAGTTCGATCCGGATCACTACAGCTGGTCGAATGTGTCCGTCGGTCAGCGGCTCGACATGACGCGCGGCACGAGTCCGAGCGCGCCGATCAACGTGTACAAGATCATGCCGAGCACGAACTGGGTCGGCGTGAAGCAGACGGCGATCGCGCGCGTGTACGCCAACTCCGCGGCGAACAGTCCGTCGCGCTACATCGGCATGACGTGGGGCGACAACAACCAGGTCGAGCTCTGGTCGGCGCCCGACATGAACACGAAGTTCACCAAACAGAGCAGCGTCGACCGCAGCCGCCTCATGCCCGACGGCGCGAACGGTTTCGAGCCGGCGTTCACCTGGTTCGAAGGGAACACGCCGGCTGCGCCGAAGGTGGTGGGCAACGAGTTCGATGTCTGGATGATCGGCAATTTCCAGACGCCGAGTGACGCGCCGCACATCCGCGAGCTGACCGCGTATCGCACGACGGCAACGCTCAGCGGCGACATCTTCTCGAAACGCGTCGCGCTGCGGACGTACTACAGCGATTACGTCTCGGCGACGAACGGCGGCGGGTCGGACGTCAACGCGATTCCGAGCACGATCGGAACGAATGAAACGTTCACCCTGATCGATCGCAACGGCGGCGCGCTCGTCGACGGCGATCAGGTCAACCTGCAGGCCGCGAACGGCATGTACCTCGTGGCGGAAGGGGGCGGCAACAGCAATGTCGACGCGAACCGCGCGGGCGCCGCGGAGTGGGAAACGTTCACGGTGGTGAAGATGCCGGGCGGCAGCGCCGGCACGACGATCGCGAACGGCGATCCGATCGCCTTCCGCTCGTATTACGGCTATTACATGGTGGCCGAGGGGGGCGGCGGGCAGACGGTAAACTGCAATCGCACGTCGGCGGCGCAGTGGGAGACGTTTACGTATCTCGAGCAGCCGTAAATCGTGTGAACTGTGAGTCGGGCGGCCCTAAAAAGGCCGCCCGATTTGTATTCATTACCACGCGAGGCATGAATCGATCCACGCACTGTCTCATCGATACCACTCGTTGTATCAACGATGCCATTCATGGAACGAATCGTTCCACGCACTGTCCGAACGATGCCACTCACAGCATCTACGGAGCCGTGATTGGTATCGATGGGACAGTGAGTGGTATCGATAGGACATTGAATGGTGTGAATGACACTCTGCGTGGAATCATTCGTTCCACGCATCAAACAAAAAGGGCGACCCGAAGGTCGCCCGTTCAATCGATTTCGTCAGAAGATTACACGGCTTTGCGCTTCCGCTGCGCGGGCGCTTCGCTGCGCGGCTCTTCGACGCGTGCGCGCGTCGCGGGGCCGGTGATGTCGTGCTTGCGGCCGGTCAGGTTGTTCCACGCGATGGCGACTGCGGGAACGATCGTGACGGTCGAATACGTACCGGCGAGGACGCCGATCAGGAGGATCCACGCGAACTCGTGGATGACCTTGCCGCCGAAGAGGATCAGCGCAATGAGGACGATGACGACCGAGCCCGAGGTCAGGATCGTTCGCGACAGCGTCTGGTTCATCGCCAGGTTGAGCTGCTCTTCGAGTGTCATGCGCGTCTTCAGCCGGCGGCGGTTCTCGCGGACGCGGTCATACGTGACGACCGTGTCGTTGATCGAGTAACCGACGACCAGCAGCAGCGCGGCGACGATGTTCAGCGAGAACTCGCCGTGGATCATGCCGAGAAAGGCAACCGAGACGAACACGTCGTGAATGATGCAGACGATCGCCGCGAAGCCGAACATGATGTCGAAGCGCAGCCAGAGGTAGATGCCCATGGCGAGCGTCGACAGCACGACGGCCCAGACGGCCTTCATCTGCAGCTCGCGTCCGACCTGCGGTCCGACCGTTTCCTGATTGAGCACGTTGAACGCGCCGAGGTAGGTCTGCTGATTGAGGATGCGCGCGTCGTTCGCGGTCACACCCGGCACGGAGCTGACCTGGCCCATGTCGGTGAAGAGGCCGAGCTCGGACCGCTTGTTGATGATGTTCTGCGCCATGTCGGCGTAGTACTTCTTCGCCGCGTCGTTCGTCCCCTTGCCGTCCGGATCGCCGGTGTAGAGCAGATCGGCGATGCGATCGCGGCCGTGATAGTTGATGTCGACCTTGTTCGGATCGGCGCCCGGATTGAGATCCGCCAGCAGCTTCTTGACGGTCGCGCCGGCGTAGTCGCCTTCGCGGCCGAGCTGCGGGAGGCGGATCAGCACCGAGCGCTCTTCCGCCTTGCCGTACTGCTGGATCGACGCATCACCGAGGTCCGTGCGCAGCTTCTCCATCGGAACGGGGTCCTTGAACTTCAGGACGATGTTCGCGCCGCCGGAGAAGTCGATGCCCCAGTTGATGCCGTTCTTGAGGTAGAACGCGGCACCGATCAGGACCCACACGATCGAGAACGCGACCCAGTGGAAGCGCCACTTGATGAAGTTGTAATTAGCGTTAGCGAAGAGCTGCATGTTGTCTCCTAGATGCTGATCGTGCTCGGCCGGTCTTCCGGCTTGTACATCACGTCGAAGATCACGCGCGACACGAAGAACGCGGTGAAGACCGACGCGAACAGACCGATGAGCAGCGTGACGGCGAATCCCTTGATGGGGCCCGTTCCGAACTGGAAGAGGAAGAGCGCCGAGATGATCGTCGTCATGTGCGTGTCGATGATGGTGCCGAAGGCACGGGCAAAGCCTTGTTCGATGGCCGCGCGAACGGTCTTGCCTTCGCGCAGCTCCTCACGGATGCGCTCGAACACGAGGACGTTCGAGTCGATGGCCATACCTAGGGTCAGGATGATGCCGGCGATGCCGGGCAGCGTCAGCGTGGCCTTGAAGTAGGCCATCATGCCGAGGAGGATGACGAGGTTGAGGAGCAGGGCGAGAATCGCGTTGATGCCCGCGCCGCGGTAGTAGAGGATCACGGCGAGGATGAGCGCGATGAAGCCGATCGCCGAGGCGGTCACGCCCTGACGGATCGAGTCGCGTCCGAGCGACGGACCGACGGTGCGCTCTTCCATCGTCGTGAGCGAAGCGGGCAGCGAGCCGCTGCGCAGCACGAGCGAGAGGTCGGCTGCCTGCTGCTGCGTGAAGTTGCCTTCGATCACGCCCTGGTCTTCGATCTTCGACTTGATGTTCGGCGCCGACATGACCTTGTTGTCGAGCACGATCGCCAGACGGTGTCCGACGTTCGCGCCGGTCAGTGCGCCGAACTTGCGCGCGCCGTCGGGCGTGAACGACATGCCGACATTCGGCTGTCCGAGCTGGCCCTTCTGCACGCGAGCGTTCTTGAGGTCCGTTCCGGTGACCGGCACGGCTTTGCGGATCGCGTAGTACTCGACGCCGACCGGGCGTCCGAGCTCGTCTTCGCGAGTTCCGGGAAGGATCTCGACGTCGTTCTTCATGTTGTCCGGAACGGTGGCCAGCGTCGACGCCGCGTCGGCGCCCGGCGCTCCCTCGACGAGCCGGAACTGAAGAACGGCGGTCGTCTTGATGATGTCCTTCACGCGCGCCGGATCGTCGACGCCGGGAAGCTGGATGACGATGCGATTGCCGCCTTCCGGAGCGATGATCGGCTCGGTGACGCCGAGCGCGTCCACGCGGTTGCGGATGGTTTCGACCGCGTGCTCGATCGTGTCGCGCTCGATGGTCGTCACGTTCAGCGACTTCATCTTGAACAGCATCGCGCCTTCGGGCGTGCGGCTCAGGTCGAACTGACCGAGGTAGTCTTTGGCGACCTTCTCGTAGTCGGCGGTGCTGACACCCTGCGGTGCGGTCGCCAGGAACGACAAATCGTTCACGCGGCGCGTCGTCAGCGTCGGGAGATTCAGCTTCGTCGCCTGCGTCTTCAGCGTCTCCGCGGCCTGATCGGTCTCCAGACGGACGGCGTCATTGACGTTGACGCGCATGACGAGATGCGTGCCGCCCTTGAGGTCGAGGCCGCGCTTGATCGGCTCGGGGTTGTTCGTCGTGGGGATGACGGCCACGATGAAGACCACGAGGATCGCGAGGATCAGCACGACCTTCCAAATTACGTTTCTGTTCAAGATCTCCTCCGGAAAAACAAAGCCGCGCTGCTACTCCGCGTCGCCGGTGTTGACCACACCGGAAACGGCAGAACGCGCGACTTTGACCTTTACATTCTCTGCAATCTTCAGGTAGACGACTTCGGCCTCAACACCCTGAATCGTTCCGTAAATCCCGCCGCTGGTGAGCACGCGATCACCCTTTTTGAGCGAGTTCAGCATCTCCGACTGCTGGCGCCGCTGCTTGCTCGCAGGCGCGATCACCAGGAAGTAGAAGACGAGGCCGATGGCCACGATCGGAAGGAATTGGTAGAGAAGGGAACCGGCCGTGCCGGCGCTTTGAAGCAGAGCAATCGTATACATGTCGAAGCTAATCTCTCTTTTGCGAGCGCGCTGGGGATCTCTCGTCGCTTCGCTTCTCGGAATGGACGTCGTCGCGTCCACCTTCCCCACCTGCCATCCGCGCGCGCGCAGCGTCGCGGAAAGAGCCGTAAGAATTGGACGCGATAGCTTGCCGGATACCCCTCATCAAGTCAAGGTAGAACGAGAGGTTATGGATCGTGTTGTAGACCATCGCGGCGATCTCGTCATTGACGTAGAGGTGCCGCAGATAGGCGCGTGAAACAGTCGTGCAGGTGATGCACGAACAGTTCGGATCGAGCGGCCGCTGATCGGCCGCGTACTTCGCGTTCTTGATCGCCACCTTGCCGAAGCTGGTGAAGAGCGACCCGTTCCGCGCGTTGCGCGTCGGCATCACGCAATCGAACATGTCGATGCCTGCGTCGACGCCGTCGAGCAGATCCTCGGGCGTGCCGACTCCCATCAGGTATCGCGGCTTGTCCGATGGAAGCAGCGGCGCCGTGAAACGCATGATGTCGAGCATCTCGTCCTTCGACTCGCCGACCGCGACACCGCCGATCGCGAAGCCATCGAAGGGCATCGCGCAGATCGTCTCCACGCTCTGTTTGCGCAGATCGTGATGGACGCCGCCCTGCGCGATTCCGAACAGCGCCGGTGATTGTGTGGCGCCGGCGGCCCCGCCGGCGTTCCGCGCGCGCAGCGACCGCTCCGCCCAGCGATGCGTGAGCTGCATCGATTTCTCGACCTCGGCGTGCCCGAGTCCGTACCGCGGACATTCGTCGAACGCCATCGCGATATCGACACCCATCCGCGACTGAATCTCGATCGAGCGCTCCGGGGAGAGAAAGTGCGCGCTGCCGTCGATGTGACTGCGGAACTCCACTCCTTCTTCGCGAATCTTGCGAATCGATGCGAGCGAGAAGACCTGGAAGCCGCCGGAGTCGGAGAGCACCGCGCGGTCCCAGTTCATGAAGCGATGCACGCCGCCGAGCTGTTCGAGCAATTCGACGCCCGGGCGGAGCATCAGGTGGTAGGTGTTGTTGAGGATGATCTCAGGACCGAGCGATTTGAGCTGCTCGGTCGTCAGCGACTTGACGGACGCCAGCGTGCCGACCGGCATGAAAACCGGTGTCTGGATCGTGCCGTGCCGCGCGGTGATGACACCGCGCCGCGCGGCACCATCGGTCTGCAGTAACTCGAACACTTACTGCAACTTCATCTGCTCGACGCGAACGGTCGGCGGCAACTGCAGCGTGAAGCGGCTCTGCGCGACGGGCTGATTGATTTTCAGGTTCGTGAACTCGTACCGGGTCACGTCGCCGTCGCCCTCGGTGTACTCGATCTTCGTCGTCAGATACGTCTTCTTGTCGATCGCCAGCTTGATGTGCCTCACGCGCTTCGCGACGACGCGATTCTTCGGCGTGAGGTCGAGCGTCCAGGTCGGACTCGCCGCGTTGTCGATGAACGTGAAGTCGAAGTACTGGCTCAGCTCATCGATCGCGCCGGTCGCTCCCATGTACTTGAAGATGCGGTCCTGGAAGCGCTTCACGTCGATCTGCTCGGCCTTGCGCAGATCGGGGTAGTAGGTCGTCATCATGCCGTTCGCAATCAGCATCTGCACGCGCTTCGGCGCGTCGTACACCCAGAGAACGTTGCTGGGACGGGAGAACGTGAACGTGCCGGTCGAGACCTCCGGCTTGGAGAGAAGTGCGAGCTCTTTTTCCTGACGGAAGTCAGCCTGCAGGGTCGAGGTGTTCTTCTGCGCCTGCTGGACCTTCTTGATCACTTCCTCGAGCGAGTTCGGATCGGCTTTGCGCGCGGCCGAAAGCGGGGCCGCGATCACCACGGCACAGATCGCCGCGGCGACGAATTTCGATGTAGACATGGGCCACCCAACTCCCTCAGCCTGTTGAATATTTCTCCGGTATACTGGGTCGACATCCAGGAGTTATTTATGATCAGGAAGAGTGGGTTGGTGGTCGGGTTGCTCTTCATCTGCCACACGGCAGGCGCTGCCATTCAGTACGAATTTCAGCAGATCACACGCTCCGACATTTCGAACCAGCCGGGGATGCAGTTCACCGGCCGCGCGATCCTCGACGGCGACCGCTCCCGCGTCGACATCGTTTCGGGCAACGCCTACACGCCGGGCACCTTCGTCCTCTCGACCAACGGCTCGCGCACGATGTCGTTCGTCGATCCGATGCGGAAGGTGTACGTCGAAGTGAACGCCGGCAGCGTCGCAGCGGCAGTCGGCGCCAGCAACATCAACATCGACAACCTCAACTCCTCGGCGAACAAGATGGATGACCACCCGGTGATCGCCGGCGTCCCGACCGATCACTACCGCCTCACGCTCACCTACGACATCACATTGATGATGGGAACGATCGTCCTCAGGCAGAGCGTCCACACGACAATCGACAAGTGGACGACGGTCATGTTCGGCGATGTGAACGAGACGTTCCTCGCCAACAGCTCGATCCGCACCGGCAACCCGAAGCTCGACGAGATCATCCAGCTCGAAACGACGAAGATCAAAGGCTTCCCGCTGCGCGAGACGACGCAGACCGTCACCACCGACATGCGCAGTGCCGGCAGCAGCGCACTCGCGCAGAGCGGCTTCTCGCGCACCCGCACGCAGACGCGCGACATGACGATCACCTCGATCCGCCAGATGCAGCCCGATGCGAACGCGTTCATCGTGCCTGCGAGCTATCACAAGGCGGAGTCGGGCGACGAAAAGCTCGCTCAGACGCAGGTGCAGACGCTTTCGATGGAGCCGTGATTTCGATAGGCGAGGGCGCCTGTCCTACACTTTTGATACCATCGTCCTCAGTAGTTCGTCCCCGGTTTCGTAACGAGTACTGATGAGTAAACTGCGCGCCATCGGCGAACGTCTGGGTGGGGTCTTACGGCGGCAGCCGGCGTACTTCGCGATCGCTCTCCCTCTCGCCCTTCCCTTCCTGCTCGCGACGGTCAGCCTGCACGCTCCCGCCGCAATGCCGGCGAACACGGCAGCGACTCCGGCGCCCGCGCTGAAGTATGCGGAACTGATCTCCACGACCACGGCGCAGCTCCCCGATCACTCGGTGATCATCCCGATCGAAGAAGACGACACGCTCGACGCCGTGCTCCTGACCGGCGGTTTCACCCGTCCCGAGAGCGCATCGCTGACGAACGAATTCGCGAAGAACATCGACGTCCGCCGCCTCCGTCCCGGCAACCTCGTGCGCGTCCACTACGCCGAGAACCACAAGCCCGACAGCGTCGAGCTCAAGATCCTCGGATGGGGCGAAGTCAATGCGCTGCGCAACGGCGATCGCTTCGACGTGACGAAGCACGAGGCGCCGATCACCGAAGTCGAGACGACGGTCTCCGCGAAGATCGACAGCTCGCTGTACGAAGCGCTCCGCAACGCAGGCGAGACGCCGCAGCTCGTGCAGCAGCTCGTCGACGTGTTTCAGTGGGACATCGACTTCTTCGCGCTGAAGAAAGGCGATTCGTTCAGCGTGGTGGTGAAGAAGCGCTTCGCCGGCAGCGACTCCGCCGGCTACGGACCGATCGCCGCCGCGCGCTTCACCCATGACGGCGACACGTACCAGGCATTCCGCTGCGAGTCGGGCGGCTATTACGCCGCGAACGGCACGCCGCTGCGCAAGCAGTTCCTCCGCGCGCCGCTCGCATTCACGCGCATCACGTCATCGTTCTCCAACCGCCGCTTCCATCCGATCCTGCACATGTTCCGTCCGCATCACGGCGTCGATTACGGCGCGCCGGCCGGCACGCCGGTGATGACGACCGCCGACGGCGTGGTCGCCGAGGCGACGTACAACCGCGGCGAGGGCAACTTCATCCGCGTCCGCCACTCCGCGCGCATCGAGACGTCGTACCTGCACCTCTCGCGTTTCGCGAAAGGCATCAAGCGCGGCGCGAAAGTCGCGCAGGGGCAGGTGATCGGCTATGTCGGCATGACCGGACTGGCTACCGGCCCGCACCTCGACTACCGTGTGTCGGATGGCGGCGCATGGCTCGATCCGCTGAAGCTTCGATCCATTACTCCCGATCCGCTGCATGGCGATGCTCTGCAGGAGTTCCGCACGAACGTCGCCCGCCTGATGCCGCGGCTCGCTGCTCCGTCGAATCAGATCGCGCAGACGAACGGTGCGAAACGGCGGGCACTTTTCTAGCAGGTTGCTCATAGCAGATTCATTCATGCGAAACTCCCGAAGGAGCCTTGGGCTCTTACGCTGCCGGCCGTGCCGGCTCCCTAAATGAAAAAAGTGATCGTCCGGGCGCCGGTGCGCGCCGATCTCGCTGGAGGCACTCTCGACCTCTGGCCGCTCTACCTCTTCCATCCCGGATCGCGCACGGTGAACGTCGCGATCTCGCACTACGCGCAATCGGAAGTGGTGGAAACGAAGGACGGGGCGATCTCGATTCATCTCACCGATCAGCAGTATCGCCAGCGTTACGAATCGATCGACGAGCTCGGCGCCGATCCGAAAGCGGCGCTGATCTTCCGCGCGGTCGAGCACTTCCACCTCACCGGCATCCACATCACGACGCGCACCGATGCGCCGCGCGGCTCCGGCCTCGGCGGCTCATCCGCGCTGGCGATCACGCTCGTGCGAGCGCTGTCCGAAATCGCCGGACATCCGGTCGACGGCGAATCGCTCATCAATCTCGTCCGCGATCTCGAAACGCGGCTCCTCGGCATCCCCGCCGGCATTCAGGATTACTACCCGCCAGTCTTCGGCGGACTCGCCGCGCTGCATCTCGAGCCCGGCGCGCCTGCGCATCACAACATCGGCATCCCGATTCACGACCTCGCCGATCGCTTCCTGCTGCACTACACCGGCATCGCGCATTTCTCCGGCACGAACAATTGGGAGATGTACAAGCGGCAGATCGAGCAGAAGAAGAAAGTCACGCAGGGACTCGCGCAGATCGCCGAGACGTCGATCGAGATGGAGAGCGCGCTGCAGAGCATGAACTGGGAAGCGGCCGGACGCGCGCTGGCGAAGGAATGGGAAAACCGCAAAGCGCTGATCGACGGCATCTCGACGCCGGAAATCGATGCAGCGATCGATGCCGCGATCAATGCCGGCGCATGGGGCGGAAAAGTGTGCGGCGCGGGCGGCGGCGGATGCGTCGTCTTCCTCTTCCCGCCCGAAAAACGCGAGAACGTCGTGCGCGCGTTGTCGACCGTTCCGGGACGCGTGCTCGATGCAGTGCCGGTCGCACACGGACTGGTCATCGATCGCGGCGACGACGCGCAGCTGCCGATCTTCACCAATCGCCGCCTGCCCGTTCGCCTGGCCGGCGAATCGGTCGAACAGCTTTACGTTTACGGCGGACAGGGCGACTACCGTCCGTTCCTGCTCGCGGAAGGCGTCGTCACACACAACGAGTCGCGCAGCGGCGTGCATCTCAGCTCCGTGCGCACGTACGTCGCGCCGATCGAGCCGGCGGATGGAAAAGTGCGCTGGGATCGCGCGGCGCCGATCGACCCCGACAAGCTCGACATCCGCGCGGTGCCCGATCCGATGCATCGCCTCAACATCGCGATCACACCCGAGGCGCTCGTGCAGAGTGCGGCGCAATCGGAGGAGGCATTCAAGCAGTTCGTGGAAGAGACGGAGCGTCTGCGCATCTACGCCAATCAGGCATTCGGGATGTACTCGAATGCGAGCGAGCCGCGCGAGGCATTTCTGGAGCGCTGCTTCGAAGAGGCGCGGCGTCAGCTGAACGAGGACTCGGAGCGGCTCGAGAGCACGTTCCGCCGGCGCATCGATCAGCTCAAGCAGCGCGCCGAGCGCGAGGATCGCGAGGCGGAAGCGGATCCGAATGACGACACCGCGCCGAATGTCGGCGTCGCGTGGGGCCAGGCGCTCTACAACATCACGAGCGGACGTCCAGCGGCGGTGAGCGACGGCGCATCGACCGTGCGCGAAGTCGACTACCTCGAGAATATCGCGCAGATCCAGCGCGCCTGGGACAAGGAGCTCGAGACCCGGCGCGACGAGCTGATGGCGAGCGCGCGCGCGATCGAGGAGATCGAGGTCGCCCCGACCGCGCGGAATATCGAGATTACCAAGTACCTGATCCTCTGGGCGACCGCGCTTCCGTAACGGAATTCCGTCAGCCGGTTCGTGTTAGGATCGCTCCGAGTCGGGCAGTAGCGCAGCGTGGTAGCGTACCTGAATGGGGTTCAGGTGGTCGGGGGTTCAAATCCCCCCTGCCCGACCAATATAAACCCGGAATCTCACCCCAACGTGACCGCATCACCTGTGGTCCATAGGATCGGGCCAGCGATTGCCCCAGCTCTCAACAGACTCTCCCTAAGCTCCGTGATCGCGCGGCAGCTTGCCGCTCGCTGCTCCGAAAAAGCCGCTTCGGTCGTGAACAGCGCGGTGCTTGTCATCTCCGTAAGCGCCGTGCGCCGGTCGTCCCGCACGTTGAACGCCCAGCAGATCACATCATTGTCCGCGGCATAGACGACGATACTGTCGTGCAGACTCATATCCCCGTTCATTCCGCCGAGAGGCTGAAAATTGTCCGCGGGGCGCGCGAACCGGACAACTATATCCGTCGACGGCAGCGCTCGCACGTCATAGGCGCCTAGTGGTGCGATATGCGACGCGGAGAGCTGGCAATAGAACCGCACGAGATCGCCCGGCGCCTTGATCTCATCGCCGCGCGTAGCGCGCCGCACCAACTGCTCGGCACTGCTGCGGAACTTAGCCGCCTTAAGCCCCAGGGTCTGAATTGCGAGGCGCCATCCGGCGATGATCGGATGCGCGAGGACCGTCTCTTCGGTCACGCCCTCAGCCGCCAAGCGCGCTTTGAGGGCTTCCGCGTCTATAAGGAACTGTCCGGTGTTAATGCCGGACAGTCCTTCGACAATGAACGCGCCGCACACAAGTTCGGGAAACTGTCTACAAACCGCGGCATCGATCGCCATCGTCACGTTACGCATCGACACTCCTCCCTTCCAAGCCAGGAGCATTCGGCTCTTGGAACAGGCTAGTCCGCACGCGCGACGCGGCGTATACCGGATCGAGAGCGGTGAGGTCTTCGTGCATGCCTTGCAGTTGATGGTGCGGGACGGACGGCCAAAGATGATGCGCAAGATGATACGCGTCGCCATTCGGATGAATGAACAGTCTATGCAGCAACCCCACGTTCGAGACGGTCGCCTCGAAGATGGTCTTCGCGTCTTCGTACACGTGCTCCTCAGCTTCGGCAATCAAGCGCACCGGCGGAAGAAGCAGCGCGAAGGGACAAAGCCAGAAGAAGAACCATGCACCCATCGCCCCGCGAGGCCCAAGGATCAGTGCGACAGGCGTGATGTAGACGACCACGTGCCACGCGAGACCAAGCACGAGTGTGCGCGGATTCGTCCCCACCCCCCACCACCACCCACCGACATAGCGCGGGACACGCGTCATCACCGAGAGCGCGTATAGCCACAGGGACGAGCGATCGATGTTCTTTGCGTCGAATGCAGCATAACGATTGAAATCTGGATCGCCCGCTGTTCCGAAAAACAGATGATGCTTCGGCACATGCGTCTGGCGAAACCCGAACACCCGCTGGAACGTCGGCAACGCGGCAAGTAAGTCCGTCAACCAATCGTTCAGTCTGTGATTGCGCGAGAAATTGTAGTGCGAGCCTTCGTGCGTCAGATTCTCGAGCCCGCGCTGACACCGTACGACGATCAGAATGAGAACAGCGAGGAGTGCAAGCTTCAGCGGAACTGAAATGGACGTGTACACGACGCGCCATGCCGCAGTGGCGGCGAACATCGCTACCGCGAGGTCGCGGATCGCCACGGCGGCGGATTTGATCGTCGCGGTCGCCGTCCGCTGGCGCAAGCGCAGCCTATACTGCGACGGCAGCGTGTATCCGGACGGTAAGCCGCGAGGCACCTCGAAAGGAAGGGCAGCCATGAATCCCCCGTTGATTCAGAGCGGACTGCCTCGGAGCACACCGGCCCTTGACAAAAGGCTGGCTGACCCCCATCTTTCGATTGACCTTCAGTGCGTGTGGCCTCCGATCTCGCAAAGTCCGAGAGGCCGTTACGTATCGGTCGACCGACTCCGGGGCGCGTTCGCGTTTCGGGGTCGTTTTCTTATTGATCGCGCCGCGGTTCAGGCACATCCATTGGTGTTCATCCTTGGCGGCATAAAGGAGACGACGCTCCTCCCATTTCGTCAAATTTTGAGAGGAAACTTGAAAATCGACTCGCTTCGACGTATCACATCTACCGTTTTTCAAACGGCATCATTTTTCTTCAGCCTCTTTGAAAATCTGCGATCTCGAGCGTATTCATTGAAAGTACTCCAGCGTCTGGGCGTGGTGGAGGTGGCGATTCGTCAACGGTCTCAGCAACCCGAGAGGACTTGTTCATGGAAGGCGATCAGGCCCCGAAAGATCTGAAGCTGTTATCAGACGCAGAATTGGTCGTGCGCGCACAACAGGGAAGCGTTGAACAGCGCGAGGACACCATCGGAGAATTGTCGGAGCGACACGGAGAGGTAGCGTTCCGAAGTGCGATGGCCATTCTGCACAACGACGATGCGGCGCGCGACGCAGCGCAGGAGACACTCGTCAGACTGCTCGTCCGAATCGACACGTTGGATGCGTCGCGCAGCGTACGCGCATGGGTCGCCGAGGTTGCGCGGAATGTTGCGTTGGACCGCCGCCGCGCTGGCGGTCGCATGATTCTGTTCTGCGAGGTGGGCGATGAGAATGTCGGCGCGTACGCCGACGGCAAGACCCCTTACGACCAGCTTAGCCACAATCAGTTTCTTGACGCCGTCAAGAAACTTCCGCTCAAACAGCAAGTAGTCGTGGAGCGCACTCTTCTCGGCGACGAAGTTACCGACATCGCCCGCGATCTCGGTCTAACCAAGGCAGCTATCTATGATCGTCTGAACAAAGCAAAAAATGAGCTCCGTAGAATCCTCAATCCCAATCACAACGACTAAAGGAGATGATGAACATGGCTGCTTACGATGAGTCGGAGCTGGATGACTTGCGCCAGAACCTACGCCGGTCGCGAGATCAGGGAAAGGGGCATGAGGATTTCCCCTCCGGGAGAGCGTCATCGAAAGCAGCGGAAACGTTCGACTCCACGGACTCCCAGATTTCTGATCGCGAGCTTGAGAGTCTCCTGGGGCTCGCTCCGTCTTCCGCCTCTGCCGGGGACCATGGCCTGTACGGTTGCCCGAGGCTCGTTCGACTCAATGACATCCTCGAGAACGCCGACGCAGCATCGGCCGGCGAACTGCGTCACATCCAGGTGTGCCCCGACTGCGTCTCTCGCGTACGCGCGTTTCGCACCGTACGCCGCGAGGAAGCGTTGAAGCTGTTCGAAAGCAAGTTGGATCTCCTCCGTGAAACCTGCGCTGCGTTCACTCCTGTCGTGCAGGAGGCCGAAGGACACGCGCGTCTGCTCTTTCTCATGATCGGCCAGGACACCGACCCGCAGCGGTGGCAGATTGAGGCGTGGTCCTGCACGCGGAAAGTCGCCGCCGCGCTCCGCATCGCGCGCAATCAGAAAGCGACGCTCGTGGAGATGGAGACGATCCTTGAGCTATTTATGACGGCCATCGGCACGGCCGCTTCGAATCCGATCTCCACTTGCTCCCGTGTCACTGACGGCGCGTGGCCGATCGTCGAAATGGTAAAGCATACGGCGATTCACATCGCACTGAACGACCCCTCCCTCTTCAGGTCATTCTGCCGGTATCTCGGCGCAACCGTGCGTCTGTCAACGCGACGCATGAAAGCGATGCTGACCTATTCCATGGTCGACCTGCTCCAGCAGCGCATCCTGCCCGATATCTTCGCGCCCGGCCTAGTCCACGAGATTTCTGCATGTGACCTCGCCGACGCGGTACGCCTGGTGCTCGCGTCTCAGCTTCCGGAGCGCTCCGCGCTTCGGGCTGATCTCCGCTTCGCAGTGGCGGATGCGATGGGCGATCCACGCGTCGAGGCGGTGTCCAATTCCATTGCCCGTGGGCGATTCGCGATCGAGGCCGCACTCCTGACACCTCGAATGTCCAGCGAGGAGGTGTTTGAGAACGTCCTCGGCATCGTCGGCCGATTCTGCAACGACCTATTCGCGGCCGCCGAACCAGAAGAAGCGATGCTTCGGCTCATCGCGCTGCGCCAGATCGTCCGCGACGTTACGCGTGAAGCGGTGCGCCCAGACCTCGCAGCGCTTTTTCGGTCGATCACCGAGCTCGTCCTCGAGCAGGCGAGCCAACGCTCTGGCTCGACATTCTTCGCGATGGAGGTCTGGAACATCTTTCGCGACGTTGTACCAGCGTTTCTAGAGCTCATCAACGACCTGCCGATGGCACGGTTCCCGGTCCGGCAAGCCGTTCTCAACTCCCTCGCCGACGGCTACGCCGCACTCTTTGGTGGAGATATGCAGAGCGTCGTGCCACGCTTTCATCGACGGAATTTGCGGTGGAACTTTGCGGCGGGCGATGTCGCCTCTCCACTGGACCCACTGTGCGTCCGCATCGCGGAGATCGCCGGTGAGGCGGACATGGACAAGCATCTGCTCTGGTTCAATCGGAAGCTCGACACTTGGTCTGAGTACCTCGAATCGACCATAAGCGCGATTTGAGGGAACTCGTCACTATCGACGATCGCGGCTGGTGTCCGATTTCATCGGGTCGTTAGCTTAGCTAGCTCGCAGTGGGGCTGCGACTAGGCACGCCTAGTACTTGCCTAGCTAGTGGAGTGTGTCATTCAGATGCCGTCTTTTGAAGTCTGAGCTTGGCGCGAGCAACTTTCTCCATGATCTGGTCGGCGGTCGCAGTCCATTTGAACGACTTGGGTTCGGAGTTGTGCTGACCGATGTATGCGGTGAT